>NZ_JAPDDR010000008.1:0-300000 GCF_025950095.1 Luteolibacter rhizosphaerae | reverse complement strand
GGATGGCAAGGTGGTGCTCACGAGCCACCCGGCGCAACTCAGCGAAGAGGTGATCGAGGCTCTGCTTTCCGGCGGTGATGGCGAGGCGAAGGCGCTGGAGGCGATCAAGGCCAAGCAGGCGGAGCAGGAGAAGATGTCGAAGGTTTTCCAGGAGTTCCGCGCGGCCTCGAAGAACAAGGACATCGCCGGGATGGAGAAGGCTCTTGGCGAGCTTGGGACGCTGGATGCGGAAAATCCCAACCTTACGGCTTTGAAGATGGAGGTCAGCATCGCGAAGCAGGATTGGGCGGCGGCGGAGACCCAGATCATGGAGCTTCATGGGAAACCATCTGCCATCATGGTACTCATGCAGGCGGCACGCACGGCTTCCGAGCCGGAGATGCCTGCGGGCTTCCGCAAGGTAGTGGCCACCGAGCTGTCCTCGGTGCTGGAGACGAACAAGCAGGCCTTCCTGATTCCCACGCTGGTGAAGCTCCAGTGGGGACTCGGCGAGAAGGAGGCGGCCCAAGCCTCCGCCAAGAAGGGCGCGGAATACGCCCGTGAGGCGGCCGCGAAGAACCCGAAGTTCCCGGTGGTTCCCTTCGAGCGTTTCGCCGAAGCGGTCGAAAAGGGAGAAATCCCGGATGACGCCACCTTTTCGGGCTGGATCAAGGAAGCTTCGAGCGTCGCCGTGAAGCCTGCCGTCCCGGCGGCGGAGGTGAAGCCGGCTCCTGAAGCGGCGACCAAGAACTAATCCTCACCTCAGTCTTACTTCAGCGGCTTCCCCGGCAATTGCGGGGAAGCCGTTTTGCTTGGCTGGGTCAGCGGTTCGGAACCGCCGAGTCGCGGAGCTCGTTGAACTGCTTGAGGAGTTCGTCGAGGGTGCCCGAGCTTTTCAACTCGCCCAGGGAGCCGAGTGCACCGAGAGCCAGGAGCGAGCCGAAGGCCACGAGGCTACCCCAGTAGAGAATCGCAAGGAGGATACCCATCGCCCCCAGCTTCTTCACCACCGCGTAACCCGGAGGACAGGCGATGCAGCGATAGAGCAGCCAGAAATTCAGCAGGGGTATGAAGAAGCCGAAGAACCACCATCCGCTCATGCCGACGTTCTGGAGCCGCTTGATGGTGGTGACCAAGGACAGCAGGTTCGCCAAGGGCAGCGCCATCATCGGCAGGTAGGGCTTCACGCTCTCGGGAGCATAGGGGAGAATGTAGCCGGTCACCATGCCCCACCCGAGTGCGATCGCCATCGGAACGACGATCGCGCCCATGAGGAAGCCGACCCGGCCGACTCCCGCGGGATGACCCTTGGAAACGATCGGGGCGGCATTGTACTCGCCGGTTTGCGAAAGCGTTTCGGTGCCGGCGAGCGAATCGGAATCCCGCTTTACCGCCCGGCGCTCGAAGAGACCTTCGACCTCGCCGGCAGGCTCCCAATCGTTCAAGGCGGTGCTCCAGACCAGATCGTTGCGCGGATCCAGACGACCCGACTGGGAGAGCTCGATCAAATAATCAAAGCCCACCGGACCGACTTTTTGTCCATCCGGGGTGGCATAGAACCATTGCTGCTGGTCGCGGGCGATCACGGCAGTTCATGTATCCAAAATTTTTAGAAACGTCAAACATACTGGGGTAGGAAGCGGCGACTTGTGGCGATTCCCGTCAAAATTTGCCTTGACCCCCCGTCGCCGACCGCCATTCTCCCCGCCCCGCGCAAGCAACCCCTTTCCAATTCTTATCATGGCCCGCGTCTGCAGCATCCGAGGAAGCCGAGTCCGTTCCGGCGGCAAAATCAACCGTTCCGGTCTCGCCAAGAAGAAGGGCGGTATCGGTCGTCACGTGACCAAGGTCGTGAAGCGCAAGGTCGCTCCGAACCTCCAGTCCAAGCGCATCTGGGTTCCCGAGTTGAACCGCTGGGTCCGCCTCACCCTGAGCGCGAAGGCGATCAAGACGATCAACAAGAACGGTGCCCACGCGACCCTCAAGGAAGCCGGCCTGATCTAAGGATCCGATCCCATTTCCGAGATTTGAAGCGGCCCGGAGCTACTCCGGGCCGTTTTGCGTACCCGTCCCTCCGGACCCTGCCAAACAGGCAAATTGCATCCCCCACCTTCCGAGAACGGCCTATTACCCTCTCAGGGTGAGTGAACTTCGGCTTGGCACCCGTGCCGCAAAGGAAGCGGCATGGGATTGCATCATTTCTTTCACGCGGCGGGAGCCCTCGCCATCACCCCGTGGGCCGCGGCAGAATATTACGGCACGCCGTTGTGGGTCTGGATCTGCCTGCCCTTTCTCGTGGGGGTGGCGTTCCTCCTCGCCAAGCTGGCTGGCCGGGTGGCCGACTCGGTGATCCGGCGAGGTGAACCCCGTGCCGCCCGCCTCGTCGGTCTGCTGCGGGCGGTTCGCACCCCGGCGGAATTCGCCTTCGGCGTTTGGATCTTCAAGATCGGGCGCTCCTTCATGCCGATGGCGGAGAATACCAAAGTATTTCTCGGCTACTGCGAGCTCGCGGCATGGACGGTGGTGGGCATCTGGCTGCTGGTGCGGCTGACCAGCTTCGGTTGCGACCGGCTCGCGAGCTTCTTCGACCGGAGCGGGCGCTCCCACGCCAAGGCGGTGATCCCGCTGCTGCGCAAAGTGGTGAAAACCGCGGTGGTCCTCTTCGGCCTGATCTTCCTGCTGCAGAACTTCGACGTGGATGTGGGTGCGATGCTCGCCGGTCTCGGAATCGGCGGTCTGGCCCTCGCCCTCGCCAGCAAGAAGACGGTGGAGGATCTGTTCGCCGGGGCCACCTTGGTCGTGGACCAACCTGCGCGGGTGGGAGACGTCTGCAAGTACGGCAACAGCACTGGCACGGTGGAAGACATCGGACTGCGCTCCACCCGCATCCGGACGCCGGAACGAACCCTGATCACCATCCCGAACTCCAAGTTCTCGGAGATGGAGATCGAGAACCTCGCCTACCGCGACCGGATCCTGCTGAAGACCACGATCGGAATCAGCTACGACAACTCACCGCAGCAGATGCGGGCCATTCTCGCGGGGATCCGTCAGATGCTCGCCAAGCGGGACGACATCGCGGAGGGGGCCCGCGTGCGCTTCATCGCGATCACCGAGTCCGCCCTGCAGATCGAGATCTTCGCCTACGTGAAGACGCGCGACTTCAACCTGTTCCTAGAGGTTCGCGAGAAGGTGTTCCTCGGGATCATGGACATCGTTACCGGGGAAGGAGCGGGCTTCGCCTCGCCATCGCCGCCGGTGGTGCTGGAACGAGATTCCAAATCACTGCAACCCGCATAAGCGGATTTGTCTCCTTGTCACTTGACGCTACCCCGAGACCCCGATTTCTTCCCGCCCGCCATGTTCCGCCAGGTGCTCAAATCCAAGCTTCACCGTGCCATGATCACTGCCGCCGACGTCGAGTACGAAGGCAGCATCGAGATCCCGACGGATCTCATGGAAACGGTCGGCCTGTGGGCCGGAGAAAAGGTGCTGGTGGCATCCATTACCACCGGCAACCGCTTGGAGACCTACGTGCAACCGGGACCGGCCGGCACGGGTAACATCATCATCAACGGCGGGGCTGCGCACCGGATCAAAAAGGGCGAACGCGTCGCCATCATGGCCTTCGGCATTTCGGAGACACCTGTGCTTGCGCAGAAGGTCGTCCTCGACGAAGAAAATCGAATCCTGCGTGACGGACGCTAGTCCAAAATCGGCAGGTTTCCGTTTGAAACATGCTCTGATTTTCATAACGTCATGATTCTGATGAGTTGTTTAAAAAATTTTGCTTGAGAAATCTTAAGGATTTTTTTGAATGCACGACTCTTTTTGGGTCGCGCGTCGGGCAATTTGCTGCTATGATTGCGGCGCTATGGCAACCACCACGAAACGCACCCGGTTTTCACGCCGGCTTCCCGATCACGTCACGGATGAGCTCTGCAACGTCCTCGCGGAAGACAAGGTGTTTGGCTTCAACGATCTGTTCGAACGGGTGTTCGACAATCTCAAGGTTCGCAATGCCGTGAGCGGTGGCGAGGAGATGCTTCGCCTGCGCGCCTATGAGAAACTTCAGAACCTGGTGACCCGCGGTCTGGTCGAAAAGATCGGCAAGGAATACAAGGGCACCAAGCGTGTTCATGAAGCGTCGAGCGAATACCTCGCGCAGCAGCAGGAAGATTGATGCCAGAAGGCGCCACAAGGTGCCCGTTTGCCTCCCCTTTTGGAATGACCCGCGTCGGCTGCCCCGACGCGGGTTTTCTTTTTCCCGGTGTGGCGATTCCCGCAATGCGGCTAATTGCGCCAACACGGATTTTTTGCTCCCCAGCCCGGCGGCCGGTCCTTAAGAACTCGCGCGGATGTCCTCGCAGTTCCTTCCCGTCTTCGTCCAGATCCTGGTCGCCATCGGTTTCGCCGCGGTGAGCCTGACCCTGAGCGTGCTGCTCGGAAAGTCGGCGCGGACGAACAAGATCAAGGACAGCGCCTACGAGTGCGGGATGCTTCCGATCGGTGAAGGTTCACCGCGTTTCTCGGTGAAGTTCTACCTGGTCGCGATGCTCTTCGTGATCTTCGACATCGAGGTGGTCTTCATGTATCCGTGGGCGGTGCAATTCCGCGATCTGGTGGCCGGTGGCAATGCCGTGCCGCTGGTGTCGATGGCTGGCTTTGCGGGTATCCTGGCCTTCGCCTACGTCTATGCGCTCAAGAAGGGCGCGCTGACCTGGCGGAATTGAATCGGGGGGGTTCAAGCAGATGCTGCCGCTTGCGTGATCAGCGGGTGATAGTGTCTGACATGCTCGTTGGGAATTGGAGTGCCTGGACTTTGAACTCCGGGGTATCGCGTTTCCGGGGCTTGGACTTCATGGACATGGACTCTGGAGGTTGTTGGTCCAGAAATCCAGTTCACCTCACATCGGCTAAGTAGTGGGCGCTCATTTTCAGCCGAACGTAATAGCTGTGGCAGCGGCGGAGAGGAAGCTCGAATTCAAACTGGAGCGTTGTCGCCGCTTGCCACCAGCGACTTGTTCTCCGGTCTTTTTCTCATTCGCCGAACCAGTGCCTCCGCATCTTCTGCAGAAACGCCCTAACTTCGGCGGTGTCACCAGCCACTGCTATCACCGAATCAATTCCACACTTCGGGCACATTGCTGTCTGCCCCTGACCTTGGTCGTCGTCATCAACCCATTCATCGATGGTCTCAGGCGAATAGATCTCACAACAGTGGAAACATCCGCACCATTGAGCGGCAATGAGTTCGCGGCGGTGCCAACTGCTTCGCTTGTGCGCGGATACATGATCCTCGGCGTGGGCGCTGTCAGCGGAATTCATTTTCTTGGAGAACGCCGCAGTTGAGCGGCGGCGTGCCGCGCTGTCCAGCGCGCAGCAAGCGCACCGACGTATGACCGTCCGCTCCAACTGCTTGTTAGGCGGCTGGCACGCGGCATCTATTGTGTTCCTCATTGGCTACGCGTCCTCAAAACTGCGTGAGCATTGTGTGAGCTCCCCAGACGCGTCGATATCCCGCAGCACACGCTCGATCAACGGACGATCTAGGTGACCCGCAACCACAATCATGTGCGGAGCCCCATAGTGGAACCTAACGGTGGTTCCCGAAATCCAGTCACCGCATGCTGCCAGCGCCGCGGGCGTCATGAAGTAGCACCACCGGCGCTCACCGGTATCTAGGTGCAAGGTGACTTCGACGCCACCCGTCTCCTGAGTGGCCAGATCGTCATCGATCGTGAAGGAAAGAAGCATACAGTTCGGTTGCCGCCTAACGATAAAAGTGTAGGCAACCAGCGGGCTGAGGTGGAGCTTGAATTCACCACTGGATCAGACCAGCCCGCGGGGTTGCCTACCACGGCTTGTTGGGCTTTTGGGTTTTACGGTGAAGATGAGGTCGTTGAAGTCGTCATCCAACTCGAAATCATTGCAGCGATAACGGCGTCCACCGTCGACCTCCTCGACGATCATCGCCGAGCCTCCATGCCACCACTCCTGGCGTCCCGAAACGAGAGCCATATTGTAGAACTGCACAAACCCCGTTCGATTCCGGCAGGTGACGGTGAACGTGAATGGCAGCCTAGAGCGAACACTTTCCCTCTCTTCGGGAGGCACCGAAAAGTGCTCGAATACGACGGCCTTCTTCTGGCGCTCGCCAAACACCTCCACCCCTTCCGAGAAGCCCACTCCTTGCCTGAAGAGTGAAGCGGTGGACTCGATCGTCACCTCAAGTTCCTCGCCAAGCTTCGCGGGAAACCTGTCGATCATCTGAACGGTGCTCGCTCCGTGAGCGATCGGCTGTCCCTTCGACTCGATGAATCGCTGTCCGAAGTTGAAAGGCGAGGTCATATTTCTTGGCCCAACGTTCAAAGTGTAGGCAACCAGCGGGCTGAGGTGGAGCCTGAATTCACTAGCGGAGCAGACCAGCCCGCGGGATTGCCTACCATGGCTTGTTGTACCGTTAGTTTTCGCGTTCAAAGCGAGAGTCACCTGGAATCCATTCAAGGTGCGTTTGGGGCGCGGGATGAGGGGCATCAGTGAACCACTGCGGCATGAACGAGAACCGGCCCCATGTGCGGATGAAATCGAGAAGGGACGACCCGGCGATCATGCCGTTCGTCTCTGCGATTTCCCCGAATCCGTCGAACCAATCGTGCTTGTCGAAAACGATGGTCCCGGACGCGAGATCAAGACAGAACGAATCCCCATTGGACTCCTCGATGAACGGGACCCAAGACCTCATCCTGCCCCAGATCCGGAATGCTTCATCGCGATAGTCCGGCTCGACGCATTGGTCCATGCTGCCCGGGTCGTCAGCGAATTCAGAGACTCGCTCGACCCAATCTCCTCTCAGATCCGCCAGCGTCGCGAGGTCCGGCATCGAGAATGCCCCTCCCTCACCATCGCTATCCCACGCAAATTCGTATCCATTGGCGAAGGCCGTAAAGAATTCGCTGAACGCAGGCGGCAGCTCGATGCCCGTCGCCTCCTGAAATCTGGCAACTTCCTCGAGTGTCACCGGAGCGGACCTCTCAATCTCGGGCTCGACGCCTTGCGACCTCAGGAACGCGGTCACCTCATCAAAAGCCTTCGCGTATTCAGCGCTCATATTCTTTGGCACAACGTCATAGCACACCAACCGCCTGACGGCAGCCGCGCGATGACTGTGGGTTAGGGTCGGTAATCACGGTGAAAATTCGACTCGGAGCGGGTCAGGCGGCCTGTTCGGCTTGGATTAGTCATCTTTGGACATCGCGTGATGGTAGTAGTACCAACTTTCCATCTCCATGTCGCCGCAGTGCTCCTTGGTAATATAGGCGAGAAAATAGTCTCTGGCCTTCTCCGATGCGAGCATCAGGTGATCATCAACCGAATCCGCCGTAACAAACCATTTGGTGTCGTTCGGAGTGTGCTTGCACTCGAATCGGCCCCACCTTCCGCCGTCAGTGACGGAGCGATACAAGCTATAGACATCCTCGTAGCCTTCTCCGCCGAGATCGACTTGATCAAGCCAGCCTTCAAAATCGGTAATGGTATTCATATCGTGAAGATTTTCTGCCGAACAGTGTTTATTAGCCCAGTGAGCATATCGGCTCGCGGAGGATGCCTCGGCATTTCTGAATCGCATCCAAGTGAGGAAGCCGTTGCATGTCAATCCACTGGATGGATCTCCTCAGGGTAGGATTTCACTTGGATCCCCATGGAGACGGGTCGAAGGGCGCGCTGACTTGGCGGAATTGAAGTGGGTTCAAGCGGATGCGGCCGCTTGCATGATCAAGGAGTGGTAGTGTCTGACATGCGCGTTGGGATGATGGAGCAGCTTGGTAAGAAGCCCGGCGCATTCCGATGCATCAACAGATCCCGCAAATAGCAGCTGATCGAGCATTGAGGCGCCCAAGGCTTGGATAGAGGGGTCGGGATCTTCCAAGAGTTCGTCCACCCATGGAAGTTTGCTTCGGTCGCAAATCATTCTGAGAAGCTCTACCGCTGCACGCCGGCATTCAATGTCCGGGTGCTCCTTGTAAAGGCGGTAGCAGTAATCCATTGCTGCCGGAGACCTGACGTGAATCAGGAAGGAACGGGCCAGTTCAAAGCCTGGAAGATGGTTGATGTAGTGATCGATCGCGCCGTGAATCAGCTCGATTCCGAGAATGCTATCGAGGGCCCGCTCGGCCAGATCCGTGCCACCTCGTTCGCCACCTCCCAACTCTTCCGACATGCGGGTCCAATCGACTTTCATCTTCCAGTGAGATGAATGGCGAAGACGGCGAGATCGCGCAAGGTTCGTTCTGCGGGCCAGAGCTTGTCCGAGGAGAGAGAAAATCCGTGTCGGACCACTCCGCAAAGCCGGAGTTCCGCGCTCCCGGGCCGAACTAGGCGATGATGTCGTTCACCACGTGGCCGTGAACATCCGTGAGACGGAAGTCGCGGCCGGAGTAGCGGTAGGTGAGCTTCTCGTGGTCGAAGCCCAAGAGGTGGAGCATGGTGGCGTGGAGGTCGTGCACGTGGACCGGCTTATCGACGGCCTTGAAGCCGAACTCATCCGTGGCGCCATGGACATGGCCGCCCTTCACGCCGCCGCCCGCCATCCAGACGGTGAAGCCGAAGTGGTTGTGATCGCGCCCCTTCATCACCCCGGCATTCGAACCGGCCTGAGGAAGCTCGACGGCGGGGGTGCGCCCGAACTCGCCGCCCCAGAGAACGAGGGTTTCATCGAGGAGACCGCGCATTTTCAGATCCGCGAGCAAGGCACCGATTCCTTGGTCGCACTCCTTCGCCAAGCGACGGTGATCTTCGATGTCGTCGTGACTGTCCCAAGGCTGGCCATTGCCGTGCCAGAGCTGGATGTAACGAACGCCGCGCTCCAGGAGACGGCGGGTCATGAGGCACTGGCGGGCGAAGGCACCGGGGCCATACATGTCGCGGACATGCTGGGGCTCCTTGGTGATGTCGAAGGCATCCGTCGCCTCGCTCTGCATGCGGTAGGCGAGCTCGAAGCTGCGAATGCGCGCTTCCAGTTGAGGATCGTGCTGATGCGAGGCAAGGTGGCGCTCATTAAGACCGCGGAGAAACTCGAGCTGCCGAGCCTGACGCGAATCGCGGGCCCCGGGATTGCGGAGGTTCTCGATCATCTTGTCCACCTGCTCGATCGAGCTATCGAGGTAGGTGCCTTGGAAGTTCCCGGGGAGGAAGGCGGAGCGCCAGTTCTCCGCCCGCTTGATCGGCATACCGCCGGGGCAGAGGGAAACGTAAGCGGGCAGGTTCTCGTTCTCACTGCCGAGACCGTAGCTGATCCACGAGCCCATCGAGGGGCGCGGCAAGCGGCCATCCCCACAGTTCATGAGCATCAGGGAGGGCTCATGGTTCGGCACGTCCGCATGCATCGAGCGGATCACGCAGAGATCGTCCGCATGCTTCGCCGTGTGCTGGAAGAGCTCGCTGACCTCCAAGCCGGATTGACCGTAACGCTTGAACTCGAAAGGCGTGCGGAGACCGGCACCGGTCGGGCGCTCGGTCTTGAGGCCCTCCAGCGGCATGGTCTTGCCGTGATACTCCTGGAGCTTGGGCTTGGGATCGAAGGTATCCACCTGCGAGGGCCCGCCATTCATGAAGAGGTGGACGACCCGCTTCGCCTTCGGTGCGAAGTGAGGCTCGGGCATGCCACCACCAGCGGGCATGGCGGACGCCCTGCCGCTCATCAGGCCACCTAGCGCGAGCATGCCGAAGCCCGTGCCGCAGCGCTGGAGGAAGTCGCGGCGGTCGAGGACGAGGTCCTGTGCGGTGAAGGCGTGGTGGGACATGAGAACTGCTGATTCTAGCCGCGAAAAATCGCAAAAGGCGCGAAAATTAAACCACTGCGGAGTCCGGAAGTGGATCCGTTCCTACAAGTGCTGCTTGCCGCGGGGATGGAAGAGGCGGACATGAGATGGTTCGCAAACGAGGGAATGACCCTAGTCGATGAAGTGGAATTCGTTCGAAGCCCAGAGCATCTGGACGAGATCGGCCCACGGATTGGCGGCGGTGGCGCCGGGAGCCGGGTCATTCGAGGTGGGGAACTGGCGGTTGAAACTGGCGATCTCCTCGAGCGGTGCCTGCGGGGACTCGCGGCCTTCGACGCGGAGATTCCACGCCACGCCGCCGCAGGAGTCGCCCTCAGGGGCGCGAAGTACGAGATCCATGGTATCTCCGGCCTTCACATCGATCCATGGACCATTGCCATCGATGGATGAATCCGGTGCCAGGCTGCCCTCCGCCGCGGGTTTGCCTTGGGCATCGATGCGCCAAGCGAGCGTGTTCCCGCCCTGCTGCGTGCGCTTCAGGTTGCCGAGCATCCTGACCTGACCGGCGCCATTCGAACGCCAGCGGAGGACCATCACGTGATTGGCCGCGACGTGACCACCACCCGCGCCCACATTGAGCCAGCGGATCGGTGCGGTGGACGGATCGGGACCGGTCTTCCAGACATTGTCCGCATAGATGGGGAAGCTGGCGAGGTCTTCGGTGGGAGCGCCGGTTTCGGGGCCGTGACGCACTTCCCAGTGACCGCCAAGCCGCGGAGTATAGTCGGAAGGATTTGCGGTCGCGAGCCAATCAAGCGCCAAGGCAGACTCCTCCATGGTCGCATCGCGGCGGAAGAGCTTGCGATAGATCGCATTCACCCGGGAGCGGTCATCGGCGAGTCCCTTGAAGGCCGGATCTGAAACGAGCCGCGAAGCCTGACGCAAGACCAGCGGGCCATTCAGGAAGTAGAGGGCCTGCTGAGGCACCGTGGTCTCCACCCGCTTCGGGCTATGGTGGTCCGGGTGCGGCAGATCGAAAGAAACGAAGGTGCCCGGGAGAGCATAGCGGTCCACAAAGGCATAGAGGCTGCGCCGGGGGTCGGAGGATTCCTCCTCCAAGCGCACCGAGCGCCCGCCGGTGCGACTGGTATCCAGAGCGCCAGCGGTAGCCAGCACGCGATCGCGCATGGTCTCGAAATCAAGACGGCGGCGATTCCACTTCCAGAAGCGCGTGTTCGCTTCGTCGATCGAGTTGTTCTCCGCAGGGCCGACAGCGCCGAGGCGGAAGGCCCGCGAGGTCAGAATGAGGCGATGGAGTTCCTTGATCGATCCACCCTTCTCATTGAAGGAGATGGCGAGGGTATCGAGCAGGGACAACAGTTCGGGACGCGGAGTCTGAGGGCCGAAGTCGCCGGGCTCCGCAAGCGGGGCGCCGAAATGCCATGCCCAGACGCGGTTCACCAAGACGCGGGCGGTGAGCGGGTTGGCCGGATCCGCAATCTTCTCGGCGAAGGAGAGACGCGGGTTCTTACCCTCCGGGAACTTGCCACCGCCGAGGAAGGACAGCCATTCACGCTCGAAGGTATCACCGCGCGCCGCGGGATTCCCGCGTAGGAAGATCACGGCCTGCGACCAATCCTTGCGATCGCTCAGGCTCATCGCACGCGGCGGGGAACCGGGATGCTCCGCCATCACCTTGCTCATGGCACTGCCGCGTTGGCGGCGCTGGTTGCCATCCTCCTGATCCATGAATTCGGAGATACGATTCACATCGTAGCTCAGCGGGCAGTTCCCCTTCGCTCCCAAGGTGGCGAGCTCGCTGCCCTCCCCTGCCCCGAGCCATTCGCCGACGAGCGCATCGCAGAGGGTCTTGCGGGCCGCGGCATCCGCAGCGGCGTCCATTTCGGCCGCCCACTGCTTGAGTCTGGCGGAGCCGGAATCGGTCCACGCCTGTTCGTTCAAGAAATCCCGCCACGCGATGATCGCCCGGGCGCGCAGCTTACCGCGCTTGAAGCCCTCGGCCGTGGCCTTGCCTTGATCCCAGTTCTCCTTCTTGGCCGTCCACGCGATGTCGATGTAGTTGGCGAAGTTCTCCTTGGCCCGCACGTGATCGACGATCTTCTGGCGGGCATCGCGGTCGATCTCATCGAGCTTCGCGACTTCCTCCTGATATTTGGCAAACGCGCCTTCATCCGAGGGCTTGCCGATCACCGGTTTGTCGTCCGGCTCGTTCGTATTCTCCAGGATGGAGTAGACCGAGTAATAGTCCCGCATGGAGATCGGGTCGGTCTTGTGATCATGGCAGCGGGCGCAGGCGACCGTGCAGGAAAGGAATCCACGTGTGACCACATCGACGCGATCATCGAGGGTTTCGACGGGGCCGTTCCGCAGGCCGACGGTGAGGAATCCAAGAGCCGCAAGGTCCGGATGATCCGGCCGATCCGAGAGCAGGTCCGCGGCGAGCTGGAGCTTCACGAAGCGATCGTAGGGGAGATCCTCATTGAAGGCTTTGATCAGCCAATCGCGGTAGGTGTAGGCGAAGGGATAGCGGTTATCCTGATCGAAATTGTAGCCGCGGGTGTCGGCATAGCGCGCGACATCCATCCAGTGGCGGGCCCAGCGCTCGCCGTAAGCGGGGCTGGCGAGCAGCTCGTCGATCAGGGCCTTCCATGTCGCCTCATCCGGGCTCGCCTCGATCCGGCGCAGCTGGTCCTCCGAAGGCGGCAGGCCGGTGAGCGTGTAGGCGGCGCGCTCCAGCCACTGGCGGGGCGGGGCCGGCGGGGCGGGCTTGAGATGATTCTTCTGCCACAGGTCCGCGAGGAGTGCATCCACCGGGTGAGCAGCCTCCTGAACCGCGGCTTTCACCGGCGGTGCGTAAGCCCAATGCAGCTCCTCCGCGAGGGAAGAGGAAACGAGGGCGAGGATGGCGACGGAGAGACGCATGATATCGACAGGCGGGACGCATTTTCCCGGCCAAATCTTTCACGGATGCGCAAGATCGCCAGCGGCGGAATCCACGATTTTACGGGGTTTGCGGCGCGATCAGGGGGAGCCCGTGTCTTCGATGGCACTCACCTTCAAAGACGCAAGCCCGAGCGAGGCGCCAGGACCGGCGGCGATGCGGACCTGATCAAAATTCAGGCCCGGCAGGAGCTTTGACCGGACCAGCGGTGCGCCTCCGGGCTCCGGGCCGTCATGGAGCTCCACGGTGCCATCACGGCGGTCGTAGCGCAGGGTCATGGTGCGCGGGCCGCTGACCTTGGTGGCAGGGACCAGGGGCACCAGATTGCGCTTCACATCGAGCGACCAGGTTTCTTCCGGCCCGTAGCTATCGCCGAAGAAGCAGACCTCGTAACCTTCCTGATACAAGCTGAAGCCCGCGAACTGCTGCGAATGGAAGGGCAGGCTGCCACTGCCCGGGACGGTCTCCACGGTGACGAGGAGGATGGGGCGGGCTGCTGACATGGCATCGGCGGGCAGCCAGAAGTAGGCCTCGAAGTCGGAGCCCTCGAGGTGCTGGCCAACGATGGTCGGCGAGCCCTTCTCCAAGCGCCAATGGCTCGCCCCGATCCGGGGACGGCGACCGGTTTCCATGGTTCCGCTCTCGAAGCGGTCCTCGATCAGCACGCGCTGCTCCGGCGTGAGCGAGGCGAATTCGTTCTCACGCGCGGGCATGCGGTTGAGAGTTCCGCTCGCGTCGATGCTGGCGGCTTCCGCCGTTTTCAAGGAGGCAGTCGCCTTGCCTGTCGCGGCCTGCACGCTGACTTCGCCGCTGAAGCAATGGGCTTCGTCGGCACCGCCGGGACGGCTGACCAGTCCGAAGCCGGGGCCCGGGCCTTGCACGGTGAGATTGGCCGTCCCCACGGTGAGGCCCTCCGCGCCGGAGGAGATTTGAAAGCGAGCCCGGCCATTTTCCAGAAGAAGGCGGCGGTCCGATTGATAGACGACCGCGGCGGGTGCCTCGACGATGGCGATGGTGCCGCCGGGCAGCTTGAGCCGGACCCAGCCGCGCTCGATCGCAAGACGGGAGCCCGGCGAGAAGCCGGAGCCATCGAGCATCGGCTGACCGTCGAGCAGGGCACGGCCATCTTTCGACAGCGAGGAGCCGGCGGTGAGGGCGGCCCCCGCGGGCGGGCGGGTCAACTTCCATGCGGCGAGGGCCAGCGCACCCAAAGCGAGGATGATCAGCAGGGGCAACAACCAGCGGGGCGCGCGGCCGGTGGGAGGAGAGAGATCGGAGAGGGAATCGCGGCCTTCGTATTCCTCGCAGAGCGAATGATGGAGCAGCGCATGTTCGCGGTATAGAGCCAAGAGATCGGGCTCGGCGGCCAAGCGGCGCTGGAGGGTATCGAACTCGCCTTCACCCAGCGCTCCTTCGAAGGCGGCGGCGACGAGCTGGTGGTCGGTCAGTCTCATTGAAGGGGGAGGCCTTGTTCATGGAAGCGGCGCTCGATGCATTTGCGGAGCGCCGCACGGAGATTGAAGAGGGTCGCCTTGAGGGTCCCGGCGCTGCGGTTGATCGCCTTGGCGTAATCGTTGAGGGGCGCGCCGCTGGAGTAGCGGTGCTGGAGTAGCTCGCGGTCCTTCGGGCGCAGCTTCTGCAGGCAATGATTGAGTGCCTGATGACGGCCCTCGAGCTCGCCGGGATCCGCTTCAAGCGCGGGGGAGATCTTCTCCACCAGTTCGTCGTCGAAGATCAGCCAGCCTCTGGAAGCGAGGCGGCGGCGATGGTTCATGAGGTGGTAGCGGATCACTTGAAACGACCAGGCTTTGAAGCTGCTGCCGGATTCGAACTGCTCCCGCTTCTGCCAGAGGATGATATTTACCTCCTGAAGCAAGTCGCGGGCGGCAGAGGACCCGGGCATGAGGGCACGGATGAAGGCGAGCATGGCCGTCTGGTGGTCGGTCAGCTCGCGCACGAAGGTCTCGGAAACCTCGGGCGATGCCGGGTTCGGGGCAGGGTCCATGCTCTCCAGTAGAGGGGATGTCGGGGCGGGGTGAAAGGTTTAGATTCGGAGTGCGGTTCTTCCCTGCCACCTCTTTCCCGTTGGAATCCGCGAAAGCCTGCCTACATTCCCGCCATGCCCAGCAAGAAGGACATCCTGGACCTCCATTTCATGGACGCCCGCTACAAGCTGATCGATCTGGCGGCCTTCCTCGACCGAGTGGAGCGTCACGCCGGTGAGGCGGATTTCCGGCTTGAAGGGCTGAAGAAGGCGCTGCCGATCCTACTCTCCGATCAGCCGGGCCGGGCGAAGGCGGTGCTGGAGGCTCTCTCCGATCACTCGACCGAAGCGGCCGAGGCGGCGACGATCCAGTTCGCCTACGGTGCTCCGCAGGCTTGAGGTTCCCCATCTTTCTTTTCCCGCTTCTTCCATGAAATATATCGAGCCCCATGCGCACATGGTCAGCCGCACGACGGACGACTATGAGAAGCTCGCCCTGGCCGGTTGCGAGGCGCTGTGTGAACCGGCGTTCTGGGCCGGCTTCGACCGTTCATCCCCCGCCGGATTCTACGACTACTATCGGCAGCTCACGGAGTATGAGCCGAAGCGGGCGGCGAAGTATGGCATCCCTCATTTCTGCTGGCTGTGCATCAACCCGAAGGAGGCGGAGGACGCGGGATTCGCGCGGGAGGTGATGTCAATCATCCCGGAGTTCCTGGACAAGCCCACGGTGCTGGGCATCGGCGAGATCGGCCTGAACAAGAACACGAAGAACGAACTGGCGATCTTCCACGAGCACGTGCAGCTCGCGCTGGACCGTGACCTGCCGATCTTGATCCACACCCCGCACCTGGAGGACAAGCTGAAGGGCACGCGGCTGATTCTCGACGCACTGGCGTCCTTCTCGAAGCTGGACCGCGGCAAGGTAATCATCGACCACGTGGAGGAACATACGGTGAACCTCGTACTTGAGCAGGGCTACTGGGCCGGGATGACCCTTTACCCGGAGAGCAAGTGCACGCCGAACCGGGCGATCGACATGCTGGAGACCTGCGACAGCGACCGACTGTGGCTGAACTCCGCCTGTGACTGGGGTGTATCCGATCCGCTGGCGGTGGTGAAGTGCGGCTTCGAGATGAAGCGCCGGAAGAAGACGGCGGAGGAAATCGAGAGGGTGCTCTACGAGAACCCCAAGCGTTTCCTCAGCCAGTCGAAGAACTTCAAGCTCTGACTCGGCTTAGACGGCGGCAGGGGTCTTGGCGGATTTCGGGATGCGCATGGCGAGGACCTTGTCCACCCGGATGCCATCCATATCCACGATCTCGAAACGCCAGTTGCTTTCCTCGATGATGTCGCCCTCGGTGGGGACACGGGCAAGGCGCTGCGAGAACCATCCGGCGATCGTCTGATATTCGTCGCCCGCGCCTTCCGGAATCACGAAGCCCTTGAGGAAGTTCTCAAGCTTCTCGATCTCGAAAAGACCGTCGATGAGCCAGGAGCCGTCCTTGCGTTGCTTGATCGGCATGCTGAGGCGCTCCTCCTTCGAGGGGACGTCACCGACGATGGCTTCCATGAGATCGATCAGGGTGACCATGCCGATCACGCCGCCGAATTCATCGACGACGAAGGCGGCGTGGTGGCCGGTGCGGCGGAAGTCTTCTAACAGGAGGCTGGCCTTCTGCACCTCCGGGACGAGCAGGGGCGGCTGCATGAGATTCGCGAAGCGGACCTCGATGCCGGCGGCGAGCTGGGCGTAGCAGTCCTTCACGGAGATGACTCCGACAAGGTTGTCGCGCTGGCCCTGATAGACGGGGAAGAAGCCTTGGGTGCTTTTCACGATGCGCGGCCAGACCTCGGCATGCTTCTCGTCGCGATCGATCCACACCATCTTCGGGCGCGGGATCATGATGTCGTAGACGTCGAGCGATTCAAACTCGAGGACGCCTTCCATCATGCGAGACTCGGAGTGCTGGACACCGCCAGCGACCATGCCCTCGCGGATCAGGACGGTGAGTTCTTCGCGCGAGAGCTTGGACTCCTCGCTGTCCTTCACACCGAAGAGGCGGAGGATGCCGCTGGTGGACCACGCCAGGAGAGAAACGGCGGGGCTGGTCCAGGAGGCGATCTTCGACATGAAGCCGGCCATGCCGGAGGCGATCGACTCCGGGTGCTTCATCGCGAGACGCTTCGGCACCAGCTCACCGACGACGAGCTGGAGGTAGGTGATCATGCCGAGGACGACCACCCAAGCGATGCCGCCCGACCATGCGCCGATGTAAGGAATCGGATCAAGCACATCGGCAAGGCGATCGGAGAGCCGGGCGCCGCCGAAGGCACCGGCGCAGATGCCGACGAGGGTGATCCCGATCTGAACGGTGGAGAGGAAGCGGTCCGGCGCGTCGGCCAGCAAGATCGCCTTCTCCGCGCCCTTGCTTCCTGCTTCAGCCCGAGCCTGGAGCACCCCCCGGCGCGAGGAAACGATGGCGATTTCGGTCATCGCGAAGAGCCCGTTGCAGAAGAGCAGGACGAAGATCAGCGCGATCTCAAGTAGGACGGTCATGTGATTTGGCGCGCCACCTTAAGCACGGCAGCGCGCGAATTTCAGCCAAGATTCTTGGAAATCCGGTTTATTCGTTTCCGGATTCCAAGGTGTTCTCGGGCAGCGGGTGGCGCTTGCGATGGATGATCGAGGCGATCACGGAGATCGCGAGAACACCGGCAATCACGCCGAGCGAGATGTTCGTATCGATCTTCCACTGGCTGTGCGCCAAGGACATCTTCACGCCGACGAAGATCAGGATCACGCCCAGGCCATACTTGAGGAAATGGAAGTAGGGCAGGATTCCGGCGATGGCAAAGTAGAGCGAACGAAGGCCCAGGATCGCGAAGACGTTAGAGGTGTAGACGATGAAGGTGTCGGTCGTAATCGCGAAGATCGCGGGGATGGAATCGACGGCGAAGATCACGTCGGTGACTTCCACACAAAGCAGCACGGCAAAGAGCGGGGTGGCGAACCAGCGGCCGTCTTTCTTCACGAGGAACTTGCTGCCCTCGTAGCCGGGGGTGATCGGCATCACCTTCTTTAGAAGGCGGATGGCGATGCTCTTGCCCGGGTCCACCGAGTTCTCGTCGTGGAAGAACATCTTGAAGCCGGTGAAGACCAGCAGGGCGGCGAAAATGTAGATGATCCAGGCGAAATTCGTGATCAGGGCGGCACCGCCGGCGATCATCACGGCGCGCAGGGCGAGGGCGCCGAAGATGCCCCAGAAGAGCACCTTGTGCTGGTACTCCCGCGGCACCTTGAAGAAGGAGAAGATCACCGCGAAAACGAAGACATTGTCCACGGACAGCGACTTCTCGAGGATATAACCCGCCAAGAACTCCTTGGCGTCGTCGGCTCCGAGCTTCCAGCCGACCCAGAGGTTGAAGACCATCGCCAAGGCGATCCAGACCGCGGTCCATCCAAGGGCCTCCTTCAATTTGACCACGTGGGCCTTGCGATTGAAGACGCCCAGATCGAGGGCGAGCATGAAGATGACGAAGCCATTGAAGGCAACCCACCAAGAGACGGGGATTGCAGCGGTTGTTTCAGCAAGCATGAACCTTGAAGAGAACGATTTGAGGAAGATGCGCTCAATTGGAAAACCTGCATGGATTTTCCAATTGAGGCCGGATTCCTCAGCGGACGGCGGGTTCGTGGTGCGGGAAGAACTCCCGGCGGACGCGTTCGTTCTCGCGGTCGAGCTGCTCGGCAGTCGCACCGAATCCCCGTAAGACACTCTCGGTCATGGACAAAGCCACCTCACCCTCGCCCGAGAAAACCTCGTCGGCCCCGGCATCGAGAAGCTCGTCGGCCTCCCGAAGGTAGGAAGTGCGGACCAGAACCTTGATGGAAGGGTTCAGGCGTTTCGCCTCGATGATCACCTCACGGCCCATGCTGACACTGGAGGCACTGAGGATCAGGATGTCAGCCTTGGCGGCCCCGGCCGATTTGAGAGTCTCGGGGTGGCTGGCGTCGCCGTAGAAGGCGCGTTCTCCCGAGGACTTCAGGCCTTGCACCGTATCCACGTTCATCTCGACGATCACGGGAGAGAAGCCGTTGTCCTTCAGCAGCCTGGCCAAGGTGCGGCCGACCGGACCATAACCCACTACCAGCGCGCGGCGGGTGAAGCCGTCCGATTCCGGTTCGCCGTCCCCGTTGTCCTTGATCTCCACGCGGTTGAGCAGTTTCCAGAGGGCCGGACGGGCGGCCACCCAGCGTTCGACGGGACCCACCGCCTTGTAGAGCAGCGGGGAAAGCGTGATCGAGAGGATCGCGGTGGCGACGAGGGCATTGAAGGCCTGTTCGTTCACCACCCCGTACTGCATGCCCAGGGTAGCGACGATGAAGGAGAACTCGCCAATCTGGGAGAGGACAGCCCCCACGGACAGGGCGGTGCGGAGCGGATAGCGCAGCGCGATCGTAATGGCGATGGCGGCCAAGGGCTTGCCGATGACCACGATGGCGAGGGTGGCCGCGGCGAGCCAAGGATTGTCCAAGAAGCTCTTGAGATCGAAGAGCATGCCGACCGAAACGAAGAACAGCACGGCGAAGGCATCCTTCATGGGCAGGGCATCGATGGCGGCCCGGTTGCTGAACTCGGAGCGTCCGACCACCATTCCGGCGAGGAAGGCGCCGAGTTCCATCGAAACGCCGAAGAACTTCGCCGAGCCCACGGCAATCCCCAGCGCGAGGACGAGGATGGTGAGCGTGAAGAGTTCGCGCGAGCCGGTGCGGGCAACCAAGGTGAGCAAGCGGGGAATGGCCCAGCCGCCGACGATGAAAGTGAAAGCAATCAGCGCGCCGATCTTGAGGGTGGTCCACACCAAGGCCATCGCGATCCCGCCGCCCCCGGCGTTGGCGTCTCCGCCGAAGATCGCGGGCAGCAGGACGAGCACGAAAACCGTGAAGATATCCTCCACCACCAGCCAGCCGATGGCGATGTGCCCGGTGGGGGTGTGGAGGTGGTTGTTATCCACCAGGATGCGGGTGAGAACCACGGTACTGGCCACCGCGATGGCCATCCCGAAGACCGCTCCCTCTGTCCACGACCAACCGAAAGCGCGCATGATCAGCATGCTCAAGATGGTGGCCACGGCGCTCTGCACCACGGCACCCGGAACGGCGATCCGTTTCACTGCCAGCAGCTCCTTGAAATGGAAGTGCAGGCCCACGCCGAACATCAAGAGGATCACCCCGATATGAGCCATCTGCTCCGCGAGATGCCGGTCCGCCACGAAGCCGGGCGTGTGGGGACTCACCACGATCCCCGCGAGCAAATACCCGACGATGGGCGAGAGGCCCATGCGATGGGAAATGAAGCCGAGAAGGACCGCGGCACCAAGGCCACCCGTGAAGGTGAGGATCAAATCATGCATGTCGGGACAGGGAAATAAGCTGTGGTGAGGTAGGGAGAAAAACGCCGCCCCACCCTACGGAGCTTCGACCTCTTGTCTGCGACTTTTTGCACGATATCGGCCTTTTAGGGGTTTCCACTACAGCGTAGGGGCGACCTCGCGCGCAATGAAAGCCAGTGAATCGACAGGCACGCACAGAAGCGGTTAGACTCCGGTCATGCCCGCCACTCCCGTGATCCGTGCCTATCGGGAGGACGATGCGATTGCTCCGATCACCGCGATGCTGCATGCGGCCTATGCCAAGCTGGCGGAGATGGGGCTACGCTACACGGCGACCCATCAAGACGACGAAGTCACCTTGATGCGCTTGAAGCGCGGCTTCCCATTCGTGGCAGAAGTGGAGGGCGAGATCGTGGCCACGGTGACACTTTATGGCAGCGATCCGGAATCGTCCTGCGGATGGTATCGCAGGCCCGGGGTGTTCTCTTTCGGGCAATTCGGGGTTAGACCGGACTGGCAGGGTCGCGGCTTGGGTGGACGGCTTCTGAGGCTGATGGAGGACGAGGCGCGCTCGCGAGATGCCGAAGAGCTTGCGCTCGACACGGCAGAAGGGGCGCATCATTTGCGCGACTGGTATGGACGCTGCGGCTTCCGCGAGGTAGAGCGGGTGGACTGGAGTTCGACCAACTACATCAGCGTGATCCTGTCGAAGCACTTGAACCCCTCGCCCGCCCCATGAGCATCACCATTCGCGAGACGGTCCCCGCCGATTGGACGGACTGCGCCGACTTCTTCATGGAGGCCTTCAATGCGCCACCATGGAACGAGGCATGGACCGCCAACAGCGCCCTGCAGCGAATCGCCGATTGCGCGCGGACGCCCCACTTTCTCGGACTGATCGCGGAGGATGGAGCGGAGATCGTGGGCATGGCCTTCGGCTACTCGCAGCGCTATCAGGAGGAGATGCATTACTTCCTGCTGGAGTTCTGCGTCGCGAACACGCGTCAGCGCGAGGGTATCGGCAGCAGCTTGCTCACGGACCTCCACCGGCGTTTGCAGGCGGCGGGCGTGGCACGGATCTACACGCTTACCGCGCGCGACACGGCGGCGCAGAGCTTCTACGAGAAGGAAGGCTTTTACCTGAGCCCGAAGATGGTGATGATGGCGAGACGCTATTAGGCGATCTCCACCACGGCACCATCCTCGATGCCCTCGGCAACCAAGCGTCCCGGTCCGTCCATGGAAAGGATTTCCCCGGAACTGAGGTGATAGTCCTCGCGCCGGCCTTCCATGGTGATCCAGAGATGCCCGGAGATCACGCGGAAGCGGAGGGTCTCCGAGGCATCGAGCAAACGGGAGAACACCTGGCCGTACGCGAGCCGCATCGACGGTGCCTTGCCACGGCGAAAAGCCGCGGGCACTTGGACAAAGGGATTCATGGCAGGGATACAGGCGTTCATGAGCGTTTGCGGGATTTGCCCGAGGCCCGGAATGGAATGACATCCGGCTGGGCGGGAGCTTGGGCCGCGGGATGATTCCAGACCCGGAGGACGTGGTTCAGCACCGCGGCGATGGATGGATCGGATTCATTCGCCGCGAGGTAGCCGATGCACAGAGGCACCGAGGCGCGGAAGTGAGGCAGGGCGACGACGCGATCCTGGAAGCCGTTCGCTTCGATCTGATTCACGGCGGTGACGGTGAGGGCGAGGCCCTCTGCGACCATATTCAGGACGGTGAGATCCTCGTTCACCTGGAAGCGGCGATTGAGCTGAAGGCCCTGCTCCTCGCTGATGCGCTGGATGTAACGCGAGTACGAACAAGCCTGCGAAACGAAGATCCAGGGTTTCGTCTCAAGCAGCTTCCAATCGGGAAGCGCCAGCTCCTCCGCCCAAGCCACCGGAGCCGCGATGCACAGCTCGATGCGATCGAGTTCATAGAATGCAACCTTGGACGAGCTGCACTCGCCCTCGAAAAAACTGATCGAAATCGAGCCATCCTCGATTCCCTGCAGCACGACGCCGCTGCTGCCGTTCACCAGTTCGAAGGAAAGTTCGGGATGCTCGGACGTGATCGAGCGCAGGATCTCCACCAGGCGCAGCACCTCCGGCCGGTTGTTCACGCCGAAGACGAGTTCGCCGGAAACGGCGCCGCGGAGATTGTCCGCGCTGTGCTTGAAATCGCGGGCGGCATCGACAATCCGCCGGGCCTGCTCGCGCAGCACCTCGCCGGCGCGGGTCAGCTTCATACCCTTCGCACCGCGATCGAAAAGGCGCACGCCCACTTCATCCTCCAACGACTTGATCTGCGCGCTGACGGCGGGCTGGCTGGTGAAAAGCTTCTCCGCGGCGCGCGTCAGGTTCTGCTCTTCAGCGACGGCGAGAAAGGTGCGGAGTTGGTAGAGTTCCATGGCGGCAAGAGTGCTGACTGGCCGCCATCATTCCCCGAAACCGATCCGGCGGCCAATCGCATCTTCCGATAAGGGCGATCGGTCCCGCCGATGGCAGCGATCAGGAGGCGGATCGGAGGATCTTCGGGCCCGGAATAGCCAGCAAAAGTGCGAAGAGCAGCACTACCGAGAAGGCCCCGGGCAGGCCGATCCAGTGGCTGAGGCCACCGATGGCCGGCGGTCCGGCGAGGAAGCCGAAGTAGCCGATGACCGAGGCCGTGGCGACACCCTGCGCCACGCTCTGCTCATGAGCGCGACCCGCGGCCCCGAGCAAGACGGGAACGAGATTCGCCACGCCAATGCCCATGAAGCCCAAACCCAGGAAGGTCACCGGCCAGACTTTCACGAGGATCATCAGAAGCATGCCGATGAAAGCAAGCACCCCGCTGAAACGCATCACCGAAGGACCGCCATAGCGTGCCGCGATCCAATCGCCCATGAAGCGCCCGGTAGCCATCGAGAGCGAGAACACGCCGAAGGCAAGCGGTGCCAGCCACTCCGCCGCGCCGGAGACGCTGCGGGCGTAGACCGCGCTCCAATCCAGCATCACGCCTTCCGAGAAGAGCGCGAGAAAGGCGAGCGCGCCGATCTTCAGGAGACGGCGATTGGGCAGCGCGAAGCCACGCTTGCGCTCGACCGTGGAGGCATCCCCCGTCGCCAAGCTTCCGACGCTGGCCAGCGCCACGACAACCAAGGCGGCCGCGATGCCCAATCCGATCACCACGCCGGACATGCCCTGCCGGAGAGCGAGGCCGACAAGCAGCGCGGCAATCAAACCGCCGAGACTCCAGAGCCCTTGGAAGGTGGACATGATCGGGCGCGCCATCGCGTTCTCGATCGTGATCGCCTGCGCATTCACCGAGACATCCAGAGCCCCCTTGAAAGCGCCGAAGAGAACCCCGGCGGCAAGCAGCCAGCCAAAGCCGGGTGCAAGGACGAGCAGGGCGAGAGCAATGCCGTAGCCCGGAGCCAGCCCGCTCAGCATGGCCTTGCTTCCGCGCTTGGCGAGCGCGCGGCCAACCAAAGACATCGAGAGCAACGCGCCTGCGACAATGGCAAGCAGCACGATGCTGAGACCGGACTCGCCGAGCGCGAAGCGCTGCTTGATCGAGGGGATGAGAGCCGCCCAAGTACCGAAGCCGATGCCATCGACAAGGAAGAGGAGCGAAGCGGAGAAGCGGGTGCGGGCGTGATTGTTCGCGAGCGTGCCCGGGAGTGCGTTGCAAGCGGCTTCCTGATTCACGCGTTGACCATGCCGGAAATGCCCCGATTCTTCCAATGGCAACTTCTCATGACTGTGATAGCCTCAGGTTATGGAAATGCGTGAACTGAAATCCTTCGTCCTGCTGGCCGAGCAGTTGCACTTCGGTCGCGCGGCCTCGCTCCTGCACCTCAGCCAACCGGCACTGACCAAGCAGATCCGGAGAATGGAGGACGAGCTGGGCAGCCCGCTCTTCGAGCGCGGGCGTCACGGCACGGCGTTGAGCGGTTTCGGCAAGCAGTTCCTGAAGGACGCGAGAACTGCGGTGACGGAATTCGACCGGCTGATGGAACGGGCACGCAACACCGCCGCGGGCGAAAGCGGGCGGCTGAATATCGGCTTCGGCTTCCACACGCTGGAGCTGGTTCCGCGGCTGATCGTAAAGTTGCGGGAGATCGCGCCGGGAATCGAGGTCGGCCTGCGCGACATGTCCACCGCGGAGCAAGAGGCCGCGCTACGCTCCGGCGATCTGGATCTGGGCTTCATCCGGCTGCCCACGAAGGAAAACTTCAAGCTACTGCCGGCGATCAAGGACCGTCTCGTGCTGGTCTCTTCCACCGCGCTGCCGCTGCCGCCAAATGCGGGTCTGGCGGAGTGCAAGAACATGCCCTTCGTCAGTATTTCCGAGGAACGCTCGCCGGGATTCGTCAGCCATATGATCCGGCTCTGCGCGAAGCATGGCTTTCACCCCCGCGTGGTCCAGCAGGTGCCGGAATTCACCACGGCGCTGGCGCTGGTACAGGCGGGGCTGGGCGTGGCAGTGATTCCGGAATCGGTGGGCATCAGCCGCTTCCCGGGGATGCGCATTCATTCCTCCCGCGACAAGGACGCGGCTTGGTCAGTGGCGGCAGCCTGCCGCAAGGGCGATTCCAATCCCGCGCTGGCCCGCTTCCTAGGCCTCCTGAAGGAGGAGATGAAACAGCGCCCCTAGCGGATTTACATTTCTCCCCTACCCCGCTATGGCTCCGTCCATCGACCCCGAAGCCCATCCTTTGGAAGTCCCGCCAGCCGCCGTGACCATTCCGGCGCTAAGCTTCATCATCGAATGTGAGAAGCTCAAGGCGGTGGAACGCCGTTCGCGCCCCATCGGCATGCCGCGCCGCGAGAACTCGGCCGAGCATAGCTGGACGCTGGCGCTGATGGCGATGACGCTGGGTCCGGAGATCAATCCCGCCATGGACATGTTGCGGGTGATCAAGATGCTGCTGCTGCACGACATCGTGGAGATCGATGCCGGAGATACCTTCTGCTATGCCGACCAGAGCGGAAAGGCTGAGCGCGAGCAGGCGGCAGCGGACCGGATCTTCGGGCTGCTTCCTGCGGAGCGCGCGGCGGAGTTCATGGAACTCTGGCATGAGTTCGAGGAAGCCGCGACGCCGGAGGCGAAGTTTGCCAACGCGCTCGACCGGGTGATGCCCCTGATCCAGAACCATGCGAATGGTGGCGGGACCTGGTCCGAGCACGGCATCACGACGGAACAGGTGCTCGGACGCGCGGGCGTGATCGAGGGGGTTTCCGCGGAGCTCTGGCAGCATGTGAAATCCCTGGTGGCAGCCGCGCAGTTGGCGGGGTGGCTCAAATCGTGAAGTCCCAAGCGAGATGATTTCTCATCGTATCCCCGCCCTTCCTCGCCCAGATTGAGCCCGGCGTGATATCCCTCCAAAGACTTACCAAGCACTTCGGCTCACAGGTCGCGGTGGATGCACTCTCACTGGATATCCCTGCAGGCCAGATCGTGGGACTATTGGGCCCGAATGGTGCCGGCAAATCGACCACGCTGAAGATGCTGACGGGGCTGCTGGTGCCTACCTCGGGAACCGCGACAATCTGCGGACATGATCTGCTGAAGGACCCCATGGAGGTGAAGCGCTGCGTGGGATTCGTGCCGGATTCGGGGGCCGTCTTCGAGTCGCTGACCGGTCTGGAATACCTGGAGATGGTGGCCGCCCTGTATGGCATACCGGCGGAGGCGGCCCGCGAACGGATCCGCCAGTTCATCGCCTTCTTCGATCTCAGTTTCGACACGCTCACCGACAAGTTGCTGGGCGCCTACTCGAAGGGCATGCGCCGCAAGGTGGTGATCACCGCGGCGCTGCTTCACAATCCTCCGGTGGTCTTCTTTGACGAGCCGCTCGACGGCCTGGATGCGAATGCCGCGGTGGGATTCAAAGCACTGATCCAGACCCTCGCGCGCGAAGGCAAGGCGATCGTTTACAGCTCGCACATCCTCGACGTGGTGGAGCGGGTCTGCGACCGCGTGCTGATCATCGACAAGGGCCGCCTGCAGGTCGATGGCTCTCCCGCGGAGCTGGTGGCGCTCCATGGCGCCCGCTCCCTGGAGCAGCTTTTCACCAGCCTGACCGGGGGCGACGACCTGGAGCGCAAGGCGGAGGACTTCGCGAAAACCTTCCGCCCGTGAGCAGCAAGGTTCCATCCCAAGCGGCCACGCTGCAGCGGCTCTATCTGACGCTTTTCCTGCGCGGGCGCAGCTCGCGCGGGCTGAAGAAGGACAAGGCCCCGCAATCCGTGGGCACCAAGCTGTGGGGCACCCTCGCGATCTACGGTCTCATCGGACTTCTTGCCGTGCCCTTCTCCTTTGAAGGCAGCTTCGTCCTGTCCTTCTACCTGCACGGCATGTCGCTGCTCTTTCTCGGCATGTTCATCGCCGCGTCCGCGGGAGAGATCCTTTTCAACAAGGACGAGGCGGAGATCCTGCTTCATCGTCCGGTGAACTCCCGAACCCTGTTGTGGGCGAAGGTCGGGGTGCTGGTGCGCGTCTCGCTCTGGATCACCTGTGCTTTCAATATTGCGGGGATGATCGCCGGCAGCGTCGTGACCAATGGTTCCCCGTGGTTCGCGCCGGTGCATTTCCTCACCACCTGCCTCACCTCGCTCTTTTGTACGGGGAGTGTCGTACTTCTCTACCAGCTTTGCCTGCGCTGGTTCGGGCGCGAGCGGCTCGACAACCTGATGACCACGGCCCAGGTCCTGCTGGCCATCATGATGGTGGCGGGCAGCCAGCTCATCCCGCAGCTGATGAGCGGCATGCGCGGGGCGATCGATCCGGTGGCGGGCAAGTCATGGCTCTTTCTCCTCCCTCCGGCGTGGTTCGCGGCCCTGGATGAGGCGCTTCTGGGCCGCGGCACCGAGGCGACCCTCGTGATGGCCGGTGCCGGGGTAATGATCACCGGCGTGATCCTAGCCCTGGCCTTCGGGAGGATGGCGCGGACCTACGAAGAAGGCCTCCAAACTCTCGCGGAAAGCCAGCCACGCAAGGTCCGCAGTAGCGGGGACAAGCGCGTGCTCGACCGCCTGATGGATGGGCCATTGCTCCGCTGGCTTCTGAGAGAACCCATCACGCGCGCTTCCTTCCGACTCACCGCCGCCTATCTCTTCCGGGACCGTGACATGAAGCTGCGGCTCTATCCCGGGCTCGCTCCGGTCATGGTCATGCCCATGGTCTTCCTCGTGCAGGGCATGAGCAGACGCGACGAGGGCTGGGGCATCGCCTTGGGTGGTGGCTACCTTGGAATGTTGCCGCTAATGGCGATGAATCTGGTCCAGTTCTCCCAGCACTGGCAGGCTGCGGATCTCTACCGCTTGGCTCCGGTGGTGGGACCCGGGCCTTTCATCCACGGCGCCACGCGGGCCGTGTGCTTCCTGCTCGCCTTGCCGGTCATCGCTCTCATCTTGACCGGCGTCTGTCTCATGCCAGGCGGCATGGCGAAGGCATCGCTGCTACTTCCGGGTCTGCTGGCGATGCCTGCTTTCGCCCTGATACCGGGCGCCATCGAGAAAACGGTTCCTCTGTCGAAACCGACCGAGGAAGCGAAGTCCGCGGCTCGCGGCGGGATCATGGTGTTGCTAATGGTGGTTTCGCTGGTGATTCCCGGGCTGGCCCTCGTGGCGAGGAAGCACGACCTATTCGGCCCTTTTCTGATCGCGGAAATCATCGTCGTCGGGATCGCTTGCTGGACGCTCTCGAGGGCGATCGACCACAAGAAGTGGGATCCGCTCGAGTAGCAGTTAGCGCGGGCGCAAGCCCGTCACCAGAGGCTCCGAAACGCTCAGCGGCAGCGGATCGAAGACAGGCGGCGGGGGACCATATTCGATCTCATCGAGGATCGCCTGCCCCGGGCTTTGGTCGTCGACCCATTCACCCTCCACCCGTTTGATCACGGACTCGCGATCAAGCCGTCCTTGGGAGAGTTCCTCCCGCACCCGTTCACGCAGCAATCCGTCCTCCGAATACTTCCCTCCGAATCCCCAAGCCGGACCACATAGGTTTGGTGCCAGCGATTCCTCGTTCCGCGGTATCCAGTAGTGGCCGCAGGAGAACTCCGGAAAGTCCGCGGAGAACACGGAAGCAGCCTCTGAATAGCGCAAGATCCGCCGCCCCTCCTCACCCATCACCCGCCAATCCAGCACCCGCGACCGGCGGAGATTCGCGCAGCACAGGCAGCGGAGTTCCACATCCTCCTCCACCATGCGCCAACCATCCTTCACCTCGGCGAGATTCGGTGGAACGGCGACCTGCATGAGGTAGTGGCCTCGAACACCGATCTTCCTTTCCGCGAGCCACGCGAAGGCACCTTCGAGGCGCTTCAGATGTTCCTCTTTTCCTGCGGCCCCTTGCTCCCAACCGAAGTCCTTCAGGTCGTTCTCAAATACGACCTGGCTGAACAGGCGATCGACGATCTCGCGATAGCGGCGGGCGTCTTCGCTATCCGCCGTCAGCAATTCCGCCGTCACCGCGGATCCGAAGCCGAAGCGATGGCGGCGAAGGTTCAGCTTCAGTTCCGAGTTGGCGAGCGGCTTGCCATCGGCGCCGATCACCCGCAGCTCGAAGTCGGACTTGCGGTGTTTCTCGATCCGCTCGAGCGCGGCGACCCGCCAAGGAGCTCCGGGCTCGCGGCCGGGGTAGGTCTTGCGGATTCGCGGGAAGTTGGAGGTGTCGGTTCCAGCAGGGTAGTGAAACGCACGCACGGAGGCGATCTCGATGGTCTGGGCCTTCGCGGCGCAGAGGAATGTCAGCGTCGCTTTGCCTGCGGCTATCGCTTCGGTGACGCAAAACATCACCGGCAGTTCCACGAGATCGGAGCCGGGTTCCAAAGTAGTCGTTGCGGCGGCGGGCGTGAAGGGGGCTTCGCCGAGCTGGAGTTTCGCTTCGATCAAGCCCTTGCCTCCCGTGGACCGAACTCTCACCAAGGCGAGCACTATTTCACCGGGAGAGAGCTTCGAAGCTGCCGCCCAAAAGAACCTGTGCGCGATAGGCGCGAGCCTCATCCGGCTTGTTTGTCACCACCCTCCAGCCGCCACTATCAAAGCGGCTGGCCGAGGCATGAGCTTCGTCCGCGAAGGCATTGAGTGAGGGATCTCTAACCAGCTCCTTGCCGCCCGCGGGAACCACGATCTCGGCAGCAAGGGTGCCGATGCCGACGATCCAACAGATGACGCGAAGCAGAAAGGATCTCATGCAGCTTGGAGCTTTGGGGCCTCCTCTACGGTCCCGCAAGCATCCTGCCTATCATCTCCGTCAGTCACGTGACTTGAGCACGGATTTAACGCCCTCGGCGAAGGTGCAGGCGGCGGCAGTGCGATGACCACCTGAAACCCAGATGAGCCCGACCCGGCGGAAGGAGAGTTGCTCGGCGGCATCGCGGAGAGGCTTGATGACGAGATCGGGATGGTGCTCCCAGCGCACGGCGGCATCAGGCATGAGGGTGAGCATTCCGGTTTGCCGGACGGTGGCGAGAACCCCCTCGATGGAATTCATCTCAATGGCGGGCCTGAGCACATGTTCGAGCCCTTGGAGGGCAACGCTTTCGAGAACAAGCTCGCGAGTGCAAAAGCCGTGGCTGAGCAAGACCATGGGGTGATCAAGCACCTCGGGCAGAGTGATCCGGCGGCGGCGGGCCAAGGCGTGTCCCGGGGGAAGAACGGCGACAAGATTCTCGATGAAGAGGGGCTCGGCTTCGATGCGCCGACCGCTCTTGGCAGGCAGGAAACTGATTCCTAGATCGAGATGCCCGGCGAGAAGTTCAGCTTCCAGTGCCTCCATGGGCAGCTCGCGAACGGAGACGGAGACGTTCGGGTGAGCGTTGCGGAAGTTGCCGACCGCCTCGGGGATAACCGCGACGTTCACGGTGGAAACGATGCCGATGCGGAGCTCGCCAGCGGACAGCTGCTGGAGATCGGCAATCTCGCGTTTGGCGTCATCAAGCTCACGCAGGATGCGGATCGCGCGGGCATGGAGGACCCGGCCGGCGGCAGTGAGCCGGGCACTGCGCGGCAGGCGCTCGAAGAGCGTGGCCCCCATCTGCATCTCGAGCTGCTGGATCTGATGGGAGAGCGTGGGCTGGGACAGGAAGAGCTTACGGGCACCCGCGCGGAAGCTGCCTTCCGAAGCGATTGCAAGGAAGTAGCGGAGATGGCGCAGTTCGGCCACCCCTTCTTTGATCGTTGGCATCTATCGTTATGATTAAATCAAGAGATTGGGTGAATCAAGTCCCGGCATGCATTCTCGGGCCATGCATTCTTCATCCGCTTCGGACGGCAGGCGCATGCCTGCGGCAGTGTACGCGCTCACCGTGGGGGCTTTCGGGATCGGCACGACAGAGTTCGTGATCATGGGACTATTGCTGCAGGTCGCGGCAGACCTACAGGTGAGTTTGGCGGCGGCAGGCCTGCTGGTGAGCGGTTATGCACTGGGGGTCTTTATCGGAGCGCCGGTGCTGACCTTGCTGAGTGCTCGATGGCCGAGGAAGCAGGTGCTGCTGGCATTGATGGGGATTTTCATCGTGGGGAACGTGGTGTGCGCGCTGGCACCGAACTATGCCCTGCTGATGGTGGCACGGGTGATCACCTCCCTGACACACGGGACCTTCTTCGGCGTGGGATCGGTGGTGGCGACCGGACTCGTGGCGGAGGATCGGAAGGCTTCAGCCATCTCCGTGATGTTCACGGGCTTGACCTTCGCGACGCTGGTGGGCGTGCCTGCCGGAGCATGGCTGGGACTCCAGCTTGGATGGCGCGCCACCTTTTGGGCCGTCTCGATTCTCGGCATCTTGGGATTGCTGGCGGTCGCACTGCTGGTGCCGAAACAGGAAGCTCAAGCGGTGGATGAAGGCCATGGCCGAGGAGTGCGCGAGGTGCTCGGAGCCAAAGTCCTCACGGCTCTGTTGATGACCGTGCTGAGCTGGGCCGGGGTGTTCGCGGTATTTACCTACGTGCAGCCGATGCTCACCCGGTTGGCCGGTTTCAGCGATGAGGCGGTGTCGGGAATCCTGCTGCTTTTCGGCGCAGGCATGATCGCGGGAAACCTGCTCGGAGGAAAGCTGGCGGACCGGAGACTCCGCACGGCCCTGTTAGGTTCGCTGGTGTTGCTAGCAGCCGTCCTCAGCTTGATGGGACTGGCGATGCACCAGAAGGCGAGCGCGGTGGTATTCGTAGGACTGCTGGGAGCCGCGGCATTCGGCACCGTGGCACCGCTCCAACTGAGCGTGCTGAAGCATGCAGGCAATGCCGGCCAAACATTGGCATCGAGCCTGAACATCGGAGCCTTCAATCTCGGCAATGCTATCGGAGCTTGGGCCGGGGGCTGGGTGCTCTCCAGCGGCCCGGGGCTTTCCGCCATCCCGTGGATCGCGGCCTTGATTACCTCCGGGGCGGTAGCCGTGGCCCTGTGGAGCATGCGACGCGAGCGACGCAAAGCCCCGATTTGTGCAACTCTCGCGAGCGAATGAGGCAGGCGGTATCCACACGAGTGAGAATTTCGCGGGTTGCTTGCGGGGATCGGTGCTAGGGTCCCCGCCGCCATGATCTCCGCGGCCACGACGGGTGAAGCCGTCGCATCCCACTACGACGAACTCGACCCCTATTACCGCTCCCTGTGGGGACAGCATGTTCATCATGGCCTGTGGGAAACCGGTCGCGAGTCGGCGCAGGAAGCGGTGATCGCCCTTAGCCACACGGTCGCACGACGTGCCGGCATTACCGAGGGAATGCGTGTCTGCGATGTCGGCTGCGGCTATGGCGGCACGGCGCATCTGCTGGCGGCCAGCTACGGGGCGCAGGTTACCGGCATCACGGTGTCCCCGAAGCAGTACGAGGCGGCCATCGCGCAAGGCGGAGCCAATCCGGATTTCGTCCTCCGCGATTGGATGGAGAACGATTTCCCCTCCGCATCCTTCGATGCGGTCATCGCGATCGAGAGCACGGAACATTTGCCGGACGTTGCCCATGGCGTCCGGGAAATGTCGCGCGTGCTTCGGCCCGGCGGACGATTGGTGATCTGCGCCTGGATGGCCGGGCCGGACCCGGAGCCATGGGAAGTCCGGCACCTGCTCAAACCGATCTGCCGCGAAGGCTGCTTGGTCGGCATGGGAAACAAGGAGGATTATGAACGCTGGATCGCGGATGCCGGGCTGGCCATGGAATCCGAAGAGGACATCAGCCGGAAGGTCCGCCGCACCTGGCCAATCTGCATCCGCCGCACCCTCGCAGGGTTCTTCGCGGACCCTTCGCTCCGGCGCTATCTGCTCAGCGATTTCTCCCGCAACCGGATCTTCGCGCTCACCCTGATGCGCATCTGGATCGCCTACGTCACGGGCGCGATGCGCTACGTGGTCTTCACCGCCACCAAGCCGCCGCTTACCGGTCCCTCGTGATGGCCCGGATTTCGTCGATCGACTCGCCAGCGTAGAAGGTCACCTCGATGGTGCGCCTGTCCTTCGAGAGCGTCACACGATCGAGATAAGGAAGTTGGCCCCGCTCAAGCCCGCGCAAGTCGCTATCCTTGGAATTCAACTTGGGCAGCGGCGCTTTCGAGAGCAGCTCATCGCTGCGGTTGAGTTTCCCGCTGCCCACGATGATGGCCAGCACCGGGCGATCAAAGGTGACGGAGCCCTCGAAGCGCCGTGTATGCGACTTCGCCTTTCCCACCGGATTGTAGCGGAGCAAGTAGCTGCGCACCTTGACGCCTTCCTTCGGCAGAAAGTCTTCCGGAGCCAACAGGGAAGCTGCTTCGTACGTGCCGGGCTTGCGGATATCGACGCGGAGCGGCTCACTCAATTTGAGGTCACGGCGTTCCGGAATGACGAGGATCTGATCATCGTCCTCCATCGCCGCGAGGGACTCCGGCGTTCCCGGCGGTGCGGGGATCACCTCGCCGGAGGTCCGGTTGATGCCGGACGCGACGGACCAAGTGCGCAGGAAAGGCGATGGCTCGAAGGCCACCTTGCTCAGGCGCTTGCCATGACCCGTTCGCAGTGCGGAGCCCTTCTCGATCGTCTGTGTCTCCCCGTCCTTGGCCACCCTTACCTTGCCGTCCAAGACAAGGAAATCCGCCGTGCCATCGTCCGCGGCGGAAACGCCGAAGGAAGTGCCGAGGTCGGTGAGCGTAGCGGAGGTGGTCACCACGCGGAAGCCGTGCGCGGTCTCCGGGCACCACGCGTTCAGCCGCCCGCGTTCCAGCGAGACCTCGTCCGCCGAGCGGATCGAGAGGCGCGCCGGGGCCTCGATCGCGATCACCGCGCCGTTCGTAAATTCCATGCGGCTGACCCCCGAGGCCAAGGCCAGCTTCTCGCCCTTCCGAACCGGGCGTGAATCGCCTCCTTCAAAAATCTGGGCCACCACCTCGCCTTCGCCCCCCGCGTCCCGCGATAGGAAGAGGGCTAGTCCTGCGCCGAGAGCCACTGCCGCGGCGATCGCAAGACCGCTCCGCCGCCAACGTGCGATCCGCAGGCGCTGTTTCACGCGACCAGCGAAGGCATCCTCCGGCTCTTCCGTAAGAGAGCCCAAGTGCGGCAGCACCGCGTTCAGGAAGGTATCGTCACTGAGTTCCGGGCGCAGGCGAGCGAGCGCGCCGGAGACTTTGAGTTGCGCACGCAGTTCCTCCACCCGCGCAGGATCGGCCTCGAGCATCTCCACGAAGCGGTCCCGATCCGTGTCCGTCAGCGAGCCATCCAGATAGCGGGCGGCGAGCTCTTCAAACTCGGAGGTGGTGTCACTCATCGGATTCAGGAGGAGGCGTGGATCTGCTTGCTGGCCAAGCATTCGGCCAGGGTCTTGCGCGCGAGGTAGAGCAACTTGCGGACAGCTGCCGGATTCATCGAAAGCTCTTCGCCGATCTCGGTGGCGTTCCGGTCGTCGTAGTAGCGGGCATTGATGACGGAGCGGACCTTGCCGGGCAGACCGTCGAGGCACTCGCGCAGCGCCTCATGGCGGATCTCGGCGTCCTGCAAGGCTCCCGGCGCGGGCACGGGGGAATCCGCTTGGATCAGGAGCGTGGTCACCTTCTCGTCGAGCAGGCGCTGGCGGCGGCCGGTCTTGGTCAGCTCGTTCATCACCAGGTTCCGTGCGATCTGGCGCAGCCAGCCCGGAGCTTGGTCAGGGTGATCCAGCTCCTCCCATTTGCGATGCGCGATCAGAAAGGTCTCTTGGGCGAGGTCGTCTACCCAGGCATCGCTCACGCCGAGCGAGCGGATGAAATAGCGCAATCCGGAGTGATGCGTGCGGACGGCGGCATCGATCTGCTGGTCTTTTTCCCGGCGGGTCATCTGCGGACAATGGAAGACCGGAAACCGGTCCTTGAAAGGAGGATTTTGCCAAGGCGTGACGTGTTCCGCATGAAGCAGGAATTTTCGCCGCTCCCGGAGATTTCCGGCAACACTTGTCCGCTTGGCAAAATGAAAGGTCATTCCAAGCCGGCGATTCCCTTGCCCGAGAATCGCGAGCCCGAGCTGAAATACAGAACCCCGGACATGGCCACACCAAAACCCAAAGCAAAGCGCAACAAGAAGAACCGGGAGAACGCCCAATGAAACTCATCCCCTCACTCCTCATGCTCGGTGGTAGCCTGGTGTTCCAGGCTAGAGCCGAGATCTACCCCTCCCCCGAGCCCGGACCGCTGCCTACCGTGATGAGCCGCACGGAGATCGAGAGCGGCTTGGCCAAGCACGAGCGCGCCCTCTTCATCAAGACCGGTTGGATCCGCGACCCCTACATCGTGCTGGGGCCGGATGATTTCTACTATCTCACCGGCACCACCCCCGATGTCGGCGATCCACGCGAGCAATCCGATCCTTACAATGTGGGCCTGGGCGACAACTCGATCGTGGGCGGCACGGTGCAGGTCTGGCGCAGCAAGGATCTTGTCGAATGGGAATCGCTCGGCACGCCCTTCACGATGAAGGACAGCATGCGCCCGAAACCCGGGAAGCTGGTGTGGGCACCGGAGCTACACTGGACCGGAGAGCGCTGGGCACTGGTCCACTGCCCCGCCGCGAAGGCGAATCTCGCGCTGAGCGCGGGCCCCGAACTGAAGGGCCCATGGAGCCACCCGATGAAGGGCAAGCTGGGCGATAAGCACGACCCATCGCTCTTCAAAGACGGCGATACCTGGTATCTGCTCTGGGCGGACACACTGATCGCGCCGCTTGAGAAAGGCTTCACCGGATTCGCCGGGGAAGCCCTGCGGATCGATCCCGCCGGGAGCCGCCCGGGCCCGGAGGGCAAGCCGATCAGCCGCATCGGCCACGAAGGCGCTACCATGCTCAAGGTGGGCGACAAGTATGTCCACATCGGCACCGCATGGTCCACGGACAAGGGGCGCAAGGGCTCCTACAATCTCTACTACTGCAGCGCTGACAAGATCACCGGTCCATACGGCCCGCGGAAATTCGCCGGACGCTTCCTCGGTCATGGCACACCTTTCCAGACCCGCGACGGCAAATGGTGGTGCACCGCCTTCTTCAACGCGAACGTGCCACCGCTGCCGCGTGACGGAATCGAGACTCGCGATCTCTCCGCGAATGCCCAGACGATCAACCAGCGCGGGGTCACCATCGTGCCGATCGAAGTCGGCACCAAGGATGGTGATGCCTTCATCCGCGCGAAGGATCCCGCCTACGCCACGCCCGGTCCCGACGAAGCCCAGAAGTTCCAATGAAGTCGCTACTGCTCCTTTCCTTCCTCTTCGCCACTCCCCTGGTCGCGGCGGAGAAGCCGAACATCCTCGTCATCCTCGCGGACGATTGCACCTACAGCGACCTGTCCTTCCACGGTGGCGAGAACGCCCGCACGCCGAATCTGGACGGACTGGCGAAGCAGGGCACGGTCTTCGAGCGGGGCTATTTGAGCATGGCCATGTGCTCGCCCTGCCGCTCCGAATTCTACACCGGCCGTCTGCCGCTGCGGAATGGCTGCGCATGGAACCAGAGCACCTGCCGCCCCGGCACGCGCAGCATCCCGCACTTCCTCGGCGATCTCGGCTACCGTGTCGGCCTCGCAGGCAAGACCCACATCAAGCCAGCCGCCTCCTTCCCTTTCGAGAAGGTCCCGGGCTTCGATGAGAATTGCGTGCGTGATCCCACCAACCCGCACGACCTCGGCGGCACGCGGCAATTCATCACCCGCGATGAGAAGCAGCCCTTCTGCCTCGTCGTGGCCCTGACCGAGCCGCATGCTCCCTGGGTGATGGGCGATGCCTCCGCCTACCCGCCGAAGTCGATCAAGCTGCCCGCGAATCTGGCAGACACGCCGATGACGCGGCAGAGCTTCTCCCGCTACCTCGCGGAGATCACTTACATGGACGGGCAGGTCGGCGAACTGCTCCGCCTGTTAGACGAGACCAAGCGGGCCGATGACACGCTGGTGATCTTCTCCAGCGAGCAAGGCGCCCAATTCCCCGGTAACAAGTGGACGAACTGGGATGCCGGCCTGCACACCTCGATCGTAGCCCGCTGGCCACAGGTCGTCCCCTCAGGACGCCGGACCAAGGCGCTGGTGCAATACGCGGACATGTTGCCTACCTTCATCGAGCTCGCGGGGGGCAAGCCCGACCCCGCGATCTTCGATGGTAGCAGCTTCGCTGCCGTGCTGCGTGGGCAGAGCGAGAAGCACCGAGACTTCGTCTACGGGATGCACAACAACTATCCCGAAGGCCCGCCCTATCCCATCCGCTCGATCGGCGACGGCGAGTGGCGCTACATCCGGAATCTCGCCCCGGAACGCACCTACATCGAGAAACACCTGATGGGGCGCACCGAGCACAATCCCTACTGGGGCTCGTGGATGTTCACCGCCACGGAGAACCCGCGCACCTTGCGCTTGGTCGAGCGCTTCCTCCACCGTCCCGCCGAAGAACTCTATCACACCGCGGAGGACCGCTTCGAGCTGACGAACCTGGCTGCCGATCCGAAGCATGCGGAAACCAAGGCCCGACTGGCAGCCGCGCTGGACCGCAATCTGAGTGAACAACTCGATCCCGGAGTCATCCTCGACACGCCGGAAGCTTTCCGTGCCGCGGAGGAATTGAAGCCGGTGTATCCTGGCAAGCCATAAAGGGCTTGAGGGAAAAATGGTCGGGGCGCCCGGAACTGCTGCTGAAACCAATAGTAGTTTCGGCAGCAAAGGAAGCTCGGGCCGGCTTCAGTCGCGAACTTGCTCGTCCTCTTCGCTTTAATCGGCCCTGAGAAGCGACGTGATGGAGACTTCCGTTACGATCCCCACAAACCATGGCTTGGGTGACCATGAGAATACTTCCTTCTCGCTGATGAAGGAGTTCACCGTAATCAACTTCAATGAAGACTTCTCCTCGAAGTTGGCCCTTCGCACGAATCCGCTGAAGCCTCCGTCAGGCCCCTTCAGGATCGCGAATCCTTCGGCTCGCTCTCGCTTGGTCTCGGCAGGCAGATCCAGCGTAAACGACATCCCCGCTCTGTCGGACACTATCGCACCTTTGATCAATCGCGCGATTCCACTTTTTGCATTCCCACGGATCTTCTTCCAACGGAACTTGGACCAATCCTTTGTTGTCGGCTCGAGGTACCAGATCTCTGCCTCATCCGAGATTCTCTGAATCTCTTGAACCTCGGCCTTCTGAGCCTCCCTTTCTATGGCAGCCCTCTTCTGTAGCTCGGTCCTCTGATCCGGCAATTGATCCAAAGAACTAGCTTGCGGAAAAACGAGCATCAGAGTCGGTAAGAGAAATCTCACCAATTCTATTGTTCTCATGGGTCGGAGAGCAGTGGTTGGAGTCTCGATGCGAGAGGATTCAGCCTCAGGATAACAAAGACCCCGGCGATCTCACCAAGGGCTTGGACCTCTCCGTGAAAGAAAAGTGGTCGGGGCGGCCAGATTCGAACTGACGACATCCTGCTCCCAAAGCAGGCGCTCTACCAGGCTGAGCTACGCCCCGGACGGGCGGGACAATCTCCAAGCTCCCCCCTGCTGGCAAGGCGAAAGCCTGCGGATATGCGATTCATCTCCGGAAGGTCCATCCTTCCTTGCCGTAGCGCTCTCCGGCGAGGTTGGAAATCACCTCCGGAGGCGGCTCAAGGCTCACCAAATCGACCTCTACGGACAATTCCGAGGCCAGCGCCTCCGCCGCGGGGGGGACACAGCCGACGGAGCCTTGATGTAAAAGCCCCCTAGCGGTCCTCCGTTGGCCCGCCCCGGCGATCTTCCGGCCCTCTGCATCGAGCACGTCATGCTCCACCGGCTGGATGAAGCATTCCCCCCCGGCTGCCGGTGCCGCCGGACCTGCGAGCCGCGCGGGAATCCCCGCCCCATTCAAGGCCGCCACCACTGCCGCGTGGATCACCCGATAGCTCTCCGCACCGCGGGCCTCCGCCAGCTCTAGTCCCCTCGGGATGAAGAGCGTGTAGGTCCAGTCCGCACGGTGATCGACGATCCCGCCGCCGGTCCAGCGTCGCACCCAGCGCAGATCCTTAGGCGGCAGATCGGCGTGCTTCACAAAGTAACCGAAGCTCCCCCAGCCCTCAGTCCAGCGGTAGGGGCGTAGGACCGGCACACGGGAAGTTTCCGCAAGCCATTGGTCCACCGCCATGTTCTCCGGGCCCTCGCGCGGGACAGGGTCGATCCAAAGCTGGAGGCGCGGAAGCACGCGGCAGGCTGTGATCCCGTGCCCGCTTTGCAAAGCACAACAAACCCTTGCATCCCCGGCCCTCGCGCTCAAGTTCGGGGGCATGTCCTTCTCGCCCAAGCCGCATGCGGCCCTCCTCATCGTGGGGCACGGCTCGACGGAAAATCCGGATTCCTCCACGCCCTACTTCGAGCACGCGGAGGAGATCCGCTCCCGCGGTCTTTTCGGCGAGGTCCACTGCTGCTTCTGGAAGGAGGAACCCTCGATGCGCGAGGTCAAATACATGATCGACGCGGAGGAGGTCTACGTGGTGCCGGATTTCATCAGCGAGGGCTACTTCACGCAGGATGTGATCCCGCGGGAATTGCAGTTGGAGGGGCCTAGCACCCGCCGCGCCGGGAAGACTTGGCACTACACGCTGCCGGTGGGCGTGCATCGTTCGATGACCGGACTACTGCTGCAACGCGCGCGGGAGGTGGCGCCGGATGCGAACCCGGCGGAGACGACGCTTTTCATCGTCGGTCACGGCACCGGCCTGAACCAGAACTCAACCAAGGCGGTGCGGGATCAGGCGGAATTGATCAAGGCGTCCGGTGCGGGTTACGCCGAGGTTCTGGATGCCTACATGGAAGAGCAGCCCTTCATCGCGGAATGGGACAAGCTCGCCGCCACGCCGAATGTGGTGGTGGTGCCCTTCTTCATCGCGGACGGTCTGCACAGCTATCAGGACATCCCGGTGCTGCTGGGAATCGAGGCGGAGCCCGGGGAGGCTGCCAGCCAGCGCGATGTTTTCCGCCACAATCCGCATCACCTGCGGGGCAAGACGCTCTACTACTCCTCCGCGATCGGCACCGGCCGGAACATGGCGGATGTGATTCTCGATCAAGTGACCGACTTCGACGCGAAATATCATGAAGCTCGCTGAACGCCTGGCTGGAGCCATCGCCGCCGGTGTCCACCGCATCGGCCAAGTCTCGATCGAAGCGGATGCAGGAGGATATACCCTCCGCCACATCGACGACGAGAGTCTGCCTCTTGCGGAATTGGAGCTGCATGAGAATCCGGAGAAGGCACGCGACATCTGCACGTGGGGTTCGGATGGGCACTATCGATTCACGAAGGGTGAGCTTTCCCTGATCCGGGGTTGGGCGCTCAAGCTCTCCTCGGCGGATGAGCTCAAGCAGGCGCTCGATCTGTTCTATCCCGCCGCCATCGGACTGCACTTCGCCGCGCAGGACGACCGCATCGAAGTCGAGCATCTCCGTACCAAGCTCAACCGGCAGACCGGGATGTATCGTTTCGCCCGCAATCTCAGCGATGCGGGTGCGCAAAGCCTCGTCAAGGAAGTCTGCGGACCCGGCAATTGCTGCGTGAAGAAGATCCTTTGGCAGATTGATGAAGCCACTCCGCTCGAAGACAGCGAGGCTAGCCGCTATGACGGTGTCGTGGGTGGAATCGCGCCGGATGCGGCGATTCCCCTGCTCTGCCGCGAGGCTTGCAATCACTTCGTGGCCGAAGCCCGCAAGGCATCCAAGGCCGAGGCGGATGCCGCGCGCTGATCAGCGCTCATAGCGCCAGCCCTGCAAGATCAGGGCGACGAGCAGGAAGCTCCCGCCCACGATCAGCGCTGCTATCACGGAGGTGTCCGCTTCCATCCGGAATACCAGGCCGAGGGTCACGAAGATGATTGCCGGCAAGATCAGTCCCGCGATGAAGAGCCGCGCCTGCCAGCGCCGGATGAAGAGGTTGAACTGTTTCCGCTCGGTTTCCATGGCGATCACGCGTCAGGCTGACGGTTCATGTATTTGAGCACCGCTTCGGTGCGCGTGCGCACGTGGAGCTTCCGGTAGATATTTCCGAGGTGGAAGCTCACGGTCTCCATGCGCACGCCCAGTTCGTGGGCGATCTCCTTGTAGAGATAGCCTTTCGCCAGCAGGTCGAGAGTCTCCTTCTCGCGCTGGGTCAGGTGGTACTCCTCGTTCGGCTCGGCCACGGGGATCTGGAAGTGCTGCACCACCTTGCGCGCAATCCCGCTCGACATGGGTGAACCGCCCGCGACCACATCATCGAGCGATTCGAGCAGCTTCGAATCGATGTCCTTCTTGAGCACGTAGCCGGAGGCCCCCGCTGCCAGTGCTTCAAAGACGCGGTCCGCATCCTCGAACACGGTCACCATCAGGAACTGCGTCTGCGGACAGAGCGGCTTGAGCTTGCGCAGGAGCTGGATCCCCGAGAGCCCGGGCAACTGGATATCCACCACGCAGGCATCCGGCGGCTCCTTCTGGATCGCGGGCAGCGCGGACTCCGCGCGACCGTAGCAGCCGGTCACCTTCCAGGAGTCGGAGGCGTTAAGAGCTTCGCGGAACGATTCGCGCAGGACGGAGTCGTCCTCCACGATGGCGATGGAGCGTTTGCCGGAGGTCATGAACGAGGCAATGCCGGAACTTGGGGCAACTGGCAACGGAAGACCGCACGAGTACCCTTCCCGGGGGTGGAATCGATGTTGCAAGTGCCGCCCAGCTCTTCGAACCGGGTTGCGAGATTTCTCAAACCGTTACCTTCGCGGTGCGCGGCGGGATCGAAGCCGTGGCCATTATCCTCGATCACCGCCATGAGATCGCCATTCACCACGGAGAGCCGGAAGGAAACATCGCAGGGCCCCGCGTGCTTGAGCGCATTGTGCAGCGCCTCCTTCACCCCGAGCGCGAAGTGATGGCGGAAGTCCGAGCGCAGGGGCACGGCGGGGAGATCGGGCGGAATCGAGATCCGGATCTTCGCCGGACTATCACGGAAGATTTCCTGCGCCACGGCGGAGAGGTGCGTCGCCAGATGGTCCAGCGTGTCGTTCGAGGGATTCACCGCCCACACCAGCCCGTCCATCGCATTCACCAGATCCCGCGCCGCGGATTCCAGCCGCAAGATCTGCTGCCGCGCCTTCTCGGGATCGCCGCCGATGGCGCGCCGCACGAAGGATGCGGCGAGATTCAGCACCGTGACACGAGTGCCGAGATCGTCGTGCATATCCCGTGCGATGCGCGCCCGGTCGCGCTCCACCGCATGCTGGAGCTTGATCGCCGCCAAGCGATGCCGAGAACGGCGGCGGTAGGCCGCGAAGGATGCCAGTCCCACCATCAGCACACAGGCGGCGACCACCGCGGGAGCGAACCAGCCCTGCTGCCAGAAAGGTTCCCGCACGATGACCGGGAAGGACAGATGCGTGGTCCCGGCTTCAGGCGCATTCCCCACCGTGATCGCGCGGAAAGTGTAGTGCCCCGCCGGGACGTTCAGATAGGTCGCCCGCAGCGAGGCACCGGGAATCACGTTGTAAGACTCCGCCCAGGAAAGCAGGAAGGTCTCGCCGCCCTTGGCAGGCTTCACCGGCAGCTCCTGCGTGGAAGTCCACAGCGCCGAGTGATCCTGCTCCGCATCCAGCAAACCCAGCGCGGAGCTGCGGCCGAGCTGCATCACGCGGGCGATCGCGGGCTCCGTGCCACGCCGCTCCCAGCCCGCGGGGATGCCACCGATCTGGTTGATCCGCTCGCCGATCCCGAAGTGCCCGTTGGGCCAGAGGTTGGTGCCCGGCGAACTGGACCGCGCGAGCGAGAGATCATCGATCACCCAGGTGCCCGTCGTGTCCGGCGTGCCGGAGGACACCGTCACTCGGATCTTCTTCGTCTCTTCCGGGACGAAAAGAGGTTCGGTGCGATTCACCAGCGGCGAGCCAAGCGCATCGATCTCCCAGCCGGTGCTGGACCCGGTCACCGCAAAGAGTCGCCTAGCGAGGGAGCTGCCGCTGCTGTCGAGCATCTCCCACTCCATCGTCATCCCGCGTGCCGAGGGGTGCCACTCGTCGTCCAGCCCCTCCAGGCGACAGCGCACGGCCAGCGGGTCGGCATTCACGCCGGGTAGCAACCCGAAATCGAAATCCAAGCGGTGCAGGCCCCAGCCCAGCACCAGCGGCTTGCCCGGCTGCGGCATGGCCACCGGCGTTTCCGCCACGGATACCTGCCGCAGCATCATCCCCAACTCCGGAGTCTTCACCGGCTGCCGCCGCGACAGCTCGACCGCGCGGTACTTCGCGTCTTCGCTGACGAAACAGAAGTCGTATGGCTGGCGCGCGGTCCCGCTGATCCGCACTTCATCGATGGAACCGGGGAAGAACTCCCAAGGTCCGCCGCCTCCCGAATAGGCACCCGAGTTCCCGATCGCAAAGTCACCGAGCATCGGCGAGAGGTCGGCAGTCAGGGTTCCCTGCCCGATCAGGTTTGCCACCTCGTTGCCTGCGGAGAGCCGGGTCCAGTAGAGCTTCAGGTTGTTCACCGCGGTCTCGCGACCGTCATAGGCGACCGCCGCGTGGAACCACTCGCCCACCGCCACCGCATGCGGACCGGTGGAGGGAATGGTCGCGAGACCGCCGCCACGAACCGCGCTCCCGGAGATGGGCAGGAAACTCAGGAAGCCCGGTTTCTCGATCCGGAAGATGAAGACCCGGTTCGCGCCCGCATCGTCGTCCATGCTCACGATATCCAGCGCCAGTCCCGGAGCGTCCTGTGGCAGGCAATCCAGCTTCACCAGCGCCTCGAAGGTGAAGGCCCCGTCATGGCCGGTCACCGGGAAGGGCGGATCCACGTTGTCCTTCGGGCCGTAATCGAGAGCCGGCTTCGCCAGCAGAATCGGCCCGTAGGAGCGACGCATCCCCGGGGTCGAATCCGAGGCGAGGGAAAAGGAAACCGCCGCACCAAACCCCGGGAAGGGAGACTTGCCTGCTTCCGCCCCGTGCAACAGGCCCAACAGGGGCGTGGGGCTGATGCCGTCGTCCTTGAAGGGCGCTCCCGCCTCATCAAGGTGCCAGAGGTGCAGCGTGTGCTCGTCCGCCTGATAGGGCAGGAAGGCAGGTGCGGCGGAGGCCGTGATGGCCGCCACCGCGGAGAGCAAGATGCAACCCAGCCGGAAAAGCATGCGATCCAAAGAGAAACATGCACGGGCTCCGTGGCAAGCGGTGACACGCTTCAAGACCGCGAACATTGAACGCGGGAGCCTTCCGCCGGGTCATACCTAGTGCCCCCCGAACCGCCACTCCCCCCGAGAGATGACCGGAAAGAGAGAACCGAATGCCTTACGCCTATTTGATTTTGCCCGCGATCGTGTGCTGCGGGCTCATCGCGGGGTGGATCCTCGCGCGGATTCTGGAGAGACGCTACTATCGCGGACATGGCAGCTCCGAGGAGATCCTCGATGAGCTCGAATTGGCCTACACCCCGCGGCGCGGGATCGAGATCCGCACCCAGAGCGAGTATCTCCCTTACGTTTTCGGCTGCATCGTGGAGAATGTGGATTCCGGTTTCGAGGAAAAGCAGGTCCGCAACCTGCTCGACCGCATTGAAGAGCCGCGGCCGAACGCGGCGAAGAACGCCCTCTTCCCGGTAAAGGTCAGCGGCGTCCGCAGCGAGATCGACCTCCAGTGGTCGCGCGACAATGAGAACCGCGTCCGCATCTTCGTGCTCGCCGCCCCCAAGGTGATTCGCGCCCTGAAGAAACAGGTGAAGTCGATCCCGCGCGCGCTGGCGGGGAACTGAGATCGGGAGATCCCGGCTTTCAGCCTGACAGAATCCTATCTCTTCCCTATGGGAATGGCGTGACTGAAGCGCAGTTCGATGCCCTCGTATCCCAACTCGAAGCCGCTTACAAAGGACGCCACCCCGCCTTGGCGCGGCGCTCTGCTTTTCTTGCCATCCTCGGCTATGGCGGGCTCGCTTTCTTTCTCATCGCAGGCCTAGCGCTGACCCTCCTCGCAGCCGCCTGGATCCTCTACGCGCCGAGCTTCCTTTCGATCAAGGTCGGGCTCGTGGTCGGTATTCCCTCAGCTATCCTCACCTTTGCGATCATCCGCGGGCTGTGGGTCCGACTGACGGCACCCGAGGGTATCCCGGTCCATCGTCGCGATTGCCCGGAGCTCTTCCAGCTTATCGACTCGATCTCGCGGCAAGCTGGCGGCGTGAAATTCAACCAGGTTCTACTCACTGGCGAACTAAATGCGGCCGTTGTCCAGATTCCCCGGCTAGGGGTGTTCGGCTGGCATAAGACCTATCTGATCCTCGGCGTCCCTCTCCTGGATGCCCTCACCCCGGACGAGTTCACCGCAGTCTTGGCTCATGAGTTCGCCCACCTCTCCCATCGGCACGGGCGGCTGGGGAACTGGCTCTACCGCCTGCGGGTGTCATGGGTAAAGGTGATGGCTTCCCTTTCCGAGCAGGGAGCACCGCGACCGGTCATCGCCTTCATCAACTGGTTCTGGCCGCGCTTCAACGCGAGCGCCTTCGTCCTCTCCCGCGCCCAAGAATATCAGGCCGACGCTTTTGCCGCGAAGGTCACCTCACCGCAGTCATCCGCCATGGCCTTGCAACGCATCGCCATCGAATCCCAACGCCTGGATGAAGGATTCTGGAATGATATCGGCCGCTCCACGGCCAGCACCCCGCGGCCGCCGGAAGATGTCTTCCACCGCATGCACGCCTTTCTCGGCACGGCGGCAGATCCACACTTGGAGAACCGCTGGCTCGAGGATGCTTTGTCGATCGAGACAGGCACCGCGGATACTCATCCTGGCCTCAAGGACCGTCTCGCAGCGCTGGGAGTAAGCGCGACCGCCGGATCCACCGGAAAACTGGATATCCGTGCTTCCGATGCCTTCCTCGGCACCACGGTGGCCATGGCTGCTCGCGACAAGTTCAGCCTACAGTGGCAGGAGCATGTTTCCCCGCGATGGCAGGAGGACCATCAAACGAAGCGCAAGATCCATGCCCTCCTGGAGGGCATCTCGCCATCCACCCGGGAGGGCAAGTGGCAGCAACTTTTCATGCGCGCCCGGCTCCATGGAGTGAAGTCGATCCAAGAAGAGCTTCTCGGCTTCCTCATCGAAAACCCCGAGCACCCTCCCGCGAACTATTTCCGGGGGATGCACTTGGCAAGCGAGGCTGACGCGGCTGCGATCGCCCATCTCGAGAAAGCATCCGAGCGTCCCGATCTCTTCGAAGGATCGCTCAACATGCTTGCCGGTCTCTATGACCGTCTCGGGCGGAGCAGCGAGATCAGCACGCTCAAGAATCGCGCCCACTTCAACTTCGCAAGCATGCAGCGGGCCTTCGAAGAACGGAACTCGACGAGGACAAGCGATCGGTTCCTCCCACCGGAACTCGGACCTGAAGAGCAATCCCACCTGATGACCCTGTTACAGCGGCACGAAGCGATTCGCGGAGCTTGGGTCGCAAGGAAGAAGGTCTCCGAGTATCCCGCCTGGCGCAGCTATGTTCTCGTTTTGGCCTTCCCGCGTGGCATGCGGGACGGAGCAGCCATGGAGATCCTTCGCGAAGTGGTCGAGGGCATCTTCGTCGATGCCCATTTCCTCGCGATCCTCCACGACGGCGACGAGACACGGACAGCGGAGGCGGTCATGGGTTCCGAGGGCTCGCTCCTGTTGAAGCGCTAACAATCACGGGGAAGCACAAAGGATTTCCATGACGCCGGGGTCCTTTCCGGGTTATAGAGGAATGCAGATCATCCGATCTGATTTCCCCACCCCGCATCCCGACCATGGACCTGCCCTACTTCCAGATCGACGCATTCACCAGCAGGCTCTTCTCCGGTAATCCGGCAGGCGTCTGCCTGCTGGAAACCTGGCTTCCCGACGAGACGCTCCAGTCGATCGCCGCGGAGAACAACCAATCCGAAACCGCCTTCGTGGCTCAGGGAGCGGAGGGCTTCGAACTCCGTTGGTTCACCCCCACCGTGGAGGTGGACCTCTGCGGTCATGCCACTCTCGCGGCAGCGCATGTTCTCTTCCGCCATCGCGGGCTCGAAGGGGATGAGGTGAGCTTCCAGACAAAGTCCGGCGAGATCGGCGTTCTCCGTCGCGGCGAGCTACTGGTGCTGGACTTCCCTAGCACCCCGCCCACCGCCTGCGATCCTCCGGGACCGCTGGTGAAGGGACTCGGGAAAATTCCCCTCTTCACGGCGAAGTCCCGCGATCTGCTCGCGGTCTATGAGTCCGAAGAGGATGTCCGGGCACTCAAGCCGGACTTCGCCGAACTCTCCCGACTCGAGGGTCTGGGAGTAATCGCGACCGCGCCCGGCATGGAATGCGATTTCGTCTCGCGCTTCTTCGCGCCGAAGGCCGGAGTCAACGAGGATCCGGTTACCGGTTCCGCCCATTGCACGCTGGCCCCCTATTGGGCGGAGCAGATCGGTCGTCAGGAATTGACCGCACGGCAGGTATCGGCGCGCGGTGGCGAGCTCACTTGCCTGCTGCGGGAAGATCGTGTCGCGATCTCCGGCCGGGCACGCACCTATCTGACCGGAAGCATTCATCTGGCAGCGGAGCGCAAGGCTTGGCTCACGGGAGAGCGGCCCGCCTAACAGGTCAACGGCTCGCGAGCTGATAGATCAGACTGAGAAGGAGGAGGCAGATCGACACTGTGGCAAGGCACCACGTGATCGCCTTCCGCGTTGCTTCAGGGTGCCGCCTTTCACGGGCCCACTGCTCCCATGTAAAGGCACGTGCGGCTGCCTGACGATGGCAGGTGCGATAGCGCGAGCGGAATTTACGAGGGGAGCCGTAGTTGCTCATGGCAAGGCGAAGAGGAGCAATCCCCCGGCCGCAATCCCCCGGGCACCCTGCGCCGTGATGACTTTGCTTATTACTCCAGCGCAAGAATCATCGAATCCGCTCATATCAAACGTGTTTCGGATGCCTCCAAAGTGGCGGGATCGTGGCCTAGCAGAACTTTTTTTCGGGGCCTTTTAGGGCCTGAAATGGCGCCGCCATACGGGTCGACTCACTGATCCTTTCACCCGGATCATGCCGCCCGTTTTGATAAAACCGGGGGCGGGTAGCGTAGTTTGCTCGCCCTCGGACGGGCTCCCAACCCCACACGATAGCATGAACACACAACACGACATCACGTTCCCCGACAGTGCCACCCTCACTGCCGAACTGGAACTCGACGGCACCTGGAATACCGCTGCCGTCTCCGAACTGATCCGCTCGAAGTGCGAATTCGGTGAGACACCGGCATTCCTCTTCCTCGGAAAGAAAGAAGCATCCCTGCTGCGTGAACACTTGGCTCGCGCCTTCGGGGCCGAATCCGTCACGACCCTTCGCGACACGTACTACATGGGTCTCGAAGTCGTGGAGATCGAAGTCGAAAGCTTCGTCTACACCGGCGGCCGCAAGGCCGTGCGCACGCTGCAGGATCCAATCGCCCGCCGCCCCGCGTGGCGCGACCGCGATACCGAAGCCATGTGGCAACTCCGGATCTGATCCGGCCGCATTGATGGCTGTCGCCCCCGTGCCTTCCGAATGAGGGAGGGCACGGGGGCGAAAACCCAAACGAGCCGTCCCTGCGCCGATCTCACCTCACGCCCTGCCATTCTTCAATGAGTCCCGCCGCATCCGCACAGCGTCGGCTCGGGCGCCGGGGGTGGGACCAGACCTGAATCCCCCGTATCCTTCACCGCCACCATTGGCGCAGCCGCACCCGCCGGTGCGGCTGCGACCCGTGTCACCCGGTAGAAGGCCTTGGAAGGTACCGTGGAGTCGGCCCATGACTTCACCTGCCCGTTGCCCTGTAGCGTGGCCACGGGGGAACCCCACGAAGACAGGTTCGTACTACGACGAATCTCGTAGTTGAATCCGGTCGAAGTCGGCACCGAGACACTCGCGGCACCTGCGCCCTTGGAAATGCCGATCTGCCGCTCCGGCAGGGTCAGCTCCCAGCCGATATCCCGGAGCATCGCCAGATCCAAATCCGTCGGCACATCGAAGGTATTGGACACCGGCAAGCTCTCCGACATCAGCGGAAACACGGCGGTCCCGTGCGGAACACCGAAGCAACCATAGGCACGGCTCTTCGTCACCCCGGGAAGCACGTGGACGGCATCCGTCTGCGGATTCACCCCGAAGGAATTCAGGGCTAGCGGACCCATGAACTTCCCGTTGGCCTGATTGATCAGGGTGGTCCAACTGCAATCCGCGCGGTAGGTCCCCAGACCCAGGATATGCCCGAGTTCGTGCAGCGCCACCGAGAGCGCATCCGGCCCTGCCGTTCCGGTCGCGTTGCTGGTGGAGAAGTTCCAGTTCGCGATCGCGGAATTGAAGAAGATCACACCTCCCCATGGAGCGAAGTCCGTCGGGTTCGATGTGAAGTTCACATTGCCGCCGATTTGCACCAACTGCACCGCACCCGGCTCGCCCCGGTTGTAGACCTGATTCCACCACGCCAAGGAGCTGCCGCCGAGATTGATGCCGCCAGCCCCGGCACGCGCGGCGGCGGAACCCAGATTCATCGATCCGGCATAGATGATGATGGTATTCGCCGGCACCACCAGATTCGCCTGGGCGTTCATGCTCACCGTATTCCCGTTCACCGGACTGGCGTAGGTGGGAGTCCATGCAGCGCTGGGATACTGAGCGGGGTTGATCGCACCGAGCGAATCGGAGATCAGATCCTCATAAAAGTCCGCCGCGGCTCTCAGAGCCTCCTTCGCCCCCACTTGGTTATAGAAGCTACTGCCGGCAAGCTCGTAGCGGATCTCGATGGTGATGGCTTCCGTGCAAGGAGCCGCGGCCACAAGCATCAGTGGAATTGCAAATTTCATGGGAGGGGTGGCGGTAAACTAGCGTCCTGCCCCCCCGAGGTGAAGGATTAGTTCCTTCCACCGCGCATCCGGAAAACCTGCCGGTGCTGATGATCAACCGTAATCAAGCCAAGCGGCAAAACCGGTTCACTCGGCTTTCACTTGGGCAGGTGCCATCAGATAGCCGATCAGATCGCGCACCTCCGCATCCGAGAGCCCACTCAACAGGCCCTCCGGCATCATCGACATCCCGAGAGCTTTGTCCGACTTGATGTCCTTCTTCGCCACCCGGGTTTCGACCCCTACCATTCTCAGAGTGACTTCATTGTCATTCTGCGCGGCAAGCATCCCGGTGACCACGGTACCGTCGTTCTTCTCGATCTGATGCAGCTCATAGCCCTGCCCGATCAGAGCGTTCGGGTCGAGGATGTTGTCCAGCCAGTGATCGACGTTGCCGCGCTCGCCACCGGTGAGCTCGGGCCCGATCTCCGCGCCTTCACCGAAGAGCTTGTGACAGGCAGCACAGGTGCGATCGAAGATCGCGCGGCCCTTCGGCAGTTCCGCCTTCGCCAGGATGTCCGGCTTCAGCTTGCCACGCCATTCGGCAACCAATGCACGCCGCGCCGCCTGATCGGAGCTCAGCTTGCCCCAGCGCGCCTCCACCTTTGCCAACAACGATGCATCTCGTACTTCCCGCAGCCGTGCCACCGCGTCGGCGGGCACATCTTTGTCGAGCAGCTTCTTGGCCTCCAGCCATTCGATCACGCGCGCCACCTTGCCCTCACCCGCAGCCAAGCGGCTGACGGCGAGCTTCTCCTCAGGGGTGAATCCAGCCACCCGGTCACCTGCCGCCGGCTGGTCCAGCAGATCCGGCCGCGCCAGCAGCACCGGCACGCGCAGTGCTGGATCATCCAAGAGTCCGCCCAAGCGGCCTTCATCATTCTTGGTTAAGTTACCTGCCAGTAGCTTCAGCGCCTCCAAGCGCTCCTTGGCACCCGCCTTGCGGTCTTCCACCGTGGACCACAGCTTGCCCGCTGCCTGTTTGTCGCCGGATCTCGCCGCGAGTGCTTCCGCCTTCTCCTTCATGCCCGCATCGCCGGAAGCGGCAAGCTTCGCCAGCACTTCGAGATGCTCCGGCTTGAGGCGTTCATCCGGCGCCTTGTCGAGCCTTCCCGAAAGGGCCGCGAGCAGTGCAGTAGTCTTGTCTCCCGCGGTCGGCAATGCTTCGAGCAACGCATCCGGCGCGGCCAAACGGCGGGCCGTCCATTCAAGCAGACGTCCATCGGGACAACTCAGCGCGATCTGCACCGCGCGCTTCTCATTCCGCGGCACCAGCGCCTCGAAGCCGAACCAGAACATCCGCGTCAAATTCGCATCCTCCGCGTTCATCTTGGGTGCGATCCGCTCCGCGATCTCGATCGCACGCCGTGGCGTGAGTTTCTGGAGCGAGGAACACAGCGCCAGCAGCACGACCGGCGATTCCTCCTTCTCCGCCAGCTCATGCCATGCCGCGGTATCGATCGAACGCGATGCCTGCGAGGCCAGCCTGACCGACCACGCGCGCACCCACTCGCTCGCATCCTTGAACAAGGGCTCCTTGCCCATGCCGCCGCTTGCCGCCAAGCACCACATCGCCCGCAGACGCCGCGTTTCATCCGGATGATCGAGCAGCGTCTTGACCAGAAACTCCCGCGCCGCCGGGTCAAGTTCGGCCCCCTTTGCCACACGCTCCTGCAAGATGCGTCGACCGGTCCTCAGCGCCCATTCGTCGCGGCCTGCCTGTAGCCTCACGAGCTCCAGATCGGACAGCTTTGAGAGATCACCCTTCCATGGCTTCACTTCGCCGTGCCGCAAGCGGAAGACACGACCGTTCCCCCGGTCCCAGCGCTCGGGGTCGGGACGATGGCAGCTCGTCTCATCGTGCCAGTCCGTGAAATAGATCGCGCCATCCGGCCCTGCCTCCAGCGCCACGCCGAGAAACCACTCGTCCATCGAAAGCATCAGGTCCGGTGCATGCTTGCCGACGAAGCCCGAGCCCTTTTGCACCAGCGTGTCCCGGTTCAGGCGATGGCCGTGCACGTTGAAGAAGATCGCGCTGTCCCGGAATTCCTTCGGGAAGGCATCGCTGAGACAGACCACGAATCCGCAATGGGCATGTCCGCCCCCCGCCTCGGAGACATTCTTCGGGATCGCATTCTCGTGTCCCCAGTGCGCGTGATCCTTGATATCCCCCACCCAGTGGCGGTGATCCGCGATCGTCTCGATCGGATCGTAGATGTGCGGGTTGAAATGCGAGCCCGCCTGCCGCTGGTAGTAGCCGCCCGGGATGATGTGCCACAGGTGCGGAATCACGCAGGCCTCGCAGAAAGCCTCGCCGCGGTCGTTGAAATCAAGGCCCCACGGATTCGATGTGCCCCATGCGAAGACCTCGAAATTCCGCGTCACCGGGTGATAGCGCCAGATCCCGGCATTGATCGGCACCCGCTCCTTGTCCGGTGTCCCCGGTTTACCGACCCGCGAGTGGGTGAAGACACCGTGGCAGCCATAGAGCCAGCCATCCGGTCCCCAGATGAAGGAGTTCAACGTTTCGTGGGTGTCCTGGTAACCGAAGCCGTCCAAGAGGATCTCCGGCTGCCCGTCCGCACGGTCGTCGCCGTCCTTGTCTGCCAAGAACATGAGATACGGTGCCGCACCCACGAAGAGCCCGCCGAATCCGCACTCAATGCCGCTCACCAAGTTCAGGTTTTCCGCGAAAACCTTCTTGGTTTCAAAGCTCCCGTCCGCATCCGCATCTTCAAAGATCAGGATCCGGTCCTTGCCCTCGCCCTCCGGCGCGCGCTTCGGGTAGGTCATGCCCTCCGCCACCCAGATCCGGCCGCGGTGATCGAAGCTCATCGCGATCGGCTGCACCACGTCCGGCTCGGCGGCGATCAGGTCCACCGCAAAATTTGCAGGCACCTTCATCCGGCCCGCCGCCTCCTTCGCGGGAGCGCCCTTGACCATGCCTTCCTCCGCAAGCGCGACGGCGGCAAACGCAAAACAGCAGGTGAATGAAGCGAGACGTATCATGGGTTTCCCTACACTCGTCGGTTTCAGGGCGGAGGGTTTATCAAAATCGCTTAAAATCGCGCCATCCCGAAGATCTTGAAAGATCACGGGGTTCCGCGCCGGGCCCGAGCTACGCCTCGAAGCAGCCCCGGACAAGGAAGGAACTTGGCAAGCGGCATTCCCGCGAGATGATAGAGGCCTTCACATGACGCCCCAACTCATCCCGATCACTCCGGACATGGAGTTCGATTGCAAGAATTACGAAGCTGTTTCCGAAATTCTCATGGACGTGATCAATGGCACCGTGGCGATGGGCAATACCCCCCCATGGTGCGGCTATCTCGGCTTCACGGAGCATAAGTCGGTGGTGGGAACCTGCGCCTTCAAAGGGCCACCGGATGAGACCGGCACGGTGGAGCTCGCATGGTTCACCTTCCCTCCCTACGAGGGCAAGGGCTACGGATCATGGATGGCCGGGCAACTGGTGAAGATCGCCAAGGAAGCCGCGGGAGTGAGCACCTTGATCGCCCACACCCTCCCGGAGAAAAGCCCCTCCACCCGCATTTGCGAGAAGGCGGGATTCACCTTTGAAGGGGCGATCGACCATCCGGAAGACGGCCCGGTCTGGCTCTGGAAGCGTAGCGTGTGAGCTACTTTTTCGGTACCGCTTTCACCGCACCTACCGAGATCCCTCCATCCACCAGCAGGGTCTGGCCGGTCATGTAGGCGCTGGCATCGGAGGCGAGGAAAACCAAGGTGCCATCAAGGTCGCCGGGGGCACCCGGCCGCTTGAGAGGAATGCGGTCGGTCAGGTAGTCGACCCAGCCTTCGTCCTCGTACATCACCGCGTTCTGCGCGGTCTTGAACCAGCCGGGAGCGAGGCAATTCACCGTCACGCCGTGCTTCCCCCAATCGTCGGCCAGGCTCATGGTGAGCTGCTTCACGCCGCCGCGGCTCGCACCGTAAGGAGCCAGGCCCGCGTAGCCGTTCACGCAGGTCACGGAGCCGATATTGACGATGCGTCCGTAGCCGCGCTCGACCATCCGCCGGGCGACCGCCTGAGCCATGAAGAAGACCCCGCGCAGGTTGGTATCGAGGATGAGGTTCCAATCCTCCCAAGTCACTTCCAGCGCCGGCTTGCGGACATTGCAGCCCGCGTTGTTCACGAGAATGTCGAGCTTGCCCGCCGCCGCCCATGCCGCCTCCGCGGCCTCGGTGATGCTGTCTTGGTCGCGAACATCGAGCACCACCGCCCATGCCTTGCGGCCCAGCGCGTGGATCTCCGCCACGGTAGCATCCAGCGATTCGCGCGTGCGACTGGTCACCACCACGTCCGCACCGGCACGCGCCAGGGCCAGGGCGAATCCTTTGCCCAGCCCGCGGCTGGCTCCGGTGACAAGGGCGGTCTTACCGCTGAGATCGAAGAGGTTCATTCAGTTGTCGCGTTGTCTTACCCAGTCCCGCATGTGGGCCTCGGTTTCCTCCGAGAGCCGCTGCAGCACTTGGATCTGGTCCGAGGCCTTGGCATCTGTCAGCCCGGCTTCCATACCGTGCAGCCGTTCTAACAAAAACCGGTGATGCTCTTGGAAACAGGAGTAGCAGGCGAAGCGGTCCGCCGGTCGGCCGATGATCGTGTCGATCGTGCTCGCCTTAAGGGCTGCTTGGGCACCGCAATAGCCGCAACTGGCCGCCCGGATGGCGGCAAGCTCGTCCTTGTATTCCTGCGGAGCTTCGGCCTCGAAACAATCGTCGCACAAGTTCTGACTATCCCTGCTCCCATTCTTGACGATGGCCAGATGGTGCCTGCTTGGATTCTTCCCGCAGGAGGTGCAGAGCGGATCTTCGGAAGAGTCCATCGCTAGGATCAATCTTCCACGACCAGCACTTTCAGCGCACCCGGGGCCTTCGCTTTCACGAAAGCTTCCGCGCCCTTCTCCAAACCCACGCTCGCGGTGATCAGCGGCTTCACCCGGATCGCACCGGAAGCAATCGCTTCCAGCGCCTCCGGATACTCCCCGGCGATCGCACAGGAACCGAGCACGTCCAGCTCGCGCGTGACCACGATCTGCAGCGGCAGCGGCACGCTCGGCGAGAGATTCCCCACCAGCACCACCCTGCCGCCCTTCTTCACCGAACGGATCGCGAGGTCCACGGTCGGAGCGGCACCCACAACCTCCATTGCGATGTCCACGCTGAGCGCGGGAGTATCGCGGCCGGAAAGATGAGTCTCATCCGCACCGAGATCCCGGGCCAGCTTCAAGCGGCCTTCATCCAGATCCACCGCGATCACCTTGGCAGCCCCGGCATATTTCAGCGCCTGGATGATGAGCAAGCCGATCAAGCCCGCGCCTACGACGAGAACCGTAGCTCCGGCGATTTCCCCCGCGCGCCGCACCGCATGCAGGGCCACCCCTACCGGCTCGGCGAAGGCTGCTTCTTCAAATGACAGCCCCTCCGGCAGGCGATGGAGTATCCGTTGCGGAATCGTCACATACTCCGCGAAAGCACCGTCCCGGCGAAACTCCGCGCAGGACACGCCGACGACCTGCCTGGAATCGCAGAGGTTCACCTTTCCCTCCCGGCAGTAGCCGCACTCGCCGCACCAGACCGTGGAGTCGAAGGTCACGCGGTCGCCCGGCTTCCATGCCGTCACGCCCGGACCTACGGCATCCACCGTACCACTGGCCTCGTGGCCCATCACGATCGGCGGGATCCGCCGGCCGCTGCTGCCATCCATGCCGTGGAGATCGCTGCCGCAGATCCCGCAGGCCTTTACCCGCAGGCGCACCTCGCCGCCAGCCGGCTCGGGTTGCGGCAGATCCACCACCGCGAGTTCGGACGGGGCGACGAGTTGCAGCGCTTTCATGCAGGTCTCCTTACTTCATCTTCCGCTCCAGGTCTTTCACCTCCACTTTCGCCCACCAGTCCTTGAACTTGTTGATGAAGACGTAGTGATCGGGGTCTTCCTGATAAATGTCCTGCGCTTCCACGGAGGGAAAGGTCATGGTGGTCGCGTAGTCCCAGGACTGATCGATCACCGGGCGCTCCATCACCTTGGCCGGCACGGCCCAGAAGCCGCCGGTGCAACCCTTCACCTTGAACAGGTCATCCAGACCCGCTTCGAAGGTCGCCAGATCGGCCTCGTTCTTGTGCTCGTCCTTCAGCCAGAAATACACGTGGTGTTCCATATCGAGCGCATGCTCTAGACCCGCCGGTCCGCCACCGCAAGCGCCGCGCGGGGCATCACGATTCGCGCAGGCCGGATGCGATCGGCAGCCGCGCCGAGCGGATCGCCGGGAAGATCCCGCCGAACAAGCCGATCGCCGTCGCGAACAGGATCGCATTCAGGAGCAGACGCGGCGTCACGCTGAAGGCGAAGGACACCTGGCTGAAGGTCTGGAAGTTCATCGTCGAGGCCTTGTAGCCGTCGAAGAGCAGGTAGGCCGCGATCGCCCCGATGGCCCCGCCCAGCAGCGAAAGCATCACCGACTCCACCAGCACCGAGATCACCACCGGCCCGGTGCCGAATCCCAGCGCCCGCAGCGTGGAGATCTCCCGCGTCCGTGCCGCCACCGCACTATACATGGTGTTCAGCGCCCCGAAGAGCGCGCCGAGGGCCATCAACACCGCGATCGATACGCCGATCTTGGTGATGAAGTCCGTCATGATCGTGGCCTGCTCCTCGTAGAAGTCCGATTGCCGCGAAACCTTCACGCTCAACTTCGGATCCGCCGTGAGCGTGTCCTTGAAGTCCTCGAAGACATCCTTGTCCGTAAGGCGCACATACACCGATTGGAAGCCCTCGCTGCGGTTGTAGGCCGGTGCCAGCACATCCGCATCCGACCAAATCTCGGACTCCGCGATTCCTCCCTCCGCCGTGAAGATACCCACCACGGTCCAGGTCACCTGGCCCATCTTGATCTCCTTGCCTACCTCCAAGCCGATAAAAGAGCGCGCCGCCCCTGCTCCGACAATGATCTCATTCTTGCCCGTCTCGAAGCGCCTGCCCTCCACGATCTCGACATTTCCACGCACTTCGAAGGCCCCGGGCTGCACGCCACGCAGGGGCACGTTCGCATCCGTGCCGGTCTTCCGGTTCGGCAGATTGATGATCACGAAAAGCTCCGCGGAAGTCAGCGGACCATTCGCCCCGCGCGCGATCCCCGGCGCATCGCTGATCACCCGCGTGGCCTCGCGCTCGAGGCCGCTGGTCATTTCGCTGTCCGCACCGCTGCGCAGCACCACCGCCACTTCCGGCGAGGCGGAAACCGTCATCGCCTTGCGGAATCCCTCCGCAATGGCCAGCACGCCGACCAACACACCTACCACCCCGGCAATGCCGATCGCCGCGGTAATGGCCGAACCCTTCCGCTCCGGCAGGGAACGGAGATTGAAGAGGGCGGCCGAGATGACCTGATAGAGTCCGGACATGATTCGATGAGGATTTAGCGATTCATCAGCCGCCCTTGCGCAGGGCCTCGGAGATTCTCAGGCGCATCGCCTGCCACGCGGGAATGGCTCCCGCTACCAGACCCAGCGCCACTGCCGTGATCGCTCCCGCGATCACGAATTGATCCGGCAGGTCGAAGATCGGCAGCACCTGCGGCATCGGATTGCCCGCCTGCACGATCAGCCATGCCACTCCCAAGCCGGCGAAGCCGCCGAGAGTCGCGATCACGCAGGATTCGATCAACACCATCACCAGCACGCGCAGATTCGTGAAGCCCAGTGCCTTCAGCACGCCCAGTTCCTCCGTCCGCTCACGCACCGATTGCGCCATCGTGTTTCCCGCCACCAGCAGGATCGTGAAGAACACCGCGCTCACCACCGACATCACGATCGTACCGATATCCCCGATCTGGTTGGCAAAGCCTTGGAAGAAAGCACCCTCCGCCTCGGTCTTCGTCTCGTAGGGAGAGTTCGCGAATTCATCGTCGATCTTCCCGGCGATCTCGGCGGCGCGGTTCGGGTCGCTCACGCGCACCGAGTACCAGCCCACCTTTCCCTTCTCCCGCTGCCGCGCTTCCTCAAAGTAATCGTAGCGGAAGTAAAAGCCGCTCGTGTCGGTGTTCTTCTTCGCCCCGTCATAAATACCGACGATGTCGAATTCCCACTGCTCCATCCCGGCGGGCTGACCCCAGATCGGCGATTTCAGCGCGATCCGGTCACCGATTTTCCATTGGAAACGGTTCGCTGCCGTACGCCCGACGATCGCGCCCGTGCGTGCCGCCTTCCATGCAGCCTTCTCATCCTCCTTCAGAAGGATCTCAGGATACATGTCGAAGAAGTCGTCCGGCTCCACCGGAAAGGTCCCGATCGCGTTCTTCGGGTCGTCTTTGTAGATGCCGCCGAACCAGGTCTGGTGCGCCACCGCTTCCACGCCGTCAATCTGCAGCACCCGGGCCTTGTAGGCCTGCGGCAAGGTCATGATCAGCGAGACCTTGTGGCGCATGATCAACCGGTCCTGTCCGGCCATCTGTACCCCGCCTGTTAGACCGGTGTGAATGATGCCCAGGAAGCCGAGCAAAAGGAAGGCCACGAAGATCGAGAGGAACGTGAGCACCGTGCGGAGCTTCTTCCGCTTCAGGCCCGCCCAAATCAGAGGTAGGAACTTCATGGCGTGGTCGCGCTTGGCTTAGTCTTCCGGGGTGTCGGAGAGTTGACCCTTGTTCAGATACACCGTCCGTGTCGCGCGTGCCGAAGCATGCGGATCGTGGGTCACCATGATGATGGTCTTGCCGTGGTCGCGGTTGAGCGATTGCAGCAGCGAAAGGATCTCGTCACCCGACTTCCGGTCGAGGTCGCCGGTCGGCTCGTCGCAGAGCAGCACCGTGGGATCGGTCACGATCGCCCGCGCGATGCCCACCCGCTGCTGCTCACCGCCGGAGAGGGTGCGCGGAAAGGACTTTACGCGATGAGACAGGCCCACCGCATCCAGAGCCGCCGCCACATGCTGGCGCCGCTTCGCTTTGTTCAGATGGGTAAGCAGGAGCGGTAGCTCCACGTTCCGCTCCGCGTTCAGTGCCGGCAGCAGGTTGTAGAACTGGAACACGAAGCCGATATGCCGCGCGCGCCACGCCGCCAGTTGCCCATCCGAAAGCTGGTCCACCCGGTCCGGCCCGATCTGCACCACCCCGGAACTCGGCCGGTCCAAGCCTCCGATCAAGTTTAGCAGTGTTGACTTGCCGGACCCCGAAGGCCCCATCAACGCGAGGAACTCCGCTTCCTTCACATCGAGATGAAGTCCGGATAGCACCGGGATCTGCTCGGAACCCCGCGTGAAAGTCCGGGTCACGTTGTCGATGCGGACGAGTGTGGGACGGGAATCGCTCATCGTGATTTTTCTAAGGTAACCTTCGCGCCGTCTTCAAGGGTGGAAGGTGGATTCAATACCACGGCATCGCCGGACGACACGCCGGCCTTCACTACCAGATCTCCGCCCTGCTCCGGGCCGAGGGTGACCGCGCGCCGCTCCACCTTGTCCTCCCGCACGACCCATATGATATCCTTGCCCGCGCTCGATTTCGCCACCGCATCCTTGGGGACGAGCACGGCATTCGCGGCCACCGGCTCCGGTGCCTCGTCGCTCTGGAACGCCACCTTCACGCCCATCTGCGGCAGGATCCGCGGGTCCAGCTGATCGAAGCCCACGCGCACCTTCACGGTCGCCTTCTGCCGGTCTGCCGTCGGGATGATCGCGATCACCTTGCACGGGATCTTCCACGAGGGATAGGCGTCGAGGGTCGCTTCCACCGGCTGGCCGGACTTCACGCGGTTGATGAAGCTCTCGCCGACATCCACCTCGATCTCCAGCGACTTCATGTCCACCAGCGTGCAGATGCCCGTGCGCGTGAAGCCACCGCCCGCGGAAATCGGCGAGATCATCTCACCCGGTTGCGAATCCTTCGTCGTCACCACCCCGGCGAAGGGCGCGCGGATGATCGTGTCGTCGAGCTGCTGCTTCCAGTCGTCCACCTGGCGCTCGGACACCGTGACTTCGGAACGAAGCCTTTCCAGCCCTGCGCGCCGTCCCCGGGCCTCCGCTTCCGCCCGTTCGTAGTCCGTCTTGCTCACCGCCCGGGTCTGCTCCAGCCCGCGCAGGCGATTGAGCTCGGCCTCGGCATAGGCCAGCGCCGGCTCCGCTTCTTCCAGCGCGCGCTTGCTGGATTCCAGCCGCGCTTCCGCCAGCCGCAGCGCCGTCTGCACGTTCGAGTCATCGAGCCGCGCCAGCACCTGACCTTTCTCCACCTTCATCCCTTCCTCCACCAGGATCTCGGCCACCTTGCCGGTTACCTTGGAGGATACCGTGGCATCCAAGCGGGTCGTCACGTAGCCGGTCGCGTTCAGCAGCGTCTTCGCCGAGCTTCCGCCCGTGCCTTGCTGCACCCGCGCTGGGGCAGTTTTCACGGCCACGGCTTGTGGTCGCTTCGTCCAGAAGAAGGCTCCGGCGGCCAGCAGGATCACGGTCAGGATCACCCACCAAGCCTTTCCGCTGCTGCTTTTCAGCGGCGTCTGCGAGCGGTCGATCCGCAGGCTTTCAAGACTGGACGGCTTGGATTCCATCGGTCGGCTGGCCGGGACGATGACTTCTGTTGGAAAGAATGCAAAGCCCGTCTGATGTCAGGTGACATCACCCGCCGCCCCATCAACACAACCTGTTGATATCGCAAGCTTGACCCGAGCCCTACAAATCCCGGGGCCTTTTCCCCCTTCCTCGAACACGGGCTCAAACCAAAGCGGTCGCACCGGAAAGCCATGTCCCGGTGCGACCGCGATAGCAAATGGGTGAAACCCCGCGAAATCAGCGTTTCTTCCGCAGGAAGGCCGGTACATCCAGATCCTCGCCTTCGAACAAGCTCGGCGAAGCCCCTTCGAACTTTCCGCGCGGGCCGCCTTCAAAGCTCAGTTCCGTTTGAGCCTTGCCCGACTTGGGCTTGCCGGAAGGCTTCTCCAGCACCACCGGCTCTTCCAGATCCGCGAATTCCTCCTCCAGATCATCGAACACGCCCGGCAGCACCACCGGCTTCTCGCCCTCGGGCTCCTTCTCGTTTGCAGCTTCCTGATCGTCGGCGATCGAGAAGAACGCAGGTTCTTCTTCCTCGGGCTCGGACACCGGCGGAGCCTCCAGCTCCGGGAAATCCTCATCCTCGATCTCGGGCAGGGACACCGCTTCCGGCTCGGATTCAAGTTCAGGCTCGGGCTCCCGTTCCGGCTCCACTTCAAGCTCCGGCTCTTCCTTCCTCAGGCTGGTAAAAACCTCCTCGTCTTCCTCTTCCTCAGGCTTGATCGGGTCGATCGTGAAGGGCGATGGCTCCGGCTCCGCAAAGGGAGCTTCATCCACCACCACGGCGGCACGAGAAGTAAATTCCGCCACCACCGGCGCGGGTGCCGGATCGGCGAACAGGCTGGCTGCGGTCACCGCCGCCTTCACGGCAGGCTTCTTCTCGCGGGCCACCGGCTTTATCGCCACCGGTTCTTCTTCTTCCTCCTCGACGTCATCCGCGAATCCCACCGTCGGCTCCAGCAGACCCGGACGCTCGATCGGGGAGGTCCGCGGGATGTGCAGGCGGTCCTCGGGCAGCGAGCTGATCATCGTGATGCTCAGGTGGTCGCCCATGCTCGGGTCCACTGCCGCGCCGAAGAGCACGTGTGCCTTCTCGGGCACATGCTTCGACAGGCTCTGCATCAGCAGCTCGATCTCGTAAAGGGTCAGGTCCTCGCCACCACACAGGTGCACCAGCACCGTCTCGGTATCGCGCAGCAACGCGCCTTGGTCGAGCAGCGGGCTGTTGAGCGCATTCCGCAGCGCCTTCTGCGCGCGGTCCTTGCCGGTCGCGATGCCGGAACCAAACAGACAGCGGGAACGCGTCGTGCGCAGCGCGGCCATCAGGTCGTCGAGGCCGACGTTGATCAGGCCCGGGCGGATTACCAAGCGGATCACCGCTTTGATACTTTCGGAAATCATCCGGTCCGCCGCGGCGAAGGCTTCGTGAATGCCTTGCTTGGCTAGCACCAGATCACCCATGCGGGTGTTATCGAAGGTCACCAACGCGTTCGAGAGCACCGCCAGCTCGTTCAGAGAGGTATCCGCCTGCTCGCGGCGGCGGCGGCCTTCGAAGCTGAAGGGCATCGTCGCGAACACCACCACGAAGGCACCTTCCTCACGCGCGATGCGGCACACGATCGGCGCCGCACCGGAGCCGGTGCCACCGCCGAGACCCACGCAGAGGAACACGATCTTGCGCCCCTTCAGCGAGGCACGCACTTCGCTCTCCGCTTCCAGCACCGCTTGCTGGCCCAGCTCCGGATCACCACCGGCACCCAGACCCTTGGTCAGGTTGCGGCCGAGCTGGATCCGGTCCCGCGCCACCGATCCGGACAGCGTGCGGATGTCCGTGTTGATCGCCAGCATTTCCGCGCCGTCCATGCCGTCGAGGACGACCCGGTCGAGCATGTTGGTCCCCGCACCGCCGAGACCGACGATTTTCACGGAGGAGGAGGGGATGGTGTTCTGAAGGTCGCGTGGGAATTCGATCATGGCGTTCGAAGTGGGGCGGACAGGCCGCCTGGTGAGGGTTTATCGTGAAAAGGGCCAGAGCACATTACCGAGCTTGCGGAAGACTCCACGTTTTGGCTCGCGTTCCGCCTCGATGATCTGCGCATAGCGGATCAGGCCGATGGCGGTGGTGAATTGGGGGTCCTTGAAATTCGCTTGTACGCCGCTGAGTTCCGGCGGCTCCGGACGGTAGATGTCCCGCTTGAAGATGTCGTGCGCCAATTCGCCGAATCCGCGCATCAGGCTGGTCCCCCCGGAGAGGAAAACGCCCGTGCCGATCCGCTCGACCGCTCCATCCGGCAAACGCCGCTGCAGCAGGCGCAAGGTTTCTTCGAGACGCTGGCGGATGATGTCGTTCAGCAACTGCCGCTTCACCTCGGCTTCGGCGAAGCCCTTCTCGTCCGCCACCTTGATCAGGCCCACCGAGCGCGCAGGATCCGCCGAGGCATCGCCTTCGCGGATCTTCAGGATCTCCGCCTTCGAGAAGGCCAGGCCGGTCACCAGGTGAATGTCGTTCGTGACGTGGTCACCACCCACCGGGATGCAGCCGGTCGCCTCCACCGCTCCATCCAGATACAGGACGTAGTCGGTGGTGCCGCCGCCGATATCGATCACCAGCGCACCACGCTCCTTCGATTCACGGTCGAGCGCCACCTGCGCGGAGGCGATCGGGGAAAACACCAGGTCATCGATATCAAGCGGCATCTCCCGCACGCATTTGATCTGGTTCTCGATCCGCGAGCGGATGCCGTGGATCACGTGGAAGTCCGCATCCACCGTCTTGCCGGAAAGCCCGATCGGCGTGGTCGCATGCTCGAAACCATCCACGCCATAGCGCCGGATGATGTGGTGCAGGTAGACATGGTCCGGCGGGATCGCCACCGCGCGGGCGATCTCCTTCGCCTCCTGCACGTGGGACGGCGCGATAACCGATTCGTCGTCCGGCAGGCGGAAGCTGCCACGGTTGTTCACGCCTTGGATGTGCGCGCCGGTGATCGCCAGATAGACGCTGCCGATCTCCACATCGCTCGCGTCCTCCGCCTTCACCAGCGCGTCCTTCACACAGGCGCGCACCTGTGGGAAATCGTAGATCTCCCCTTTCTTGACGCCGACCGACTTCGATTGGCCGACGCCAAGGATCTTGACGGAGCCATCCGACTTCACCTCGCCGACCACCATGCAGATCTTGCTGGTGCCGATTTCGAGGCCGACGTGGATTTTCGAGCGGGCCATGTACGTGATTAACGGTTGAGGAGGTCGTTGAGATCGCGGGCGCGCCGGTCCGGCACACCTGCGGGGGCGGGCTCGTCGATGAGAATCGCGCGGGGCACGCCGCCGCGCAGCTTCACCGGGATGTTTCGCTCGGGGATCAATTCGATCGAGGCAATCTGCTGCTCGCGTTCGCGGGCGTGATCCAAGGCGGATTTGAGATCCTTCATCTGCCGCTCGTGGTCACCCAGACCGAAGCAGGCCTCGGTCCCGTCGCGTGAAACCAGTTCCAGCGACCACTCGCGGCTCTGGCGGAGAAGATAGACCCAGGACTCCGCCACCGGGATTTCCCGGCAGGCCACCTGATACAAGCGCCGCAGACGATCATACTCCGGATGCACCACCGGCTTGCCGGGCACGAGCGGTTCACCGCCCTCGCTCAGTTGGATCAAAGGCAGCAGTTCCGCTTTGGCATGGAGCGCGGGCGGGCAATGGAAGACGATTCCCTGCCGATCCACCACCAAGCCCTTCTCAGGGTCGCGCGGCTGCACCTCCTGATTCGTGCTCGCCACCCAGAGGTAGGGCTCACGAGCAATCACCTCGACCACCAAGGTTCCGGGAAACTCCCTCCGCACCGATGCCGCCGATAGCTCCGGCAGCGCCCGCAGGGTCTCCTCGATCTTGCCCGCATCGCAATCGAAGAGGCTGCCGTTGATGTCGATGCCGGCCACCTTGATCAAGCGCCGCTCGTCGATCGCCGGATTCGGCGTCAGCTCGATCGCTTGCAGTTGGAATTCCTTGTTCTCTACAAGACCCTTCTGGATCAGCTCACGAATCCCCCACACCGCGGCCACCCCCAAGGTCACCAGCACTGCCACCTTCACGGTCTGGCGGCACGCCTTCAGGAAGCCGAACCACACGATGCGCGGCGACAGGACATTCACCTGCAAGCGGGTGAGCTCCTTGCTGTGACGGACACGGGTGGTGCGTTTCTTGAACATGGGGGCGAAGCGGGAAGGGTGATTACTTCGAACGGGCGGCCAGCGAGAGCTCGGCGATGCGCAGGCACAAGGCCGGGAAATCGATTCCGTGCGCTGCGGCGGACTTCGGCAGCAGGCTGGTCTCGGTCATGCCGGGGATGGTGTTCGCCTCCAGCACGAAAGGGTTGCCCGCGGCGTCCAGCAGCACGTCGACACGCGAGTAAACCTCCACGCCCAGCGAGCGATGCCCGGCCAGCGCGGCCTCTTGCACGCGTCGCGTGGTCTCGGCATCCAGATCAGCCGGGCAGTAGTAGTCGCTGCCGACCCCGCCGGACAGCCACGGATACTTGTTCGCCATGTCGTAGAAGCCATCGCGCGGTGCGATGTGGACGATCGGCATCGCCGCATCATCCAGGATCCCGACGGTCAGTTCCTTACCTTCGACGAAAGCCTCGACCAGGATGTCGTTGCCATACTTCGCCGCGGTTTCCATCGCCGGCAGCGCTTGGCTCTCTTCCTTCACGATGGTCACACCGACGCTCGATCCCTCGCGCGGCGGCTTCACCACGAAGGGCACGGGGATGGACGGCAAGCGCACGCCGCCTGACACATCCACGATCTCCGAAGCCGGCGTCGGCACACCCGCCGCCAGGAACTTCTCCTTCGCCAGATTCTTGTCGAAGGCGGTCTTGCTACTGGCCACGCCCGCACCGGTGTAAGGAATACCGCGGCTCTCCAGCAGGGACTGGAGCTGGCCGTCCTCACCGAAGGTTCCGTGAATCACGTTGTAGGCCAGCCCGGTGCCCTCCGGCAGTTCGAAGTCGGCATCCTTCACATCCACGCCCACGGCATTGCAGCCCGCAGCTTGAAGCGCCTTGAGCACGGCCTTCCCGGAAGCCAGCGAGACTTCGCGCTCGGAACCGGGACCGCCCATCAGGACGGCGATGAGGAGATTGTCGGGGATCATGGGGTCAGAAAGTGAAATCATCTTCCCCGAGCACCTTCACTTCGGTCTCGAGTTCGATTCCGCGGGTCTCGCGGGCCGAGGCCTTGATGCGCTCGATCATCGCAAGCACGTCGCTTGCCGTCGCACCACCGCCGTTGACGATGAAATTGCCGTGGACCTCGGAGACGCGGGCCTTGCCCTCGCCGCTCCCCTTCAGGCCCAGCTCGTCCACTAGCTTGCCCGCCGGCACTTCGGTGGGGTTCTTGAAAATACATCCGGCACTCGCCGCCACCGGTTGGGAGGCACGGCGCTTGGCACGCGAGGCATCCCAGCGTCCTTGAATCGCCTCCGCCGTGTCCGGCTTGCCTTCGAAGACCGCTTGCAGCGCGAAGTTCCGCCGCAGCTCTGGCACATCCCGGTAGTTCGAGACGATCGCCTCGCGCGAGCGCGTGCGAATCTCCCCGTCCTCATCGAGGAAGGTCACGCTCACCACCTGGTCGAAAGTCTCCGTGCCCATCGCGCCCGCATTCATCCGCAGCGCACCCCCTACGTTGCCGGGAATGCCTTCCATCCACTCAAAGCCGCCGATCCCCGCCGCTTGCGCGACGCTCGCCAGCTTCTTCAAGCGCACACCGGCACCCGCGATGATCTTGCCATCCTCCGCACGGCACTCCGTGAAGGCCCCGCCCGTCGGGTGGATCACCGCACCGCGGATCCCCCCGTCGCGCACCAGCAGGTTCGAACCGCGGCCGACCACGCGCATCGCGATACCGCGCTCGCGGCAGCAATTCACCACCGCCGCGAAGGCCTCGAAGCTGTGCGGCTCGATCCAATACTGCGCCGGGCCACCCACCAGCATCGTCGTGTGACGTCGCATCGGCTCGTAAAGCTTCGCATCGATGTCGGTGCGCGGGGCTTGGCCGATGATCTCCTCCAGCACCTTCAGATGCTGTGCGATCTTCGTGCCCGCCTCGTGAACGTTGCCCGCACCCAGCGTGATCAGCAGGTCACCCGGCTCCAGGAAATTGCCCACCGTGTGATGCGCCGTCGCCAAGCTGGGCAGCGATACCACGTGATCGCAGCCCAGCTTCTTCGCCGCCTGCACGATTGTATCGCCGCTGATCCCCGGGATTGGCGGCTCGCTCGCCGGATAGACGTCCGTGACGAAGACATGATCCGCCGCTTGCAGCACCTTCCCGAAGTCATCAGCCAACGCCTGCGTGCGGGTGTAGCGGTGTGGTTGGAAAAGCACCACCACGCGCCCCGGCTTCAGCGAGCGCGCCGTCTGCAGCGTTGCCGCCAGCTCCGTCGGGTGGTGACCGTAGTCATCGACGATCCGCACCCGCGAGGAGAGATACTTGGTCTCGAACCGGCGCTTCGCACCCGCGAAGGTATTCAAAGCCCGCGAAACCAAACGGAAGTCAGCCCCGAGCTGGTCCGCCGTGGCGATCGCCGCCAGCGCGTTCAGCACATTGTGTCGACCCGGAATCCCGAGTTCCACGTCGCCCAGCATCTCGCCGTTCTTCACCACCGTGAAAGCCGTCGCACCGCGCAGTTCGCGGATCTCCGCCGCCGTGTAATCCGCGCCGGACCAGCCATAGCTCACCGGCTGCGCCGACTTGCTCGCCACCTCCGTCGCCACCGCGCATTCCTTGCAGTAAACCACCGGACCGGAGGTTTGCTTCACCAGCGTGGCGAAGACCGCCTTGATCTCATCCAGATCCTTGTAGTGATCCAAATGCTCGGCCTCGATGTTCAGGATGATCGAGCAGGCCGGACGATACAGCGCCAATGTCCCGTCGCTCTCGTCACCTTCCGCGACCATCCACTCGCCGTCCTCGGACCACTTCGCGTTCGCACCCAGCACGGGAATTTCGGCACCCACGTAGTGGCTGGGCTGGAGCGCCGCTTCACGCAGCGCATGGGCCACCATCGAGGAGGTCGTCGTCTTGCCGTGCGTGCCGGATACCACGATGCCTTTCTTCGTGTGCAGGATCGCCGCCAAGCACTCGGCCCGGCGGATCACCGGAATCCCCGCCGCAACAGCTGCCGCATAGGCAGGATTCTCCGGGCGGATCGCGGAGGAGTACACCACCACATCCGCACCGCTCACCGCTTCCGCCGTGGGGGGAGAGGAAAAGATCAGCCCGAGCCGCTGCATGCGCTCGGTTTCCGCGGAGGTCACTTTGTCCGATCCGCTCACCCGGTGGCCCATGCCCAGCAGCAGCAGCGCCAGCCCGCTCATGCCCGAGCCCGCCACCCCGATCAGGTGGATGCGCAGTGGTCGGTCGCGGTCGGTGAGATTCAGATCGTTCATTTCCGGGAAAGGGTCGCTTCGATGGCGTCGCAAACGCGTGCGGCGGCATCCGGCACGGCGAGCGAACGGGCCGCTTGTGCCATGCGGTCGCGGGTTTGCAAGTCGCTCATCAGCGTCGTCACGCGCTCTGCCAGTTTTGCAGCATCAAGCGCCGCTTCCGGCTCCAAAAATGCGGCCCCGGCCTTGGCGAAAACCTCCGCATTCCGCGTCTGGTGGTCATCCGCGGCAAAGGGGAAAGGCACCAAGATCGAGGGCAGGCCCAGGAACGACAACTCCGTCATGCTCGAGGCGCCGGAGCGCGAGAGCACCGCATCCGCCACCGCATAGGCGGAGGGCATGTCATCGCAGAATCCCACCACCCGGTAGCCTTCCTTCGGCCCGACTTCCGCTTCCACCCGCTCTTGGTCGCCCGGTCCGGCGATGTGCAGCACCTGCGTCCCCGGCGGGAAGCTGTCGAAGGCTTGTGCGACCAAGGAATTCAGTCGCCGCGCGCCTTGGCTGCCGCCGGTCACCATCAGGGTCGGCTTGGTCGGATGCAGGCCGAATTTCGCCGCCGCCGTGTAGCGGTCCGGCAGATCACGCATCTCCGCACGCACCGGAGTGCCGGTGACCACTACCTCGCGCTGGCCGAAGTAGGCCCGCGCCGCCTCCCAACCGATGAAGGCTTTCGAGCAGAATCGGGCAGTCAGCCGGTTCGCTTTTCCGGGGAGCGCGTTCGAGTCATGGATGAAGGCAGGCAGGCCCGCTTTCTTCGCCGCCCAGGCTGGTGGCAGCGAAGTGAAGCCTCCCATTCCCAAGACCGCATCCGCCTTGAAATCCTTCAGAATCCCTTGGCAGCGGCCCATCGTCCGCCACAGCCGCCACACGAAGGGCAGCATCTTTGGCGAGAGGTTCGACGGCTTCCCCATCGCGGGCACCGTCTCAAATTGATACTGGGTGTATTTCCGCCGCGCCTCTTGGTCGATTTTCTTCTCCGAAACCAACAGGAGCACCCTCCCCCCGCGTGCTGTCCACTCCTCAGCCACGGCGAGCCCGGGGAACAGGTGCCCCCCCGTGCCGCCGCACGCGATCACCAAGGACGCATTGCCGCATGTACGTTGCATATTGCTGTGTCCCGAGACCCCCAGCCCTAGGCGTCGAGCGGCGACGACAAACAATGCAACAAATCTTAAATATCAGGCAATCCGAAAACCACCGGTTAGATCGAATGCGCCCCGCTCGTCGCCATCTCCTCCCGTAGCACCCGTCATCGCTCACCACCCACCCGCTGCGAATCGCACGGAAACCCTTCACCCGTCGGATTTTGCGAACGATACATCGACATTCCATTGCACCAGCAAGCAAGGAAGCAAACCAACAGAATCATAAATATTTCACTTATCCTTACCAAATTCACTTTTTACTCATTTACAAAGCCTTACATGAAATAAAAGCGAAAGACGCCAAACTGCCGAAAAAGAGAACCATAACTCACACACGCGATGGCGTTATGCGAATTAACTTGCCGAAACGCGGTCCGAGAGTGTTGGATCGCCCCGTTCCCAGCGAACATCCCGAGTCCGAAGCTCCCCCCGGCAGACGACAGAGGATCAAGAGACGAACCGACCACGGGAGCCCCCCAAATCCCGAGGCCGGTTCGCCGGAAACCGGCTCCTTTCCCCCCGATTGCGAGCCGGAAGATTTCCCCCGGTTAAGTGTGTGTGTTAGTGTGTGTTGTCAGCCGCCCGGCGGGTCAAATCCCCCGATCCGCCGGGCGGACTGCCACTAAACCCTCCGGGTTTTCAGAGGCTCCCGATCCAGGCAGCCTCACGGCTTGAAGACGAAGCTCAGATAGGTCGTAGCCGTTAGCTCCTCCACCCGCATTCGTCGCGGCTTGTCTTTCCCCGTCCAGCTTTCGAGGAACAGGAACTCCCTCCGTCCCGGGTGGTAGCCCACGATCACGGAAGCGTGCAGCGGGGCTTTCTCCCCCGGCCAACTTGCCCGTTCCTCCGCTCCCGCCGGATCCGGCAGAGTCGCCGAGGGATCCTTGCCGAAGTCCCGCATGAAGCGCGAATGCAACGCATTCCGCTCCGCCGAATAACGCCGCCACACGATCACCGGGAAGCCGTTCGATAGCGCCCGTGTCGCCGCGCCTGCGTCAAACTTCGTCGAGCGGTCCAGCCCGAAGCCCGCCTCTGCCGCCACGCTGTGGTAGAGCTTCACCATGTTCGCGCCATCGGCCCGGCCGGTGTTCTTAAACCCGCTCGCCACCGCCAGCCAGTCCTCGTCCAAATGCAGGCCGAAGTGCCGCGCCGCCATCGCCAGCGTGTTCAGGCCGCAGTAGGGCCGGTATCCTTGGGGAATCGGCTTCAGCCCCGGCAGGTGCACGGTTCCATCGCTCTCCCGCGCAACACCCTCCGCGAGCTTCGCAACCTTCTCACGCGGCTCCAATCTGGAGAGCGCCGGGTCCAGCCACTGGTCTGCCTTCTCGTCCGCATTCAGGATCGTCACCCGCAGCAGGCGGTTCTCTCCGGCCAGCAGGCGGATCCGCCGTCCGTCCTTCCGCCATTCCTCCACCGGGCTCCGCAAGCCCCGCGTCCTCCCGATCTCCACTTCCTCGGCTTCCTTCCCTCCGCAGGCCGCACCGATCGCCTCGCGCAGCGCCATCCGCGATTCGCCGTAGAGCTTGGTAAACTCCGCCTGCTTTTCCGCCAAACGTGCCGCCACCTCCTTGCGCATCTCCCGCCGGCTCAGGCCATCCGGCATCTCCTCGTCGAAGTAGCCGAAGTAGGAGCCCGCATCGACAAAAGTCGCTTCCAGCGCATCCAGCTTCCCCTCCCGCTTGATCGCCCGCAGCAGGATCAGATCCTGCCCGAACAGCTTCGGCCGGGCCCGCAGATGCGAAATCGTGGACGAAGCCACCCCGCCCTCCTCGTTCCACTCTCCCGGCAAGGACACGGACCCATCCCATATTCCCGCGCCGAGCACTTGCTCCGTCAGATCCTGCCCGTTCAGCGGGCTGTTGAAATTATCCAGCGGCCCGACAATCGAATTCGGCAGGGCCGAAGCGACGACAGGGAAGAGACACGCGAGAAGCAGGACCGCACGGTTCACCCTTTCACCCATACATCCTTACCGACGGAATCAAAGTCCGCTCTGAGATCCGGGTGGCGCCCCCCGTCCCACCCCTGGGCCAGGGGGCGCCTTGTCTGTTCGCTCTAGGAGCCACTCATGACCGCCACCCCATGCCATAGCCTTCATTAGAGAATCATGAGAAAGAGAACGGTTGCGCGGGAGGAAAGAAACCTGCTTCCCTGATCCTTTATGCGGCTGCTGGTGATCGAGGATCATGAGGCTCTGCGCGAGGGACTTTGCCAGTTTCTCCGCGAGGCCGGCTATCTCGTGGATAGCGAGTCCGGCGGTGACGAAGGGCTCTGGGCCGCACAAGGCAGTGAGTACGATCTCGTGCTCCTCGACCTGATGCTTCCGGGAATCGATGGCCTGTCGATCCTGCGACGGCTGAGGGCGCAGGGAAATCCGATCCACATACTCGTCATCAGCGCCCGCGATGGCTTGGATGACCGGCTCGAAGCACTCGACGCCGGAGCAGATGATTACCTCGTGAAACCCTTTCCGCTCTCGGAAGCACTCGCCCGGGTCCGGGCCATGCTACGGAGAAGCTTCGGCAAGAAGAGCCCCGTGATCCGGGAGGGCGATCTTGAAGTCGATCCGATGCGGCGCTCCGTGTCGCGAGCCGGCAGACCCATCGAACTCACTGCGCTAGAGTATCGTCTGCTGGAGTATCTCGCCTACCGCACCGGAGAGGTGGTCTCGCGAACCGAAATCTGGGAGCATGTCTTCGAAGACGGCAGCGGCGGCAGCAGCAATGCCGTGGACGTCTACGTGAGCTATCTGCGCAAGAAGCTGAACTACGAAGGCGCCCGAGAGTTGATCCACACTCGCCGCGGCCAAGGCTACATTCTGCAAGCCGACAAATCATGAGTGCCCCCTCGATCCGTCGCTCGCTTCTGATCCGCTGCGGCCTCGGGATCAGCCTTCTGCTCTGCCTTCTCTCCGCTAGCATCTACCTGCTGGTGGAAAAAAGTCTCTACGGGGAACTCGATGACTCGATCCAGCAGACCGCCGCGATACTCTCGAATCAGGTCGAGTTGGAAAACGACTCGATCACCTACGAATGGCAGGAAGGACTCGGCACGAACCAATCCCTCGTGGAGGGAGCACTCTTCCAATTCTGGAATGACGGCAATGGCTCGACCACCCGTTCCCCCGCGTTGAAGTGGCGGGATCTACCGAAGTTCTCCGGCGTGGATGGAGCCCCGCTGCTCAGGAACATCGTGCTTTCCGACGGACACCACGCTCGCGCCGTCGGACTGCGCGTTTACCCTTTCCTGCTCGAGGACGAAGCCGAAGCGATGAGGAAGCGAGGCACTTTGGTCGACCCCAAGTCCCTCCCGCAGACCTTGGTGGTTGCCCGCGATGTCGAACCTTCGCACCGCGCTCTCGAACGGCTTCGCTGGATCCTGATTGGCGGCAGCATCCTCACCCTCGGCCTCGGCTATCTGCTCATCGAGCGTGCCATCAAGGCCTCGCTCAAGCCGATCCACCAGCTCTCGGATCAGGTGCAAGACCGAGCGGAGCACCAGCTCGATCAGACACTCGCCATTCCCGAGGATCTGCCTGCCGAACTCACCGGCCTCGCCAGCAATTTCAACCTCTTGCTCTCGCGAGTGGCCATTATCCGCCAGCGCGAGAAGGATTTCATCCGGCATGCCGCCCACGAACTGCGAACCCCGATCGCCGGCTTACGTGCGACCACCGATCTCGCACTTTCCCAGAAGCGCGATGCCGATGCCTACGCCGCACACCTCGCAGCATGCCAGAAGTCTGCCATGGAGCTCGGCGAACTCGTGAAGCGGCTCTCCGCCCTCGCCCGCATCGGTCAGCCAGCCAGTCCCGCGGTGCTGGAAGCATTCGATACCACACCTCTGCTCAGGGAATGTTGGCAACCTTTCGCCACGCGCGCCGAGACTCTGGGAATCCCGACAACGGAACCAACATCGCAGCCGCTCCCGGTCATGGCAGATCCCGCATTGCTCCGGATCATCTTAAACAATCTCTTCGACAACGCGGTTTCCTACACCAGCGATCGTGGCCGAATCATGATCCGCTCTCTACGCGAGAATGGCACCGTCATGATCTCGGTCACCAATAGCGTCGATGATCCTCCTGACGATCTGGATCGCCTCTTCGAGCCTCTCTTCCGCCGCGAGAGTTCGCGACATGATGCCACCTCCCATCTCGGAATCGGCCTGACTTTAAGCCTCGAAGCCGCGCGCGCCATGGGCACCACGATCAGAGCCACCCAATTGGACGGTGAGATCTGTTTCACCCTCACTCTTCAGGAAGGACCGGGTCGAAACCGTAGCTCCTCATGAACTGGATCTTCTGGGCCATCCTCTCCGCTTGCTTCGCCGGACTTACCGCCGTCTTGGCGAAGGCAGGGATCGCCGGCGTCGATTCCAATCTCGCCACCGCGGTCCGGACGGTCGTGGTCTTGCTCTTCGCTTGGGCGGTAGCATGTGGGTTCTCCCGTCTAGCCGAGATCACCGGCTTTTCAAAGCAAACCTGGCTCTTCCTCATCCTCTCCGGAATCGCCACGGGCGCGTCATGGCTTTGTTACTTCCGGGCCCTCCAACTTGGTGAAGCATCCAAGGTCGCTCCGGTGGACAAGCTAGGCGTGGTCTTCGCCATCCTCTTCGCCGCGCTGTTTCTAAAAGAGAAACTCACTTGGCAGCACGCGGTGGGAGGAACACTCATCGTCGCCGGTGCCATCGTGATCGCTTGGCCCCGGAACTGACTCCGACTATTTCTACTCACTCACCGGATTCTCATGATCGCTCGTGCACGATCGCGGCCGAATGAGTTCACCGTCCGCGAAACGCCCATGGATTCCCCTCCTGCTCGGCTTCCTCCTCGCCAGCCGCTTCGCACTCCTAATTCTCGCCCCACATACCGATCCCTCCGAATCCCGCTACGCGGAGATCGCGCGAAAGATGGCGGAGACCGGTGATTGGATTACCCCTCAGTTCGACTACGGCATTCCCTTCTGGGCCAAGCCTCCCCTCTCGATCTGGATGTCCGCCGCCGGCATCGAGCTCTTCGGGGCAAACGAATTCGGCTCCCGCATCTTCATCTTCCTTGGCTCGCTCGTTGTCCTTGCGATGGTGGCGGACAGGGCCCGCCGCGAGTTCGGAGGCAAGTCCGGCTGGACCGCAGCTTTGATCCTCACCGGCATGCCCCTGTTCTTCTTCTGCTCGGCAGCAGTGATGACCGATGCCGCACTGCTTTTGGGCACCACGCTCTCGATGCTATGCTTCCGGGATGCCATGCTCGGCGGCTCGCGCGCCAAGGGTCTCGGCATCTTTGTCGGCTTTGCCATCGGCCTGCTAGCCAAAGGTCCGCTTGCGCTGGTCATCTCGATTCCCCCCATGCTCGGCTGGACGGTCCTCACCGGGCGCTGGCGTCAAGCATGGCACCGTCTCCCTTGGTTCAGCGGCACCTTGCTGATGCTCGCCCTTTCGCTTCCGTGGTATCTCGCCGCGGAGCAGAAGACTCCCGGCTTCCTCGAATACTTCCTGATCGGGGAGCATTGGAAGCGCTTCACCGTCCGCGGCTGGCAGGGTGATCTCTACGGCAATGCCCACCCGGTCTATCCCGGTATGATCTGGGTCTACCTTGTCCTCGGCTCATTCCCTTGGTGCCTCCCTCTTTTCCGCACCGTCCCCGCATCTTGGCAGACCTTCAAGCGCTGGTCGCTGGAGCACGATGCCCGCGGTATTTACTGGATCCTCTGGGCCACCTGGCCGGTCCTCTTCTTCACTCCGGCTCGCAACATCATCGCCACTTATCCGCTCCCGGCTCTTCCCGCACTCGCCTTGCTGCTCACGGACCTTGCCTGCGCCAGGAACCCCTCCCGACCCATTCATCCCGCCATCGCGATCGGTTCGATGTCACTCGTATCCTGGGCCTTGATCATCGGACTCTTTCTTCCAAACCTCTCGCCGAAACAATCCGAACGCGAGCTCGTGCGCCGCTTCGAGAAGGAGCACGTTCCCGGTGAAATCCTAGTCTACTACGGACCTCGTAAATACTCCGCCGAGTTCTACACCGCGGGCGGCGTGCGCCACACCGCCTCAGCCACGGAACTGGAGAACCTGCTCGAGGCCCCGGGCCGCTGCTTCGTCGCCTTGCCCTCCTACTGGATGCCCATGGTGCCGCCCCGCATCCAGCGCCGACTCCAACCCGTGCTCACCCGGCCGGACGGCCCTTCGCTCTACGTGAAACGCATGGATGCCCCGGAGCTCGGCCGCATCGATCTGTCCAAAACTCTACCCATCGGCAACTGAGATGCAGACCTCGACTGAATCCGCCACCACCACGATCACCGGCACCGTCCGGCCCTCGATCACCTGCGTCGTTCCCGCCTTCAACGAGGCGGACGGCATCGCAAGCTTCCTCAACGGGCTTTGCGCCCACCTCGCCGGAATCACCGAACACTACGACGTGATCGTTGTGGACGACGGCAGCTCCGACAGCACCGGCCTGGAAGTCATCGCCGCTTCCGGCGGTCTACCTGTCCGACTGCTTTCCCTGTCCCGCAACTTCGGCAAGGAAGCCGCCATCAGCGCCGGCCTCGACCAGGCGGGGGGCGAGGTCGTCGTCATTATCGATGCCGATTTCCAGCAACCCTTCGCCACCATCGACGAATTCATCAGGCAGTGGCAACAGGGCTACGACATGGTCTACGGCCTCCGCACCAATCGCGATACCGACCCTCCGATCCGCCGCTTCCTCAGCCGCAATTTCTATCGCCTGCTCAGCCGCTGGTCCTCCGTGGATATCCCCGCGGATGCCGGTGACTTCCGCCTACTCGACCGCCGCGTGGTCACCGCACTCAAAGATCTACCCGAGCGCAGCCGCTTCATGAAGGGGCTCTACAACTGGGTCGGCTTCCGCTCCGTCGCCGTTCCTTTCGTTTACGGCGAACGCCATGCCGGGAAGTCCAAGTTCAACTTTTCCCGCCTCTTTGACCTGGCCATGACCGGTCTCACTTCCTTCTCCGCCTACCCGCTGCGCCTTTGGCTGGGAGCAGGAGCCCTCGTCTCCAGCGGCTCCCTCGGCTACGCCGGGTTCATCATTATCCGCACCATGCGGCACGGCAGCAGCGTCCCCGGCTGGGCCTCGTTGGCGGTCGCCGTGACCTTCCTCGGTGGCGTGCAACTCCTCTCCATAGGCATCCTCGGGGAATATGTCGGCCGCATCTTCACGGAGGTGAAAGGCCGCCCGAACTACGTGATTGCTGAGCGCCACGGCTTCTCCGGCGAGAAGGACAAGTCGTGAGCCTGCTTCTTCAATCCATGCGCTTCGCTTGTGTCGGGGTGGCGGCGACTCTCGTGCATCTCGGGACTGTCGCCGTCCTCGTCCCCGCCGGACTCCCGCCCGCTCGGGCAAATATCGCCGCCTTCCTCCTCGCCTTCCAGGCCAGCTACTTCGGCCACCGTATCTGGACCTTCCGCCGGGAGGGCTCACCGCGCAGCTACGCCCGCATGCTCCTCCTCGCCTGCGCCAGCTTCGCTTTCAATCAGACCGCCTACCTGATCCTGATAGCTCATTCCCGGGCAGACTACCGCCTCAGCCTCGCAGTCGTGCTCCTCGTCCAAGCAGCAATCACCTTCTTCGCCGCCCGCGCTTGGGCCTTCGCGGCCACCCAGACCCCCACGGGTGATTGATTGCGAAAGACGTGGCATCACCCTTGCCGCCCGGCCCGCGAGCGTTTACACGCCCCGCATGCACGGATTTGCCTACCGCAACGGCTCGCTGCACTGCGAGGATGTCGATCTCCAGACCCTCGCCGGGGAGCACGGCACCCCTCTCTACGTCTACTCCGCGAACACCATCCGCGATCACTACCGCCGTCTCGATGCCGCCCTCGGCAAAATCGACCATGAGGTGGCCTACGCGGTGAAGGCGAATTCGAACCTCTCCGTCCTCAAGCTCCTCGTCGCCGAGAATGCCGGCTTCGACATCGTCTCCGGTGGCGAGCTCTTCCGCGTGATCCAAGCCGGCGGCGATCCCGGCAAGTGCACCTTCGCCGGGGTCGGCAAGACCCGTGCCGAAATCGAATACGCCCTGAAGCAGGGCATCTACTCCTTCAACGTCGAGAGCGAGGAGGAACTCCGCTACCTCAATGAAGTCGCCAGCGACCTCGGCGTGATCGCCCCCGCCGCCGTCCGCGTGAATCCGAATGTCGACGCGAAGACCCACAAGTACATCTCCACCGGCAAGTCGGAGAACAAGTTCGGCGTCGACTTCGACCTGATCACCGATCTCTACGCCCGCGCCGCCCGCGAGCTCGCTCACGTGAAGCTCCGCGGCCTCCAGATGCACATCGGCTCGCAGCTCACCTCCATCGCCCCCTTCATCGAGGCGGTCGAGAAGGTCGCCCCGCTCGCCACCCATCTCAAGAATACCCACGGCATCGAGTTCTGGTCCATCGGCGGCGGCATCGGCATCGTCTATCACGATTCCCTAGCTTCCGGAGCCGCCTCTTGGTGGTCTTCCAAGGATGAGGACAAGCGCCCCCTCACCATCGCCGAATACGGTGAGGCCCTCGTCCCGCGCCTTGAGAACATCGGCCTCAAGATCCTGCTCGAGCCCGGCCGCTACATCGTCGGAAATGCCGGCGTCCTCCTCACCCGCTGCCTCTACGAGAAGCACGGCAAGGCCAAGACCTTCAAGGTCGTCGATGCCGGCATGAACGACCTCATCCGCCCGGCCCTTTACGAAGGCCACCACGAGATCGAGCCGCTCAAGCAACCCGGCGAAGCCCGCCGCAAGGTCGATGTCGTCGGCCCCATCTGCGAAAGCGGCGACTTCTTCTGCCAGGACCGCGAGCTCGCCGACTTCCAGCCCGGAGAACTGGTCGCCCTCATGAGCACCGGTGCCTACGGCTTCACCATGGCCTCGAACTACAACTCCCGCCCGCTCCCCGCCGAGATCCTCGTCGATGGAAGCGCCGCGAAGGTGGTGCGCAAGCGCCAGACCCTCGAGGACCTGATCGCGGGCGAAGTCTGATCCGCACCGGAGCGGAACCGCATTTCATGGGCCATCCGGCGATCTCCGCCGGATGGCCTTATTCTTTACCCCGCACTGGCGATACGGCACACCCGCCAAAGCCCCGTCTTTTCCGCGCTTGGCGCACCTCATTCCCGCGAGCAGCCTCTCGCCAGCTTGCGCCACTACGTCCAACTTCACCTGCTTGTCCTGCTGATCGCCACCACCGCGATTCTAGGCAAGCTGATCACCCTGCCGGCGGCAGGCTTGGTCATGTGGCGCACCGCTCTCGCCGCGATCGGTGCCGCGCTCTGGGTCGCCCTGATCCGCCGCAAGTCCGTCTGGCCCGGCAAGCGCATGGCCGCCACCCTCGTTGGCATCGGCCTCATCGTCGGCGTGCACTGGGTCTCCTTCTTCGCCGCCATCAAGCTGGCGAATATCTCGATCTGCCTTGCCGGCCTTGCCACGGTCTCGCTCTTCACCGCCTTCACTGAACCCCTCATCGAGAAGCGCCGGGTCCGCCCCTTCGAGGTTCTCCTTGGCCTCCTGGTCCTTGTCGGCATTGCCCTCGTCGCCGGCTTCGAGCGCGGCCGCTTGCTCGGCCTCGCGGTCGCCATGCTCAGCGCCCTCCTCGCCGCGATCTTCCCGGTCCTCAATCGCAAGCTCGTCATGACCGGCGGCGATCCCCTCACCATGGTCGCATGGGAGATGGTCGGCGCCTGCACCGCCGCACTCGCCCTGTTGCCCCTCTTCAGCGACGACCAACCGATCCTCGCTTGGCAAGGCCTCGACTGGCTCTGGATCCTCCTCCTCGCATGGGTCTGCACCGTCTTCGCCCACGCCTTCCACATCCATCTCCTCCGGCACATCAGCGCCTACACCATGAACCTCGCGCTGAACTTCGAGCCCGTTTACGGCATCCTCGCCGCGGCCCTCCTCTTCCACGAGCATAAGCAGGTCACACCCTTCTTCTACCTCGGCATGGGCACCATCCTCGTGGCGAATCTCGCCCACGTCCTCGTCATGCGCCGCGTCATCGCCAGGGCATAGACAAGCTCTCGATCGACAAGTCCCTCCCCCCTCAAAAAAATCCCCGACCCGACAAACGCCGGATCGGGGACTCGATAATCAGCTGCCGGATCAATCCACCAGACGGAAGAACACCTTCGAAGTCTGCGGGATCTGCGTCAGATCCGCCACGTTGCCCGTGAAGGTCGTCGTGCCTCCCGGCTGCGCCGCGAAGTTCTCGTTCAGATCGTGCCAGGTCGTCAGGTCGGCCGAGTACTGGATGTGGTAGTTCGCGCCATCCTGCGAGGCCCAGCTGAAGCTGAATGCTCCACCCGCACCGATCGTGAAGCCACCCAGCGAGGACGGCAGGGTCGGCACCACCGGCTGTGCGGCCAGGCCAAGCCCGCCCGATGCCGTATGCCCGATAATCCGCCAGCCCGTGCTGTCCGCATCATTCGTGAAGTCGCCAGCCACGGCATACACCTCGAAGTGAGCTTCGCCGCCACCTTCGTAGTAGGCGAATTCCAGATCATACTCGCCAGCCGGCAGGTTGATCACCGCACGGGCATTGTTGCTGCCCGTCAGGCGATACACCGTGTTCGTCTGCGCCGAGTCGATTGTCGCCGCTCCCGAAACGCGCTGGAAGCCGTTCGGTGCTCCCACCACGCGCAGCGCGAAGCCGTCGTCCGAGGAGATGCCGAAGGTGTAGTTGCCCGCAGTCGGGATCACGATCCGCGAGGTCGCGATCGCCGCCACGTTGTCCACCAGTCCGGTAGCACCCAGATACTGGCGTTCCGCTGGCACCTGATAGGCCGCAGTGGCATTCGTCGCATGGAAGAGACCGCTCACCCAGGTGCCTTCGATCTGACCGTCCGGCACGAAGTTCCGGAAGTTCAGGAACTGATAGACCCCGGTATTCTTCGGCGTGGCCGGATTCAGGATCACGGGGTAAGCCGCTTCAAGGTTACCAATGCCCGTTCCCGGATAGTAGAAGCGCGTCGACCAATACGTCGCCGGAGCGGGCGGGAGATCGTCGAACAGATTGTTCGGCAGGATCGGAGCCGCCACCGGGATTCCGGGAGCCGTATCGTTCCCCAGCAGTCGCCACGCGGAGGTCGCGTTGCGCGTGGTGAAGTTCCCGGGAGCCCATGCGACTTCCAGCGAGGCCCCGCCGGCCTGCTCCACCTGCACCACCTCCACCGTATAGGTCCCCGCGGCGGGCACCCGATAGACACCGTAGGTCACATCGCTCGAGGACGCGGAGTTGAGGAAGGCCGAGGGATCGAGCGGATCGATACCGCTGCCGTTGTTCATCGGACCCGCATGATTAATCAGGTAGGCACCTCCCAGGATCCGGAAGGCGAAGCCATCGTCAGCGGATACACCGAAGCTATAGTCGCCCGCAGCCGGCGCCACGAACTCGTAGCGACCCACCGTGACAAACTGGTTGTCATCGGCCCCGGCCACCACCGTCTCCATCGGGAACGGCGTGTTGTTGCGGAAGATACCGTCGTAGCCGGCGTTCTGCGGATCGCGGAAGTTCACCACCGGCGCAGCGGCGTTGGTGATCGTCGCGGCACCGGGATTGGCGATCATGTTGAAGGCCGAGCGCAGGTCCGGCACGTTGGCACCACCGTGATAGTTCCGCACGCTCCAGTTGCCACCCGTCGGAGCCGGCAGATCGAGCGGAGCCGCCGGGAAGAAGGGCGTGTCGCTTTCGCCACCCACCAGCGTCCACTTGCCACCCGTCGGATCATCCGTGTGATCGCCCTTGGCCCACGAGACTTCGGCGTAGGAACCGCCGGTGCCCTCGAACCACAGGAAGTCGATGTCGTATTCACCCACCGGCAGATTGATCGTGCCACGCGTGTTCGAATCTCCGGTGCCGTTCAGGAAGGCGATGGTCGACGAGTCCGAGCCATCGATCAGGCCCAGCCCTGCTACCTTTGAGAAGCTCCCGCCGTTGACCCGCAGCGCGAAGCCATCATCGCTATGCACGCGGAAGGTGTAGTCGCCTGCTTCCGTGATCGAGATCTTGGTCCGGCCGAGCCCCACCATATTGTCATCGTTCCCGGCTACGCCCGTGGCATAGGCCCGGTCGCGCTTGAAGAAACCGCGGCCGCCGTAGTCCACGTCATCGGACATGTTGAAGTACGGGGCGATGTAATCGTTCGGCGTTCCCGGAGGAGTCGCGGCGATCGACAATGCCGAATTGTAGGGTGGCGTACCGGTGACGGTTCCACCCCGGATCTCGCGGATATCCCATTGGTTGAGATAGGGCTCGTTCGTCAGGTAGAACTCCTCCGGCAGCAGCGGCGTCGTCAGCACGGCCGATGAGCCGACCTCGCGGTTGAGCTGGTCGGTCGCATTGATCAGGAACGGCACCGTATAGTTCGGCGGAAACGGCGTCGGCGGCACGTAGGTGATCGTCGTGACACCCCCGGACTTCGTCACCGAGTTGGGAGTAACTTGGGCTCCATCGATTTCCAGATAGGTGACACGGGCAGGCGTGACCACCGAGTTCGTGCCGTAGTCACTGATCTGGAAGACGAATCCATCGTGATTCACCTTCGCAGTGGTCAGCGCGGCCACCTCCACCGGGAAGGTCTCCAGCGTCACGTTGTCGAAGTGGTGCACCTGGTTCTGGCCACCGGTGCGCGCGCCAAACACCAGACGTCCCGCGCTTGGAACAAAGCTGGTTTCGAGCTGATCAACCACCTTGACCCCCTTCCACCAGATATCGAGACGCCCGTTCGAGGGATTCAGGGCCACTTCAAAGCGGCCCCATCCGAGGGCTGCCACACGCTCTGCCGCGGTGCCGGCAATCAAGGGTCCGGTCTGGAGCGAGTTCGCGTAGCCGGGATCCGTGGACGCCCGATTGAGATTGGGCAGAGGGACCTGCAGCAGCAGCTGGTCATCCACACGCACGCTGATGCCGATCACGTCTTCACCACCGCTGAAGTACGCGTCGAAGCCGATGCCCAATCCGGTGCGGGTTCCTTCCTCATGCCGGTCCGCTTCCGTGTGACCCACGTTGTTCGTTCCCGCATAGGGGGTTCCGGTGGTGATCACCGTGTCATTGTAGATCTCGTCCTTGCGCGCGAAATTGATGCTGAACCCGTCCGCCGGATTCGTGCCACCGCCACCGATCCGGCAATCGATCCCGAAGTTGAAGCCCGCCACCTTGAATCCCGGTTCGAAATCCGGGAAGACAATGGTCGATCGGATGCTTCCTACGGCATCGGTCAACTTCAGATAGCCGGAGTTGCTTACGCCACCGGTCGCGATCCAACCGGGACGGTTGACGTTGCCCACCGCTTGGTTCGAGAACGCGGTTAGCCTTTGGTTCACAGGCACGGACGTCGCAAAGGGATCCGCGCTGAAGTCGTTGGTATACGTGCCGGCATGGACGGGGACCACGAGGGCGGCGAGTGCTACCATGCAGGCACGGGTCTGCGGCACTGCCCGGAATCGGGAGTATATCATGGGTTCTTGAGTTAGGGGTATGTCTACTTGGGCGCGAGATACCCGGAGACGGGGCCTCCGACATTACTCACCCAAGCTTGGGTTGGTCTGTTTTGGTCAGGAAGCGGGAGCCTTGGAGCCCTCGCATATCCAGCGGTAGACCTTGGAAACTTGGACGAAAGAATCAAGGATTCGTTGCTCTAACGGATCAATAAATTCCCGCATTTACACCGCGCCCACACAACTCCGCAGGCAACGCCACAACCCTAACCCGTTGATTACGCAGCCTGAGCCTAGAAGCTGTCAGATTTTCTCATCTCATTTCAAAAATGCGCAGCCGCCCTCAACAATCGCTCTTGGGCGCCGGCATTGAAGCCTGAGTCTCAATCCGGAAACACGATCGCCCGGTGCCCGTCGATGATCGTCCGGTCATGGACGTGGTAGCGGATCCCCCGCGCCAGCGCGATACGCTCGCAATTCCGGCCCAGTCGCACCAAGTCGTTCGGTGCGTGGAAGTGCTGCACCCGCTCCACCTCCTGCTCGATGATCGGACCCGCATCCAGATCCGCAGTGACATAGTGACAGGTCGCCCCGATCAGCTTCACCCCGCGCTCGTATGCCTGCTTGTAGGGGTTGGCCCCGATGAAGGCAGGCAGGAAGCTGTGATGGATATTGATCAAGCGCCCCGCAAAATCCCGGCAGAAGTCATCCGGCAGGATCTGCATGAAGCGTGCAAGTACCGCCAGCTCCACATCCTCGTCCGCCAGGATCTTCCGGATCTCAGCGAAGCCTTCTGCCTTCCGGTCTCCATCCATCTCCACCAGATGGAAAGGAATCCCCGCCCGCTCCGCGATTGAGCGGCAGGTATCGCGGTTCCCGATGATCGAAGTGATCTCCACCGGCATCTCGCCGATCTCCGCGCGCCACAGGATTTCGTTCAGGCAGTGGTCGGTCTTCGTCACCAGCACCGCCGTGCGCATCTTGTAGGGCAGGCGGCGGAAGTGCCACACCGCCTTCATGGACCGCCCGAGAGTCCCGAAGCCCTCGATGAAATCCTCCGGGTCCACATCCAGCTCACCGGTCTCGATCTCCAGCCTCGCGAAGAAGCGCAGCGAGAGCTTGTCCGTGAACTGCGCGAACTCGATCAGGTTCCCCCGGTGCCCCGCCACATAGCTCGCGATCTTCGCGACGATCCCGGCTTGGTCGGGGCAGCTCAGCTTCAGGATCAATCCGGGACGGGCCATGCGCCGCGGATTCAGACGCCCGACCGGCCTCATGGCAAGGCGGGAGCCTGCCCTCCGGCCCAGCGGTTTCCGCCTTTTCTCCTCTTTCCAGTGGTGTGCGTTACTCCGCTGCCCATTCTCTCAGCACGTGACCGGACCCGCACCCGCCGCCTCTGCCGATGAGCTCCTCACCCTTGCCAAGGTCGCGTGGCGGAATAATGCCCGCTGCATCGGGCGTCTCTTCTGGAATACATTGGAGTTCCTCGACGCCCGCTCCGCCACGACTTCGGACGAGATCTTCGAAGCCTGCGTGGAGCACCTCCGCTTCTCCACCAACCACGGTAAGATCCGCTCCGCCGTTACCCTTTTCTCCCCGGCTGAAGCGGACGGCAGCGGCCCCCGCATCTGGAATCGTCAGTTGATCCGCTACGCCGGATACCGCCTGGCCGATGGCTCGATCCTCGGAGACCCGGAGCAAGCCGCCTTTACGGAACGCGTTATCGCCCTCGGTTGGAAACCGCCTTCCGTCCCCGGTCGCTTCGATCTCCTTCCCCTCGTCGTCCAGCTCCCGGGGAAAGATCCTGTCCTTTATTCTCTGCCTGCAAATGCCGTTCTCGAGGTTTTAATCAGCCATCCGGACTTACCATGGTTCGCAGACCTCGGCCTGAAGTGGCATGCCGTCCCGGTCATCTCGGACATGGCTCTGGTCGGACACGGCCATCACTTCACTGCCGCACCCTTCAGCGGCTACTACATGGGCACGGAAATCGCCTCCCGTAATTTTGGCGATGAAACCCGCTACAATCTCCTGCCACTCATCGCGGAGAAGATGAATCTCGATCGCGAGGCGAGACGGATGCTTTGGAAGGATCGCGCCTTGGTCGAGCTGAACACCGCGGTCATCCATTCGTTCCGCGAGGCGGGAGTCGCGATCGTCGATCACCACACCGCCTCCCTCCAGTTCATGCAGCACCTCCGGAACGAGGAAGCCTGCGGGCGGGATGTGCCTGGTGATTGGTCGTGGTTGGTCCCGCCCATGTCCGGCTCCGCCTGCCCGGTCTTCCATCGCTACTATAGCGACTCGCGCCCCGAGCCCGCCTTCATCGAACAGGCGCCGGCTTGGTAAGTGCTGCCGCCTTTCCTGCTGGATCGGAGCCGTCTTTCCGAGGGACTGAAAAATTTCGTGTCCGCTTTCATCGCCGACACAACAGTCCATCTCAGAAAATGGACGATCTTTCCGATGCCGAACTGCTGGTGAAGTGGCTGGAGCAGCGCTCCGAGCAAGCCTTTGCCCTGCTCGTCAGGAGGTACGCCGGACTGGTTTATCACGCAGCGCTCCGCGTCGGCCGCGATGCCAATCTCGCCACCGAGGCCTCCCAACTCACTTTCATCACCCTCGCCCGCAAGGCCGGCACCCTTGCCTGCCGCGACTCTCTCGCCGGCTGGCTTCACGTCACCGGAGCCATGCAGGCCCGCAATCTTCTTCAACTCGCGAAGCGCGAGAACCGCAAGCGCGACGAACTGGGCCAGCATCTTGATGCCGTGAACTCCGAGGACAACCCGCAGACAATCTGGAAACCCTTGGAGCCGGTTCTCGATGAAGCGCTCGCCGCGCTTTCTCATGCGGACCGCCATACCATCCTCCTGCGTCATTATCGCTCCCTGAGCATCCGCGAGATCGCCACCGCACTATCCATCAGCGTCGATGCCGCCCAGAAGCGCCTGGACCGCGCCATTGAACGGCTCCGCCTCCAACTCACGCGCCGCGGCTGCGCTCCGGCTGCCGGACTAGCGGCAGGCCTCACCCACGGCCTCGCCTCGAACGCCGAAGCGAGTCTCGCCACCGCCAACTCCCTTTCCGCCTCCATCACTACCGCGCTGCGAGCCACACCGGCATCATCCACTTTCACTTTACCCGCTCTCCTTATGTCGAAAAAGCCAGCCATCATTCTTGCCACCTTGGCTCTGCTCATCGCTACCTCATCCTTCTTCCTACAGACCCGGCATCCCGCTCTGCTTACGAGCCAAACTGCCGGACCATCCCCAACCACCGGCAATTTCCAAACTACTTCCTCCTCCATCGGCTCCGAGACTCAAAAGACTTTGGATCGTCTCGTCGCCACTTACGGCGAAGATCGTACCAAACGCTCCCGGGATCTCGCCGGACTGGTGATTAACCGGGCCGATGTGGCGCACCAACTCTTCACCCGCTTCTATCAAGCCTACGATAGCAAGATCGGATTGAGCTCCGTACCACTGCGGAGATCTTTCGAACTTTCCGCTGAGCAAACGACGGCAGCCGACCAGGTCGTGCGCGACTTCCTTCAGCGCCAACTGGCAGCCGAGAAACAAGGGCTGGAGGAGATCACCCGCAAACCTCTGCCCTTGGTTGAACTACTGCTGGCAAGCGACGCCTGCTCCCGCGGCGCTCTTCCTGAGAATGACTACATCGCCATCCGGGCACGCCTCGCCGACAAAGTCAGGGTGATCGGCGACCCCATCGATAAAAGCGGCCGTTCCTTCAGCATGGGAGTCAGCAGCGCGCCCCAGACCGATGCCGCTTTCATCTCGCAGTTCCGCGCGCTTCTCACTCCCGAGCAACTGACCGCCTTCAATGAAGACCTTAAGACCTTCGAAGAAGCCCGGGCCCGCAATCCGGATGACTCGACTTTCGCCACCTTTGACCCCACCGATCTCGATCTTCTCATTAAGGAAACCGAGGCGACCCTCAAGCTCATCCAAGGCCTCTCCGCCGCCCAAGAAGGCGGCCACGACTTCCTCGATGACGAGTGAGATATGAATCCATCGTAGCGGAAGCACTCTCGTGCTTCCGGCTGCGCGACTCCAACAGCCGCTAATCCCCGGAAACCGATCCCTCCGGAAACGCCTTCTTCAAGCCCTCCTGCTCTTCCGCCGTAACCCGGAGCGCACTCCCATGCCTCGCGTCCGCCGGAAAACTCGCCGACTCCTCCACCTTCCAATCGAACAGGTTGTCCGATGCCGACAGCCCGAATCGGTTGGTCATGCAGTAATCATAAAGTAGCAACCACCCCTTCCCTTTCGGATCCGGCATGATGCTCGGCCCCTCCGTGATCACCGGCACGATCTGCCCCTTGTTCAGCGGTCCCTCATGGATCGTGTAGGGCCCTTCCAAGGCATCTGCCACCGCCACCCGGATCGCCCGCCGCTCTCCCGTTTCGCGGCTGAACTCCTCTTCCTTATGGAAGAGATAGTACTTCCCGTCCTTCTCCAGCAGGTTGCCGTCGATCACCGAGTAAGGCGGCGTGAATAGCACCTTCGCCGGGCTGAACTCCTTCCAATCCTTCGTCCGCGAATACCACAGCCGGCTCTTCTTCCAGCCCGCATCCTCGAACGAGGAGGACCAGATCAGCACCGTCTCCCCGCTCCGCTCGTCCGCGAACCACTCCGGCGCCCAGATGTTCCGCGCCGGCCGCCCCTGCTCGTCCTTCACACCCTTCATCAGCGGCAGCGCCTCCACCAGATCCCATTTCAGTAGATCCTTCGACACCGCGTGCAAGCACACCGGACCGTCCTCCGCCTTCCGCTGACGACCGCCACCCGTGCCCATCAGGTGCCACAGCCCGTCCTTCCCCTTTTTCACGAACGGATCTCGCAGTCGCTGCTCCCACACCGGCTTGTTCTCGTTCAGCGGCTTCCAAGTACTTCCGTCCTCCGAGATCGCCAGGTGCAAGCGCTCCACCGCCATCGGGTCCGGCAGCGGCACCTGATGCTCCTTCCCCTGCGCATCAATCTCCACCCGCCCCTCATACCGCTGGCGGAAATACGCCATCACCCACGCCCCGTCCTCCCCACTCGCCGGTGTCACCGCCGCCAGAGCCGGGACCAATCCGCACAGCAGGAAATATTGCCTCTTCATCCCGGGACGCTCCCCCGCCCATACGGTGAAGACAAGCCTTTGACTCTCGGCCCGCCAGCGGCTAATCCCTGCGCCCCGCTTTCCCATGAAGGACCAGATCGAAGCCATTCAGACCGAGGCATTGGCCCGCATCGCCGCCGCCACCGAAGCCCGTGCGCTCGAAGACGCCCGCGTGGCCGTGCTCGGCAAGAAGGGCACCCTCACCGAAGTCTCCGCCGGCATGCGCGACGTCCCGAAGGAGGAGAAAGCCGCCGTCGGCGCCCTGCTCAATACCGCCCGCGGCGCCATCACCGCCGCCCTTGAGGAGAAGCAGCTCGCCCTGCAGGACGCCGCCGACAAGAAGGCGCTCGAAGGCATCGACCTCACCCTCCCCGCCCGCGCCCTCCATCACGGCTCGCTCCACCCTCTGACCATTCTCCGCCACCAGGCCATCTCCATTCTCCGCCGCATGGGCTTTGCCCTCGCCGAAGGCCCGGAGATCGAGGACGAGTTCCACTGCTTCGACGCCCTCAACACCCCCGCCGATCACCCGGCACGGAACGAAAAGGACACCTTCTACTTCGATTCCGGCAAGCTCCTGCGCACCCACACCTCCTCGGTCCAAGTCCGCACCATGGAGACCCAGGTCGCCCCGGTTCGCATCATCGCCCCCGGTTCGGCCTACCGCCGCGATGAGATCGATGCCACCCACCTCTCCGTCTTCAACCAGCTCGAAGGCCTCTACGTGGACAAGGACGTCTCCCTCGGCGATCTCAAGGGCACCCTCGAATACTTCCTCCGCGAGCTCTTCGGCTCCGCCACGGAAGTCCGCTTCCGCCCCCACTTCTTCCCCTTCACCGAGCCCAGCTTCGAGATCGACGTGAAGCTCCACGTGAAGGGCCAGGACCCGCGCTGGATCGAAGTCGCCGGCTGCGGCATGGTCGATCCCGCCGTCTTCGAGCAGATCAACAAGGGCCGCAAGGACGACGCCTATAACCCGGAGAAGGTCACCGGCTTCGCCTTCGGCATGGGCCTCGACCGCCTCGCCATGATCCGCTGGGGCATCAAGGACATCCGCCTCCTGATCGAAAACGACGCCCGCTTCCTCAAGCAATTCGCCTGAGAAGCACCCACGGTTTTACACGGATAACACGGAAGATTTTTGGCTATGAACGTTTCGCTGAACTGGCTTGCGACGCATGTGGATCTCAAGGGCAAATCGCCCGAAGAACTCGACAAGCTCCTCACCTTTGCAGGTGTCGAGGTCGAAGGCATCGAGGTAAAAGGCATCTCCTCCGACAAGATCGTAGTCGCCCAGATCATGGAGGCCGTTCAACACCCGAACGCCGACAAGCTCAAGGTCACCCAGGTCGATGCCGGTGAAGGCCAGCTCCGCCAAATCGTCTGCGGCGCCCAGAACTACAAGGTCGGCGACCGCGTCCCCTGCGCCCTTCCCGGCGCTGCCCTCCCCGGCGGCTTCACCATCGGCGAAGCCAAAATGCGCGGCGTCGAGTCCAAGGGCATGCTCTGCTCCGCCAGCGAGATCGGCCTTGTCGACGCCGTCGATGGCCTCCTCATCCTCCCGCCCGACTCGCCCATCGGCAAGCCGGTCAAGGAGCTCTTCGAGAGCGACGTCCTCCTCGAAGTCGAGGTCACCCCGAACCGCCCGGACCTCCTCAGCCACTACGGCATGGCCCGCGAAATGGCCACCCTGCTGGAAGTCCCGCTCGCACCGCTCAAGATCCCGGCTCCCGCACCCGCCACCGATTCCGGCGTCCGCATCGAGGCCCCCGGCTCCTGCCCCTTCTACAGCGCTGTGAGGATCTCCGGCGTGAAAGTCGCCGAAAGCCCCGCATGGCTCGCCCAGCGCCTCGAATCCATCGGCCTGCGCCCGATCAACAACATCGTCGATATCACGAACTTCGTCCTCCACGAGCTCGGCCAGCCCCTCCACGCCTTCGATGCCGCCAAGGTCTCCGGCGCCCTCGTCATCCGCACCGCGAAGGAAGCCGAAGAGTTCCTCGCCCTCGATGGCGCGACCTACACGCTCCAAGCCGAGGACTGCGTGATCTCCGATGAAGCCGGCAGCGCCCTCGCCCTCGGCGGCGTCATGGGCGGCTCCGAAAGCGGCGTCACCGAGTCCACCACCGATATCCTGCTGGAGTCGGCCTACTTCACCCCCTCCCTCATCCGCCGCACCTCGCGCCGCACCGCCCTCTCCTCGGATTCCTCCTACCGCTTCGAGCGCGGCGTGAATCCCGATGGCGTCCTGCCCGCCTCCGCCCTCGCGGTGAAGCTCATCCTCGAAATCGCCGGTGGCACCGCCGCCCCGGCCACCATGAGCGCCGGCCAGCCGCCCGTCCTCACGCAGCCCGTCGCCCTCGATCTCGCCAAGCTCGACCAGCTCACCGGCGCCAGCATCGCTCACGACGAAGCCGCCACCATCCTCACCCGACTCGGCCTCTCGAAGACCACCGACGGCACCTGGTCCGTCCCCTCCTTCCGCGCCGACCTCCAGCGCCACATCGATCTCGTCGAGGAAATCGTCCGCGTAAAAGGCCTCGATGCCGTGCCCTCCCGCTTCAGCGGCACCTTCGTCCCCTCCAGCGCCGTCGATACCGCCTACGATGCCGACATGCGCCTCCGCGAACGCCTCGCCGGCCTCGGCTTCCACGAGTGCCAGACCATCAAGCTCATCGCGGACGCCCAGCTCACCGACGCCCTGCCGCTCAAGCCCCTGCTCCCCGGCGATACCATCCGCGTCAGCCTCCCTCTCAGCGAGGACCACGCCGTCATGCGCCCGAGCATCGTCCCCGGCCTCGTCGCCTCCGCCGCGCGCAATATCCGCCAAGGCACCAAGGCCCTTCGCCTCTTCGAAATCGGCCGCGTCTTCCGCAATGCCGGCGGCGGCAAGGCCAAGGACCTCGAAAGCGACTCGCTCGCCATCCTCCTCTCCGGCCCCGCGCTTCCCTCTGGCTGGTCCCGCGGCGACTCCACCGCCGACCTCTACGACCTGAAGGCCGCCATCGCCGCCCTCGTCCCCGTCGCCTCGCTCCAGTTCCTCCCCCGGAACCGCGATGGCTTCGCGCTCGCCTGCGACATCCAGGCGGATGCCCAGAATATCGGCACCTTCGCCATGATCCTGCCCTCGCGCCAACGCGAGCTGGACGCCCCTTCCGCAATCTTCGTCGCCGAGCTCGACCTGCCGAAGCTCCGCAAGCTCGTCGCGGGCAAGACCGACATCACCGATCTCCCGCTCTTCCCCGGTTCCTCCCGCGACCTCGCCATGGAAGCCCCGGCCTCCCTCGCAAATGCCGAGATCGAGAAAGCCTTCGCCAAGATCAAGGAGCCCCTCCTCACCGGCTTCGAGTGCTTCGATGTCTTCAGCGATCCCTCCGGCGAAAAGCTCGCCGCGGACAAGAAGTCCATCGCCTACCGCATCCACTACCGCGCCTCCGACCGCACCCTGAAGGCCGAGGAAATCGACGCCGCCCACACCACCGTCGTCACCGCCCTCCTCGCCGCCCTCCCCGTCGCCCGCCGCTGAGGCCCGCCTGCACCACGGCCCCCTCAACCGGGCCTAGGCAGGGACCGTCGCTCCGCGCGGTCCGGCTGGGGGCGTATCCCCTTCTCCCCACCATGATGGAGAACCTAAAGCCTCCCCACCTCAAATAGCCCCCTCCCAACCACTCCCCATCAATCCCCGCGAAGCGCAGTCCGATTGATGATCGGAAGATTGGCGATTAGTGATTCGCCAAAAGCGCCTCAGCTCAAATCCCCCGCCGTCACCGAGGTCTGCTCCCTCGATCCCAGTGCATTCGCCTGCTGGATCACCCGCTCCGCCGAGGCATCGAAGCGGTAGCTATGGCAATTCGGGCACAGCACCGCGCCTGCCCCCACGATCGAATCACATCCCTCGCAAACCTTGTAGTTCGCGGGGCTCGCGGCGATCTTGGCCGCCTTGGCTTGGCGGGATTCAGGCTCTTGGGGCGCGGAACTCATGGGCTATCAAAAAGGAAGAAGCGGCACCGGAATCCGGGGCCGCTTCAGGGAAATCCAATAACCGTCCGTGAAGCGGCTCAGGCAATCGAAGCCACGGCCTTGGCGGCCTTCCGCTTCAGGTTGGAAGCCTTGTTCTTGTGAATGAGGCCCTTCTTGGCGGCCTTGTCAACGACGGCGAAATACTCAGGCAGCGACTGGTCGGCGGCCTTCTTGTCGGCGGCGACGACGGCAGCAGCGGTCTTCTTGCGCAGGACCTTGATCGCGGTCTTGCGGGTGCGGTTGCGCTCGGTGCGGACCTTGGTCTGGCGGACGCGCTTCAGGGCGGACTTGTGATTGGCCATGGTAACGAAAAAAATAGGGACGGAAACGGACGGTTCGCGCGAGCGGGGTCGCGCGGGGGCGGCAATGTAGGGACAGAGCCGCCCCTGTCAAGCAAGTCTCTCGCTCGGGAGCGAGGAATTACAGTTGGGCATAGCCCTCGAGCAACTGCGGCGAGTGCTTGCGGGCATACTCTTGACCGGCCCAGGTCTCCAGCAGCGAGCCCCGCATGATGCGGACTTCGGCGCCTTCACCGATCCGGTCGTAGAGATCGACGACATCCTTCATGCTCATCCGCACGCAGCCGTAGGAGGCCGGCGTGCCGAGGCGCCACTCCTCGGGGGTCCCGTGGATGTAGACGCAGCGCTTGAAGGTATTGGAATTCTGGGCCTCCTTGCCATGCAGCCACATGATGCGGCCCACGATCGGGTCGCGCCCGGGTGCATTCGGCTGGATCACCTCCCCGGTGGGGCGGCGGCTCTTGAAGACCGCGCCCGCCGGATAGCCGCCGCCGATCTTGCGGGCGACTTCCATCTGGCCGAGCGGCGTATAGTTGCTCCCGTTCTTCGAGCCGATTCCGAACTTCGAAGTGGAGACAACGTACTGTTTTACGGGCTTGCCATCGCGGACCAGCAGCATGCGCTGGTCGTTGACACTCACTACCATCTGGCTGCGAGTGTCTTTGGAGCTGCCGCAGCTTGTAAGCGACAGGGATGCGGGCAAAAGCAAGGAAGCTGCGACAGCGTAGCGCAGGATTCGTTGGATCATGTGGTGGGGTGCTTCTAGGATTCCGTGGTGTTTTCAGCAGTGGAGTCCGAGGCAACGCGACCGGAGGGCAGCAAGCGGGCCATCGACGAAAGCGATGTATAGAAGAAACCGACCGGGAAGGGAAGCAGAAGAATTGCAGAAGAGATGCGGTTGTTCAGCGCCGCCTCCACCACCACGAACAGGAAGAAGAAGCCGAACAGCAGTTCCACCACCGGCGTCAGCGTCTTCATCGCCTTGTAACTGCTTTTCTTCCAATCGGTCTTGGCCTTCTGGCCGATCCCGTACTTCGGCGTCCGCACGAAGGCGGTCTGGTGGTTGAAGAGGGCCTCGAGCACCGCCTTCGCATTATTGATGGACATCCCGATTCCCAGCGCCAGCAGCAGCGGCAGGTACGGCAGTTCCTTCCACCAGGCACCCGGGCGCAGCGCGCGCTGCGCCGTGATGTAGAACACCACCACCGACACGGAGGCGAAGAAGAAGATCGGGATATTGATGATGTACGTCGTCCACTGGCCGAAGTCCGGCGCCGCCTGCTGGTTCGGGTAGATCAGGAAGCACAGGCAGATCAGCATCAGGTAGGCGAAGTTCGAGGTCAGGTGCGCCGTCGCCTCCATCTTGATGTAGAGCGGCACCTTCGCCTTCCAGATCGCGGGCAGCACCTTCTTGCAGACCTGGATCGAGCCCTTGGTCCAGCGGTGCTGCTGGCTCTTGAAGCCGTCCATGTCCACCGGCAGCTCGGCCGGGGTCTCGACTTCGTTCAGGAAGATGAAGCGCCAGCCCTTCAGCTGCGCGCGGTAGGACAGGTCCATGTCCTCCGTCAGCGTGTCGTGCTCCCAGCCGCCCGCATCGGCGATGCAGCTCTTCCGCCAGATCCCCGCGGTGCCGTTAAAGGTGAAGAAGCGGCCGCTGCGGTTGCGCGCCGTCTGCTCCAGCTCCAGGTGACCGTCCAGGAACATCGCCTGGATCCGGGTCAGCACGTTGAAGGTGCGGTTCAGGTGACCCCAGCGGGTCTGGATCATGCCGATCTTCTCGTCGGAGAAGTAGTGCACCGTCTTCTGCAGCACGTCCGGATTCGGCACGAAGTCCGCATCCAGGATGAAGAGCAGCTCGCCCTTGGCGAATTGGGTGCCGTGCTCCAGCGCCCCGGCCTTGAAGCCCGTCCGGTCGTCGCGGTGAATCATCTCGGCGTCAAAGCCTTGCGCACGCAGGCGCTCCACCCCGGCCGCGCAGATCGCCGTCGTCTCGTCGGTTGAGTCGTCCAGCACCTGGATCTGCATCTTGTCCTGCGGGTAATCCAGCTTGGCCACCGAATCCAAAAGACGGTCGACCACGTGCATCTCGTTGAAGACCGGCAGCTGGATCGTCACCAACGGCAGATCCGTGAAGATCTCCTTCGGCTGCGGCGACTTCTTCGCGTGGCGCAGGTACAGGTAAACGATGCACAGGCGGTGGAAGCCGAAGCCTGCCAAGCCAGCCAGAACGACAATGTAGGAAAAGTACCAGAGAGGAGAGGAAAGGTCCATGTGGCTCGTGGTTGTTGGCGGGAATCCCCGTGCCGCTTACTCGGGATGCGGCAGGTATGGATTCCCGGCGGGCCGGAGGCCAACAGGTTCGACCCGCCAAGTCAAGCCGCGAAACCGGTGACCGGTTTCATGGAATTGCAACCGCTGATTTCCACCCTCCCCGAGTGGAGCAGGATTGGCATTACCTCTTGGATTCCAGCAATTGCCGTTTCGTTCAACACATGGATTCCGGAACCCGGCAGCCGAGGCGGGAGGAGGAAACGCGAAAGCGGAAACAGATCTTTCAGGAGCCGCCACGACCTCGTCCCCATCCACACCTGGAAACCCCTTCAAAGAGTCACCTTGTCCCTTTGATCCGGTACCAAGCGCCGCATGGCCCGCGCTAGGTAGCGTCGTGGCTCATCTTTGCCGTTCTCCAGAGAATGTCCTCGAGGTTAAGCCTGCTCACGATAGTTCTGTTGACGCTTTGTGGCTGAGACAAGCCGAAGGAATACACCCAACAAGAAGCCACCTCAATGTCCGAATGGCACAAGTGCATCGTTGAGTTTCACAAAGTCGACAACCCCGACGATCCGGATTCCCTCATTCTGGGTTCTCCCGCCACGGCAGCTTCCATCGCCGAGTTCGAGAAGGCGATCGGTTACGCGATGCCCGATGAGTTCAAGCAGCTTTATGCGGAATACGACGGTTTCGGAACATCACGCGGCGGCGAGACCCTTTGGTTTTTCCTGCCGATTTCGAAGCTGCCGGAACACACGTCCGACGTCAGAGATTGGTTCCAAGAGACGCACCCCGAGATCGCCAAGCGCTTCGTGCCGTTTGTCGATTGGGGCAACGCTGACGCCAGCGGATACGTTTTCTCGGAGACCGGCACGCTATTGCCCGGGATCTTCATTTTCGAGCACGAGAGCTACGAATTTGAGAAGGATCAGGATTGGGAGGAGTTCCTGGTTCCGGTCGACACCTCGATTCGCGTCTTCCTCACCGAATGAAAAACCGGGAGAACACGCCATGGTAGGCAACCCCGCGGGGTAGTCTGCTTCACTGATAAATTCAGGCTCCACCTCAGCCCGCTGGTCGCCTACACTTTGACGTTCGGTTCAAAATGGAATTACCACGCACCATTTCCACACTCCCGGGATACGAAGATGTTCGTGATCTGATTCCGGGAGGCACGTTCATGCGGTGCACGGACATCTGGCGTCTAAGCCTCGAATTTTACCGCAACGATATCGAAGGCCTTGGGAGGCGATTGGTAATGGAACTTGTGGGTGACTTGGATGACCCCGTGGCCGATCGAGTGGCTGTCATCATGGAGGGACCTGCACAGATCTCTTTCCCTGATTCATGGCAGATTCTTGGTCTTGAATTCGAGGACATTCGAGATCACGGGTTGGATGAGCTCCGCTGGCGAGCCTATGACTACGAGACGGGTGGTTTCGCGGCTTATTGTTCCGCCGTCCGATTTGAGAGACGAACGCAAGGCCTGCCGAACCGTCCTTCCTAACCCCTGACCCGCCGCCATCTCCAGCGTCATGACCGCTACAACCCCAACCCGCAGTCGAAGCCTCGCCCCCGGTCGGGCGTAGGAGGATTCTGCGTTCGCCTAACTCCGAGAGCGCCTCGCCGTGATCTACAAGTGCAGATCCTGCCAGCACACAGAAGGACGAGGATTCCTGCCCGGTATTTCTTGTGGGCTCATGATTGTCACGCTGGCTGGGGTCGCTGGAGGTCTTTTGACTGCACTGCTACGGTCATACACTGCATCACTTGGCTGGTGGTGGCTCTTAGCCGCCCCTCTCTTCCTTGTAGCCTCTTTTGTTGGAGCATGGCTGCTTCATGGCTTACTAGCTGGAGTTGAGTGGCTGTGTTTCTGTTTACGGCGTTGCCCCGATTGCCGTGCCCGCAGATGGTCATGGGGCTTCACACAGGGGTTCGGCCTGTGACTCGACCACCGACACCATCGAAGGCGAAAGTTCCGCAGAGGTATCCGGAACCAGACCGGGCGACACAATGAAGACATGCCTAACAAGACGCTGAAGATGCAAAGACTATGAGTGAGAGCCAAGTTCGGGATCTTGAAGGACGGATCGGGGCTGCACTTCCAACCAGCTACCGTGAGTATCTCGTCAGCGCCACGGACAAATTTCTTGAGGATGCCATCGATTTCCAGTTTCCGCGATCTGGAGTCGTCGACGAGATTCTTACCGCGAGAGATCTTCTGCAGAACGACGATGCGGGACGCATCGGCATCCTGGAGAAGTCGTTGTTACACATCGGCGGCAACTTATTTGGTGGCTACCTCTACTTGGATCTGTCCCAAGAAGGTTTCGGAAAGGTGCACTACATGGAGAGCTACACGATCAAGGAGACCTTTCCGTCGTTTGACGCTCTGCTGTTGGAACCGAGGGAGAAGAGAGAAGAATGACCGAAGCCGAACACTACACGACCGCACGGCGTTTGATGCTGCAGTCGATGATTTGAAGAGGTATTTGGGCACACCTCAAGGCACCGTTCACGCAGGAGTGTTGGAGGCGTTGGTGTCGTGCCTTGCTGACGCCTACCTCAATAAGGCACATCAAGTCCTTCAGCTTGAAGATGCCCGGACCGTTGGAGCAGGAGAAGGATGGCCTTCGTCGCTCGATCCGGAAATGTGATCTGACTAAGTTCAATGTCGGGCAATTGGATTCCTCCTTTGCCTACGATACGCTATGGACATGGCACGCGAAGCCAGTGCCTGGATCGGGGCGATGAAGGAGAGAGGAGACTCTGATGGAGAGGGAGAGAACCGATTCTATGATGGACCCTAAGCCCAAAGTTTACCGCAAGGAGGTGGCCAAGGATTACGCCGGGATCACGCCCTATCTGGACGGCGACTACTCGCCACCCTCCGCCCTAAGCCGTCCAACGGAAGCAGAGTTTCATTCGGCACACGATGTGATCGCCAAACACTTGAATGGCGTGGGAAAGGCGACCGAGGATCCCGGAGAATACGGAAGCGCCGACTTTACCCTGAACCGCTACTTCGAGCCGCGGGGAGCGATCAATGTGATCTCCAACCTTCATTCGCCGGGGGTGATCGCGGCCCTTATCTCAGCACAGCGCGAGCTTGAAGGGGCTTTCGCCATCAATCTGGACTCACATCCAGCCTATGTCTCGGTGGTGCCGGACGGTAGGGTGATCGGATACGCGAGTGATGGCCGGGAGGATGGGGTCAAGATCCTCCAAGACTACGGTTTCGAGATCAGGGCTTGATTGGCCTCGGATTGCGCGGGCCAACAGAGAGCGCGCGGACTTCCGGCGGCCCTCCGGGACGCGGTTGATCGGTCGGGCTGGACCGGTGGCTGCGCTGTGCTTGCATACCGGCTAAGATCCGATCCACTCCGCAACGAGGAATGGGAATCGCTCAGGTCGACACAACAACCTCTCCCATCTCATCCACGTGATCCGCGGTCAAATTTCCGCAGCATCCACGCGCCAAATCACAAAATCCCCTCAAGGTGTCGGCAAGACACCACCAGCCAAGCCACCCTCCCCGAACAACCCTCCTCCCTCCCTTCCACGGATTCCGTGCTTCCCGCCTTTGAACTTCGCGCCTTTTGCGCCTCTTCGCGGCAAAAACCCCACCCCGGAACCTGTTAGATCCGGATCCGCTTTTTTCCGATCTGCGGCCGGCAAGGATCGCCGCAGTAGCCGCTCCCCCACCCTCCCGTGCAATAATTGGAAATGGCAGACATTTCCAGACATTCGCTCAATCCGCGCCAACGCAAACTCGCCCGTCTCCTCGCCAACGGCACTACCCAGAATGAAGCCTATCTCAAGGCCTACGGTCGCGAAGGCTCCGCCCGCGCTTCCAAGCTCGCCGCCCACCCCGACGTCATCGCCGAGGTCGAGCGTCTCCAACAAAGCTCCGAGGACGCCTCCATCATGGAACGCGAGGAGATGATCCGCTACCTCCTCACCATCCTCCAGACCCCCGTCAGCGAACTCCATCCCGACCACCCCGCCACCCAGGAGCTCATCGAGTTCGATACCAAGGCCGCCTCACGCCGCCGCGTGAAGGGCGTCTGCAAGCTCGGCGCCGCCAAGCTCCTCTGCGCCATGCTCGGCTGGCTCCGCGTCGAGAAGCCCGACCGCCTCTCCGAGCGCGAGGTCACCATCATCCTCAAGAAAGTCTGGGAAGACGACCCCATCATCCCGAACACCCGCGTCGCCTGATCACGGTTCCGTCCTACCGTCCCGCCCTGCTCGCGATGCGCTGGAGTTCGGCTTCGGCGCGTTCGCGGGTGCGGCCGGCAGGGAATTGATCGACCCATTCGCGGGCTGCCTGCGGATCCCGGAAGGCGAAGCGTTGGACGATGCCGACGATGGAGTTCTCTTCGATCGATCCATCTCCCACCGACTCCAACACCAGCGCCGCCGCCGCCTGCGGATCGCGGTCGGCCCAGGCGGTGGCGATCGCCGCAAGCGCGGCTTCGCGTTGGACGGGCTCCTCAAGACCAAGCGCCCAAGCCGCCGCAGCCTCAGGATCGCTTCCTGCCCAAGCCCCCGCCGCTTGGCTCAAGGTCGCCCTCGACTCCTCGGAGGACTCCAACTCCTCCAGCAACTCGATCGCCACCCTCGGCTCCTTCAGCGCCGCCTCCCCGGCCAAGGCCTGCAAGACCCCATCCCGCTCCGCCCCGGAAGGCAATCCCCTGCCCCATCCCAATGCCGCCTCCAGATCCTGCCGCGCCCACGTCCCCGCCAGCAGCGCGGAAGCCTCCGGAGGCATCTCACCCAACCGGGCCAAGGCCTCCGCCGCAGCGCGGGGATCCCGCTCCGCCCAAGCCAACAGCACCTTCAAGCGCAGCTCAGCCGAACCCTGACCCGACTCCAGCAGCGCGGCGAAGTCCTCCGACTCCAGCGAGCCGGTGATGCGATGGAAGGCACTCAACCCCTGCCCATCCACCTCCGATGCCCCGGCATCCGCGGCTGCCGCCTCCAGCCGGGCCAGAAGCTGCCGGTAGCGTTCCGGTGCAGACGAACGCCGCACGGCATCCCGCTCCGCCACCCGTCCCCTGCCCGCTTCAGTCGCCCTGCCCTCAACTCGCTCATCACTCCTCCAGACCGCGACCCCACCCGCGAGCAACAACACGAGCACGGCAAGCCCCGCCAAGCCCATTCGGACCGGGGGACAATAGCGCTGTGGAGTCGAACTCATGACGGGACCAAGCAAAGGAAGAAGGAGCGCGGGCGACAGCAGCGCCGCCCGCGCCCCGGGATCAAGCCCATGACATGGGAATCACTGGATGCGGACCGAAGTCATCTTGTCGTTCGCGGCGGTACCGACCCAGCCGGTGCTGGCATTGAAGGTCCAGGTGGCGCCGGTGAAGTTGTCATGCTCGTAGACGATGACGGTCCAGCCGGCGGGGATGCGCAGCGAGGAGGTCCAGTCATTCGGGATCCCCTGCGCCTGCAACTGCGCAAGGGTGTAGTTGCCCTTGGCGAGCGAGGTCTTGCGCGAGCCGAGGTAGTTCAGGTCCTGATAGAAGATGACCCCGGTGTTCTCGACCTTGATGGAGGAGACGACATCGTTCGCCGCGCCGACCCAATTCGTATCGCCGGTGTAGGACCAACTGCTGCCTGTCTGGTTGTTGTCCGCATAGAGCGTGACACGCCAGCCATTCGGGACGCGCAGGGAGGTGACGGAGTTGTCCCCCACATTGAGCGCGCCGAGTTGGGCGGTGCTGTAGTTCCCCGGGCCGATGAGCTGGCTGGGCGCGCCCTGGTAATCGATGTCCTGGCAGAGCATGATGCCCTCGCCATCGTGCGGGATGACTTGGAGGATCAGCGGCATGCTGGAGCAGCCCCAAGAGTAGCGCGTTCCGGTGGGCGTGTTCGTGCGCCAGTTGTTCCAGCCGAGATTGTCCGAAGTGCGGCGGACGTTCCATGCCGCATTCGCATTGAGCTGGAGCCAGGGTTGGAAGGAACTCTGGAGATTGCGGTCCTTCATGAACTTCGCCATCCAGCGGATGAAGATGCCATTGAAGCCGCCGCCATCGCTGTTCTCCACCGAGTCCGGCAGGATGCCATTCGTGCAGAGGGTGTTCTTGGTGCAGTTCGCGGCGAGAGTGGCATCGCTGACATTGCCGAGGAAGTTGGCCGCGCCGATGAAGGTACCCTGGTTGTAGGTGAAGACCCAGTTCGTGATCGTGCCGCCGGAGCTGATGTTGTCGTAGACCTGGCCGGTGGAGGCATTGAAGAGGGTGTTCCGGGTCCAGTTGTAGGTGGCCTGCGCCTTGGTCAGGTAGCTGCTGTCGTTGTAGATCTGATAGAGGAGGTAGGCGCCGATGGAGGCGGGGCAATTGATGCAGGCGTTCTTCGAGCCCTTGCCGGTCGTCCACCACAGGCCGCCGCCGAGCGCACTGTCCCAGGCTCGCGCATACATCGCATCGAAGTTCGCCTTCGCGCGGTCGCGGTAGAAGGTGTTGCCGGTAATCTGATAGGCGCGGGCGAACGCGATGACGGCCCAGGCGATATCGTCGTTGAAGCTGTTGTTCGTCCAGAGGTTGCCGTACTGGTTCACGAAGCCATTGCAGAGGGCGCTGACGATGGCCTTGTTGCCCGCCGTGGGATTGCGGTCGTGGGCATCCTCCGCCATTTCGATCTGCTCGGCGAGGGTCCACCAGCCGGGGCCGCTGCTGCCGGTATCGAGCTTGTAGTAGGCATTGCCGCCGTTCGCCACGTAGAAGGCGTTGTTATAGGCGTTGAAGGCGGTATCGGCATCGGCCGGCCAGAAGGCGGATGCGGGGACTGCGGTGGCCAGCGACAGGGCGATCGCCAAGCCTTTCAAGGAGACAGGGGCCGCCGCGTGTACGTAGCTCTTCCGTGTTGCATTCAAGTGCATTTTTCCTTGGGTCTTTATGGGTTGATCTCCCCGCAGGTGAATCGGCACCTATGGGAAGACCTAAGACATATCATCCGCCACTTCAGGACCAAGGAAAGTTTGTCTATCGACCCTTACGAGCATCATGCAAATTGCATAAAATTCACATCAAAGCCCGATAGATAGGGAATCACCCGGATCTGCGTGTGACACAGAAAAATCGCAAGCGTCCGATTATACCCCCTGACCGATTCACACCGATGAAGAGGACGATGGAACGATCCAAAACGGAAACGAGAAACGCCACACCCGGAGACCGGGTGTGGCGCTTGGGAAGTGACCGTGGCTCACGCCGCGTCCTTGTCGGCGCGCTTGCGGCGGACGAGGGGCGGGCGCTCGCCGAGAACGACGGGGCGATTGATGGTGATGGCCTCGATGTTCCCCTGCGAGGGGACATCGTACATGACATCCAGCATGAGGCGCTCGAAGATGGAGCGAAGGGCGCGGGCGCCGGTGCCGCGGCGGACCGCTTCCTCCGCGAGGGCGCGGAGGGCATCGCGGGTCACGCGGAGCTTCACGCCGTTCAGGGCGAGCTGCTTGCCGTACTGCTTCACCAATGCGTTCTTCGGCTCGGTGAGGATGGAGATGAGCTCGTCCTCGGTGAGCTTGCGCAGGGCGGAGATGACGGGCAGGCGGCCGATGAACTCCGGGATGAGGCCGAAGTGCAGGAGGTCCTCCGGCTCGGTGAGATCGAGGATATTGCCGGTGTTGGACTTTACCTCCGCGGCGGAGCCGTGGAAGCCAAGAGTGCTGCGACCCATGCGGCGCTGGATCATGTCCTCCAAGCCGACGAAGGCGCCGCCGCAGATGAAGAGGATCTTCTCCGTATTCACTTGGATGTACTCCTGCTGCGGGTGCTTGCGGCCGCCTTGGGGCGGCACGTTGCAGACGGTGCCTTCGAGGATCTTGAGCAGGGCCTGTTGGACACCCTCGCCGGAGACATCGCGGGTGATGGAGACGTTGTCGGTCTTGCGGCCGATCTTGTCGATTTCGTCGACGTAGATGATGCCGCGCTCGGCGCGCTCGACGTCGAAGTCGGAGGCTTGGAGCAGGCGCAGGATGATGTTCTCCACGTCTTCACCGACGTAGCCGGCTTCCGTGAGCGTGGTGGCATCGACGATGCAGAAAGGAACGTCCAGCAGGCGCGCGAGGGTGCGGGCGAGCAGGGTCTTGCCGGAGCCGGTGGGGCCGAGGAGGAGGACATTCGACTTCTCGATATCGACCTCCGCGAACTCCTCGCCCAGGGTGACTTGATCCTGGCGCAGGCGCTGGTAGTGATTGTAGACGGCGACAGAGAGAACCTTCTTGGCGTGCTCCTGGCCGATGACGAACTCGTCGAGCTTGCCGCGCAGTTCCGCCGGGGATGGCAGGCGCTTGACGTTCTGGCTTCGACGGTTCTTCGCGGGCTTGGGAGCGGCCTCGTTGAGCTCCTTGTCGAGGATGTTGGAGCAGACCTCGACGCACTCGTTGCAGATGTAGACGCCTGGGCCTGCGATAAGCTTTTTCACCTCCGAGTGGCTTTTGCCACAGAAGGAACACATGGTGAGATTGGAAGCGCGTGCCATGGGGTGCCGGGAATAAAAAAGCAGGCGCCGGGCCGAGGAAGCCCGACGCCTGACAATAGCGTAAAAGAATTCAGGCGTCGTCCTTTTTTCCGTCATTCGCGTCCGCGAGGGCGGCGACGGCGTCGGGGAGTTGCTTGCGATTCTCCAGGACCTTGTCGACGAGGCCGTAAGCCACTGCCTCTTCGCCGGTCATGTAGTTGTCGCGCTCGGAGTCCTTCTTGAGTTGCTCCAGCGTTTTGCCGCTGTGCTTGGCGAGGATGCCGTGCAGGCGGTTGTTCAGGTTGATCATGAAGCCGAAGGTCCGCTCGACATCGAGCGCGGTGCCTTGGGCGCCACCGGAGACCTGGTGGATCATAACGTGCGAGTTGGGCAGGCAGAAGCGCTTGCCCTTCGTGCCCGCCGTCAGCAGCACCGAGCCCATGGAGGCGGCGATGCCGATGCAGTAGGTATTCACGTCGCAGGTCATGAACTGCATCGTGTCATACATCGCGAGGCCGGCGGTAACGGAACCGCCGGGGCTGTTGATGTAGATGTGAATGTCCTTTTTCGGGTCCTGCATTTGCAGGAACAGAAGCTGGGCAATGACGGAGTTGGCGACGAAGTCGTCGATCGGGGTCCCGATGAAGATGATCCGGTCCTTGAGAAGGCGGGAATAGATATCGAAGGAGCGCTCGCCGCGGCCATCCTGTTCGATGACCACGGGGACGTAATAGCTATTCCGGGGGTCTCCCCCGGCCTGGATCATGTTCGGGAAATTACTCATCTGAGGTTGGTTCATCTGCGATTTCCTCGACGGTGGCGTGCTCCAGCACGAAGTCAATGGCCTTGCCCACCAGCATGGAATTGCGGATGCCCGGGATGCGTCCCCCGCGCTGAAGCTCCTTGATGAACTTCTTCGGATTCTGTTTGCGGGACTGGGCGATCATCGCGAGGTGATTCACCAGTTCCTGATCGCTCACGGAGATACCCTCGGTGCGGGCGATCTCCTGAAGGATGAAGTTGGTCTTGAGATTGGTGCGGGCCTGATCGCCAGCGGTGGCGAAGATCTCGCCTTGCTGGGCGATGAGCTCCTCTTGGGTCATGCCTGACTTCACACCGCGCTCTACGAGGGCGTCGGCCTGACCTTGGGTCTCGTGGCGGACGAGGTCTTCCGGCAGCTCGAAGTCGACCAGCGAGTTGAAGTGCTCGACGATCTGGTTGACCTTGAAGTCGTCGGTGCGGCGGCGCTTCTCCATCTCGATCTGCTGCTTGGCGAGCTCCTTCAGCTCATCAAGGGTCTTGCCCCCGGTGACCTTGGCGGCGAACTCGTCGTTCAGCTCGGGCAGGACGGCCTGCTTGAGACCCTTGAGGGTGACGTGGAAGACGACTTCCTTCGAGCGGAGGTCGGAGAGCGGGAAGTCTTCCGGGATGGTGAGGGCGATGTCCTTGCTGTCCCCGATGTTGAGACCGGCGGCCTGGGCGGAGAAGCCGGGCAGGAAGCTATTCTCGTCGAGCTTGAGCCAGAAGCCTTCGCGACCGCTGAGGTAGCCGGCAGGTTTGCCGAGGGCTTCTTCGAGCGGCTTGCCTTCCAGCGAGGAGGTGAAGTCGATCACGGCGAGGTCACCGGCTTCGGCGGCGCGGCCTTCGATATCCTGGTAATCGGCGAAGCGCTCGCGGAGACCGTCGAGCTGGGCTTCCACGTCCGCGTCGGTGGCCTCGGTGGAGGGCGACTTCACGGTGATGCCCTTATATTGCGGCAGGGCCACTTCCGGAGCCAAGGTGAGGGTGGCTTGGAAGGTCAGTGAGCCGTCCTCGTTGTGGTTGAGATTCTGCGGGATGCCGAAATTGAGCACCTTGAGCGCCTCCTTGCGGAGGGCCTCATCGTAGGCCTGGCGGACGAGGCGGTCGTCGAGTTCCTCGGTGATCGCGGTCTGGAAACGCTTCTCGATCACGTTCTTCGGGGCCTTACCGGGACGGAAGCCGGGGATCTTTGCCTGGGCGGTGTAGCCGGACACGATCTTGGCGCGCTCGCTCTTCACGGTGTCGGACGGGACTTCGACGCGCAGCGTGGCGAGGCAGTTCGGCTGCTTTTCAACGGTGATGTTCATGGCGGAAAATTCGGCGCGGGAAAGGCCTAGGGCGCGCCGGGGGCGAGAAGCTAAGAGGGCGGCCCGGGCCTTGTCAAAGCGAAGTAGAGGCGGTTAGGGGCCTGATTTCACCCCCCGAATCCTGCGGGGGTGGGGATCGGGAGCCGGAAGATGACGTATCCCCCGCCCTCTGAAATCACCCAATCCCCTTGACGCCCCCGGCCCCAAAACGGTTCTATCAGCTCCGTTGCCGCAACACATGGATATTTTACCCCTCCTTAACAACCGGGGCCTTGCCTCCGTCGCTCGCCGGGTTTCCCTGGCGGCGCTAGTCTCCCTCGCCTTTGTCGGCTCCCCGGCGATGGCGCAGGACATCGAAGGCAAGAAGGTTACGGCGGTGGAAATCCGCTATGCCACCGCCCCAACCGTGGATGAGGCCCGCCTCCGCAGCAATATCTCCACCCAGTCCGGGCAGGAGTATCGCAGCGAGAAAGTGGACAACGACATCAAGTCGCTGTTCGAGTCCGGCTTCGTGGACGACGTCCGCGTGCTGGCCGAGCCGGTGGGCGACGGCGTGAAGGTGATCTACGAGGTGACGACCCGCGGCACGATTGTGGCGGTGGGCTTTACCGGTAACTCGGCCCGCAACTTCAGCGACGAGAAGCTGGCGAAAGAAACCAAGCTGAAGGTGGGCGGCGCGCTGTCCGACGAGGCGATCCTGACCGCCCGCCGGAATCTGGAGACTTTCTACCGGGGCTACGGCTACCCGGACGTGCAGATCACGCATCGCACCCAGCCGAGCGAATCCGGCCAAGGCTTCGACCTGATTTTCATCATCGAGGAAGGCGGCAAGAACGAGATCCGCGACATCAAGTTCGAGGGCAACAGCATTTACGACAGCCGGACCCTGCGGAAGCAGATGAAGGTCAAGGAAAAGGGCTGGTTCTCCTGGATCACCAAGTCCGGCCGCTTCGAAGTCGACCAGCTCGACCAAGACGTCGAGGCGGTGCTCGATTATTACCGCACCCGTGGCTACCTGCGTGCGAGCAGCCCGGGCCCGCGCCGCGATCCGGTCGGCGACGGCCGCATCGACTTGGTGATTCCGATCCACGAAGGCGAGAAATACACCGTGGAAGGTGTGGGCTTCGGCCGTATGACCGTCTTCAAGTCCGAGGAACTCTATCCCGGCCTGACCTTGGTCGGAGGCCAAGGCTACTCGTCCAAGAAGATGCGGGACGACATCAAGATGATCCGCAGCTACTACGGCTCCCGCGGCTATGCGGACGCCGAAGTGACCCCGGACATCCGCGATGCGGGCCCGAACAAGGTGAACATCGTTTACCGGATCACCGAAGGTTCCCGCTACCGCGTGGGCCGCGTGAACATCGAGGGCAACACGAAGACCAAGGACAAGGTCATCCGTCGTGAAATGCCGCTGAAGCCGGGCGACTGGTTCAACTCGGTGGAACTGGAAACGGCTCAGGCGCGCCTGAAGAACCTGCAGTATTTCGAAGACAACATCCAGGTGGATGCAGCGCCGGGCCGCGGTGGCTACCGCGATATCAACGTGCTGGTCGAAGAGAAGCGCACGGGATCGATCAGCGCCGGTATCGGCTTCAGCTCGATCGATAGCATCGTGGGCTTCGTGAACCTGGAGCAGACGAACTTCGACATCATGAACCCCTGGGCCTTCACCGGTGGCGGCCAGCGCTTCTCGGCGAACCTGCGCCTGGGTAGCGAGCGCTCCGACTTCAGCGTGTCGCTGGTCGAGCCGTGGTTCATGGACCAGCAACTCGCCCTCGGTGGCGAGCTGTTCTACAAGAACTCGCAATACTACTCCGACTTCTACGAGCAGAAGAACGTGGGTGCCGAAGTCTTCATCCGCAAGCCGCTCAGCGAGAAGTCCTCGATCCGCCTCGGCTACCGCTTGGAGCAGGTGGACATCGAGCTGGATAATTCGGTGCGCACGCTGTCCGCCAAGGCCGTGGCCGCCGGCAAGCCGCCCTCGCTGTTCCTGAACGAAGGTGGCGACTACCTGCGCAGCGCGCTGGCCGCGAACTTCGTCTACGACAGCCGCGACGCGGTGATCGAAACCCGCTCCGGTGAGAAGATCGACATCGGCCTGACGCTGGCCGGCACGGCAATCGGCGGCGACGTCGACATCCTGGGCCTCTCGCTGCAGGGTCAGAAATATTGGAACCTGCCTTGGGACTCGATCCTCTCGCTGAACGGCGAACTTGCCTTCGTGGATGCCACGAGCGGCGAGGTGCCGATCTTCGACCGCCTCTTCCTCGGTGGTGGCCGGACCCTGCGCGGTTTCGAATTCCGCGACGTGGGCCCGCGTGACCCGGTGACGGGTGAAGTGGTGGGTGGCCAATCGCTGGGCTTCCTCTCCGCGGAATACACGGTGCCGGTAATCGACAACATCCGTGCGGCGGTCTTTTACGACCTCGGCTTCGTGAACGATGGTTCGTGGGATCCGAGCCCGAGCGACCTCTACCACGACTTCGGTTTCGGTGTGCGCCTGAAGCTGCCGATCAGCCCGGTGCCGATCGCGCTGGACTACGCGCTGCCGATCGACAGCCCGGATCCGGTGGCGGACAAGGGTGGTCAGTTCAACTTTTACCTGAACTACCAGTACTGAGGTTGAGAGACCTTGGATGAATTTAAGAAGGCCGCGGGTGACCGCGGCCTTTTTTCGTTTTGGGGGATAGGGGATGGGTAGGATAGATAGGCGCGGAGGTCGCAAAGGGATCGCGGGAGGGAGAAGATCGAATTGGTCGGGCCGTTAGGGAAGGAGGGACACGCACACGTGCGCAACCTCTTCGAGGTAAGGGTTGGCGATGGGGTAGACCCGGGGTAGCCGCGGGGCGGCAACCCCGGGCTTTGTTGTGTAGTCCCGTTGGGACATGAGAGGGGCGAAGACGAGGGAGTGGCCATCGGACAGGCGAGTGGCCCGGACAGGCGAGTGGCCACCGGGAATGGGGGCGTGGCAGCCGCTAGGTGCCCAAGCCGTTAGATGGCGGTGACCTGTTTGCCGGAGGCGGAGAACTCGGTGGAGCCGAAGGCGGATTTTTCGAGGTAGCCGAGGGCCGGGAAGCGGCGGGTGGCGGGGTCCGGGCTCGGAGAGACGCTGGTGAGGGTGCCGGCTTCCTTGCCTTCGGGGGTGAGGAGGATGATACCCGGTTTGCTGCCTTCCTCGACAAGGAAGCTGGTGAGGCGGCGGTTTACTTTCTCGGCGGTCTTGATGCGGGAGAGGACCTCTTGGCCGATGTAGCAGCCCTTGTGATAAGAGATAGCGCTGCGGTCTAGCAGGGCTTCAGGCGGGAGTATGCCGGGGGTGAGTTCCCTACCCCAGGCAGGAACTCCGGCGGCGATGCGGAGGGCCTCGGCTTCGTTTTCTTGAAGGAGAGGAAGAGCACAGGTCTCGGTGGCGGGGAGCCAGAGATCGTAGCCCGGTTGGCCGAGGCGGTTAGATCGAAGGGCAAGACCCGAGGCAGGCTCCGTGGCGCCGATGAGATGCTGGAGATGCCAGTCGGCGGAGATGTTCTCCATCTCCGCATCGTCGGCGATCAGGTAGCGGCCGAGGCGGACTTCCAGTTCTTCCTCGAGCTCGGCAGGGGCTTCGACCCAGACCGTGTCGTCCGGACAGCGGAAGACATGAACGTAGGCTTGAAGGCGGCCCTTGGCATCGGTGACGCAAGCGGGAAGCGCGGTGTCGCCGAGATTGCGGACGTCTTGGGTGAGCTGGCCGTTCAGGTAGCGGACGGCGTCCGGGCCGGAGAAGGCGAAGAGGGCGCGGCGACCGAGGGAAAGAGAGCGGGTCATGAGCGGCTACGGCGGGACCGGTGGGGGCGAACTGAAGTCCGCGCTCCAGGGGACGCTTGGGTTAGGCCTTGAGGTAAGGGGCGGCGAGGGCGGAGTAATCTTTCTCGGCGAGACCTTGGTCGCAGAGCTCGGCCATGCGGGCGGAGACGGTGCGGATGGACGGCGTATCGAGACCGGCTTCGGCGGCGAGGTCGAGGACGTAGCGGCTGTCCTTGAGCATGTTCGCCAGCGAGAAGTGGGTATCAAAATCCCCGGTGGCCATGGTGGGCAGCTTCATGGCCGCAAGGACGGAGCCTGAGGCATTCAGGTCGACGGCCTCGGTGAGGGCGGCGGGCGAGATGCCGTGACTGGTGGCGGTCGCGAGGGCCTCGGCCAAAGCTTGGACGGTGCAAGCGGAGATGAGATTGGTGACCAACTTCATGATGGTGGCGGTGCCCACCTCACCGCAGCGGAGGACGGACTTGCCGCTCTTGAGCAGGACCGGCTCGACCTTATCGATCCAGTCGGCGGGGCCACCGGCGTAGTAGACGAGCCCACCGGCGGCGGCGGCTTCCCGGCTACCGGTGAAGGGGCAATCGAGGAAGACGATGCCCTGCGCGGCACATTCCCCGGCAAGCCACTTGGTGGTGGCGAGATCGATGGTCGAATGATTGACGAGAACACGGCCTTCGAGCGGGCAAGCGAGCACCTTGGCGGCGACTTCCCACACCGCGACGCTGTCCTTGAGGTAAAGGAGAACCAAGTTGGCGGAGGCCACGGCTTCCTCGAGGGTGGGGAGCTCCCCGGGCTGGCTCTTCGGGGTACGGTTCCAACACGTCACCGAAGCGATTCCGCTATCACCCACGGCCTGCGCCTGCTGGAGATTCTTGGATGCGCGGGAGCCGATGATGCCCAAGCCGAGCACCGCGATGTTCCATGAGGTCATGGCCCTTGCTGACGCTGGAGAGCCAGATCGACAAGCTTTGTCGCTTCCGCGTGGATGGAGCTCATGCGCTCCTGCGTGGCAGGATTCTCATCCACGATCATCTCGGTGCGAAGATTCGAGAGAATCTCCTGCATGGCGACGAAGTTCGGGCGCTCGGAGATGCGGGGTTCAAGGCCACTGAGAATGGCGGAGTAGTAGTCCGCGATGTCCTCGCGCATCACGTGCTTCGCCCGCTCCGGGCTGAATTGCGTGGCCACGGCGCTGGAAGAAACCTGCAGGGCACGTGCCCAGCCACCGAGGGAAATCAAATGCGCGAGATCGGGATCGCGGAGGGAGACGAGTTCCAGCTCAACGTCCTTCTGAGTGGCGGCCAGCTCCTTCTTCAACTGCGGGACATCCTGCTTCCGGGCGCTTTCCAAGAGGCTGGCGGCGTGACGGTTGACCTTCTCACCCGCGCCAAGGGCCTTGCCGTAACGGGTGAGATCGGCGGCCATGGCTTCGACCTTCCCGAGCTCACCCGCTTGGACGATGAGGAAGCCATCCGCGATAAGGAAGCCTAGCTCAACAGCGAGATCGGCGCGATTCAGCGGCATCTTCGCGCTGGGATCACGCTGGAACTTGAGAATCGGCAGGGGTGCGAGCGCTTCGAGGGACTCGAAAATCTTGGCGATCGAGGGAGCGGTGAACTCGTTGACTGCAAGCTCCTCGCGCACGTGGGCATCATCGATCAGGTCGGCGGGGATGGTGGCCTTCCCTTCTCCCTCCTGAGCGTGGAGGGGTGCGGCAAGGAAGGACGCAGCCAAGATGGCCGCCATCATGGGACGGATCGGGATCACGGAGGAAACTCTGCCACTGCCCGGTGCGGAGTGCAACGGGCAAGGCGGGGGGAATTCGGCGGCTTTTTCTGCGGATTCTCCCCCCCGGATCACGGGGGATCGGCAATACCCGCTGAATCCCCCAACCTACGCGATCACGTGATGCCTGACTGTCGGGATTTGCGAATACTCCCGATGACCTAGGAAAACGTCCCCCCGTGGACCCGGGTCACTCCCCTGCTGCAACCCCCTACCCCCAAAATCCCCCATGACGACTCTGACGAGATCGTTCGAGGACGCCCCCGCGCTTCCTTTCGTCCCGTTCCAAAGCACCGATCCCGACGCGCTGCGTGCGAGTCTGGCGATCCCGCCAGCCCGCTGCAACCGGAGACGCCGCCGGCCGCCGCTGGTGATGGCAGTGAGCTGCTTCTTGTCCTGCACAGCTTCCGTGATTGCGACGTCATCGCCTGTTGAGCAGGAGATGACGGCGATGGCGCCCTCGATTCACGCCAAGATCATCGACGTTCGGACGGCAATGTTCGGGTCGGAGATCGAACGGGCACAGATGAGCTTCAACGCGGTGCTCTACCGGTAAGCCAAGAGCTGAAATCCGAATTTCAGAAGCAGCGCGGTGCAGGGCATCGCGCTGCTCTTTCGATAAGCGGATGAGCGCTCAGAGAATCGAGCCCGGGGCGTACGCGGCACCGGCGGGATAGCGCTTCTCGATGGCGTGGATCTGGCGCTCGAAGGATTCGATCTGGGCACGGGCAGCGCCCGCGTTTCTCTCGCCTTCCGCGACGATGGCGGTGAGCGCGACTTGGTCGAGCGGGATGCGCTCGTCATTCGCGAGGCGGGCGACGAGGTCGTTCACCGTCGTTTTACCAGCACGGAGGTCGTTCACGGTGGCCACGGCGTGTTCCTTGATCGCCTTGTGAGCGGTCTCGCGGCCAACGCCGGCCTTCACCGCTTCCATCATGATGGTGGTGGTCATGAGGAAGGGCAGATAGTGGGCGTTCTCCTTCGCGATGACGGCCGGGTAGGCGTCCATCTGATCGAGGATCGTGAGGTAGGTTTCGAAGAGGCCGTCGATGGTGAAGAAGGCATCCGGCAGCATGACGCGGCGGACGACGGAGCAGGAGACATCGCCCTCATTCCACTGGTCACCGGCGAGGCCGGCGGCCATGGCGAGGTAGCCCTTCAGGATGACGTGGAAGCCATTCACGCGCTCGCAGGAGCGGGAATTCATCTTGTGCGGCATGGCGCTGGAGCCGGTCTGGCCGGGCGCGAAGCCTTCGCTGGCGGTCTCGTGACCGGCCATGAGGCGGAGGGTACGGCAGAAGGAGGAAGGTCCGCTGGCGAGATCGGAGAGGGCGGAGACGACGCGGAAATCGAGCGAGCGCGGGTAGACTTGGCCGACATTTGTCCATACAGCGGGCATGCCGAGGTGGCCGACGACGCGCTTCTCCAGCTCCGCGACTTGCGAGGCATCGCCATTGAAGAGCGAGAGCTGGTCCATCTGAGTGCCTACGGCGCCCTTCAGGCCGCGGACGGGGTAGCGAGCGATGATGTCCTCCAGCGCGTGGAAGGCGGAGAGCATTTCCTCACCGAACATGGCGATGCGCTTGCCGAGGGTGGTCGGCTGGGCGGCGACATTGTGGGTGCGGGCGGTGATGACGACGTCCCCCCATTGCTCGGCGCGGCAGCGGAGGCGGTGAAGGACGGCAACCGACTTATCGCGGATGGCGAGGAGGGAGCGGTAGACTTGGAGCTGCTCGACGTTCTCGGTGAGATCGCGGGAGGTGAGGCCCTTGTGGATGTGCTCGTGGCCGGAAAGGTCGTTGAACTCCTCGATGCGGGCCTTCACGTCGTGGCGGGTGACGCGCTCGCGGGCCATGATGGAGCCGGGATCCACACTGTCCTTCGCCTTCTCGTAGGCGGCGATGGCTTCCTCCGGGATATCCAAGCCGAGATCGCGCTGGGCCTTCATGACGGCGATCCAGAACTCGCGCTCGAGGACGATGCGGCCCTCCGCGGACCAGATGGCTTGGAGGGCGGGAGAGGCGTAGCGCTCGGCGAGGACGTTCGGGATCACGGCGGGGATGAAGCGATTCCCCGGACGCGGGGCGCAAGGGTAAATCGAGAGGGGGAAGCGCGGAAGACACGGAAAACGCGGAAGTTGGGAATGGAGGGCTGCGGTGCCGCTTGTGTGGGGTCGGAAGATGGAATATCGGCGGCATGCTACGGATCCGGGCCAGTGAGCTGACCTTAGGAAACGGTTCACTCGAACCGAGGGAGTCAACTGGCCGCGGAAAACAGCATCCGCATAACAAACAGGTTTGAAGGATGGACGAATGGAACCCAGCTTCGCCCCGTAACCTTTTCCCACCCATGAAGACATCGGTCCTGCTCTCGATCTCCGTTCCCCTGACCCTCTTGGGCATCGTCTGTTTCGCCGATACCACGCCCAAGAAGGCGGGTGAGGGTTTGCAGCCGGAGGCCTTCAGCGCGCTGCCTCTGGGCAGCGTGAAACCGCAGGGCTGGCTGAAGCAGCAACTGGAGCTGCAGCGCGATGGATTGACCGGGCATGCGCCGGAACTGCTAGAAGCGGCCGGTGCGAACAATGCTTGGCGCGGAGGCGACGGGGAGAATTGGGAGAAGGGGCCCTACTATTTGAAGGGGCTGATCCCTCTGGCATGGGGCCTAGGCGACGAGAAGCTGCAAGCCGAGGCGAAGAAATGGATCGATGGCATTCTGAAGAGCCAGCGCGAGGATGGATTCTATGGCCCGGCGAACAACCCGGACTGGTGGCCGCGGATGGTGGTGAACCACCTGCTGCGCGACTATCAGGAGGCCACTGGCGACGAACGGGTGATCCCCTTCCTGAGCAAGTACTATGCGCACCTGAATTCCACGCTGGACTCGCGACCATTGCGGGACTGGGGGAAGGCTCGTGCCGGCGATGAGATCGAGACGGTGTTCTGGCTCTACCGCCAGACGGGCGAGACCACGCTGCTGACGCTCTCCGACAAGCTGGCGAAGCAGGCCTACCCTTGGACGGACATTTTCACGAACAACAAGTTCCTGGAGTATGGTGATGACTTCCAGCCGAAGCACGGGGTGAACGTGCCGCAGGCGCTGAAGATGCCGGCGGTCTACTCGCTGCGCTCGAACAGCGAGGCGGACAAGAAGGCGTATTCCGCGGGCGTGGCGAACCTGATGCGCGATCACGGGCTGGCGGTGGGGATCAACTCCGGGAGCGAGTTCCTGGCAGGAGCGTCCACCACGCAAGGCATCGAGCTGTGCTCGGTGGTGGAGCGGATGCTGAGCGATGCCTGCGCCATGCGAAGCCTCGGCGATGCGAAGGCGGGAGACAGCCTGGAGATGATGGCCTACAACGCGCTACCGGGGTCGCTGTCGCCAGACATTCACCAGCACGTCTACTACACGATCCCTAACAACGTGGCGGCGAAGCTGGGGCCGAAGGGCTTCAACCAAGACTACGGCAACGGATCGACCCCCTCCCCCATCTCGGGCTTCCCCTGCTGCTGCTATAACTTTCACATGGGCTGGCCGAAGCTGGTGCAGAACTCGTGGGCGGCGACCCCGGACAAGGGTCTGGCGATGCTGGCGATCGCGCCAACGGTGGTGAGTGCGCCGGTGGCGGATGGGAAGAAGGTGACGCTGACGGCAGACACCTACTATCCCTTCGCGGAGACGGTGAGGATCAAGCTGAAGGCGGAGGGAGATGTGGCCTTCCCGCTCTCGCTGCGGATCCCGGGCTGGTGCGATGCGGCGGCGATCACGGTAAACGGCGAGGCCGGACCGGAAGCGAAGGCGGGTAGCTTCGCGAAGATCACCCGGACCTGGAGGGACGGCGATGAAGTGATCCTGAAGCTGCCGATGAAGGTGAAGACCCACGAAGGGGTGAACGGCTCCATCTCGGTAACGCGCGGGCCGCTGGTCTATGTGCTGCCGGTGAAGGAGCGCAAGGAGAGCATGACGAAGCGCGAGAAACCGGACGAAAACGTGGTACGCTGGGAGAAGAAGGGTTTTGATTCCTACGAGTTGTTCCCGGACTCCGAGTGGAACTACGGGCTGGTGATCGATGAGAAGGACCCCGGTTCGTCGTTTGCGGTGCGGGCGGTGGCGAACACGGCGAATCCCTTCGCGCGGGGAACGACGCCGGTGACGATCCAGGCGAAGGCGAAGAAGGTGGCTTCCTGGAAGACGGCATCGAACGGTCTGGTGGCGTTGGACCCGCCGGTATCGCCGGTGGCTTCCGAGGCCCCGGAGGAGAAGCTCACGCTGGTGCCCTATGGTGCTGGGATGCTGCGGGTGACGAGCTTCCCGGTGATCGGGACGCCGGCGGTGAAGCCGGAGAGCTTCACGGACAAGTTCGCCGAGGAACGGCTCGACGGTTGGCTGCTCTATGGCGGTGGTTGGTATGTGCGCAATGGCGCGCTGCACACGGCCTCGAATGCCATGTCATTCAGCTACGGTCTGAATGGAGTGAAGGCGGTGGCACCGGAAGCGGTCTTCAAGGACTTCGTCTACGACGCGAAAGTGAAGCTGAATGACTCGGGTGATGCCGGGCTGATCTTCCGGGTGAGCGATGCTTCGATCGGCGCGGACAACTACCACGGCTACTACGCCGGGATTAGTAGCGAGAAAGGCGAGGTGGTGCTGGGCAAGGCGGACAACAAGTGGACCCAGCTCAAGTCCGCCAAGATGGCGATCAAGGCAGGGGAAGAGCACTCGCTGCGGATCGAGGCGGAAGGACTGATGATCCGGGTGTATGTGAACGATCTGGATGCGCCGGTGATCGAACTGGAGGATGCGAGCTTCAGCGAAGGAGCAATCGGCGTGCGTCGCTACACGACGACTCCGGAGAAGAATCCGGCGAGCTTCAGCGGGATCAAGGTGAGCAGCCTCTGAGCGCGGCTGAGGAGATCCAAAGAGAAGACCCGCGATCCGAGAGGATGGCGGGTCTTTTGGTTTCGGGGAAAGCGGCAGGCTTATTCGGCCTTCGGGACGATCTGCCAGACCTCGCAGATCTGGTTGCGCTCGGGAACTTGGGACCCGAAGCGATCGGTCTGGCCGAGGTAGGAGGCCTGGACGCGCTGGCCGGGCTTCTTGGTGGCATCCAAGAGGCGGGCGACGGCGGTGGCGCGATCGGAGGAGAGGGCGCGGTTGGCATCGACATTGCCGGTTTCGGAAGCGTAACCGACGACCATGATGACGGCGTTGTCGGCGGCTTCGACCGGGAAGGCTTCCACCCTTGCGATATCGGCTGGCGCGAGATCGGCCGAGCCGGTGGGGAACTCAAGCTTGCCATAGACGCTGGCACCCAGTTTTACACCGAACTGGCTGTAGGCCTGGGCGATATCGGAATCCGGCTTGCCTTCGAGCCCGCGGAGCTCGCGGAAGAGTTCGACGGCTTCGGTGAAGAGTTCGGCTTCGGTGCCAGCGAAGAGCGAGTTCTTCGAGACGCGGGCTTCGAGCTCGGTGAGGCGGGCGAGGAGTGCGTCGCGCTCGGCGGTGACGGTGGCAAGGCGGGCTTGGAGATCGAGCGGGCCTTTTTTCAGGCTTTCGATTTCCTTCGTCAGCGTGGTGATGGTGCTGCTGGCCTTTTCGAGCTGGAGGCGGGCGGTGCCGGCGGTGGAGGCTTCGATGACGGCTTCGTCACGCTCGCGCTTGGTCTTGGTGAGTTCCTCGAGCAGAGCGGTCTGGCGCTTGAGAGCCTCGGTGAGTTCGTTGGCGGTCTTCGAGCGCTCGGCGTCCTTGGTGGTGATCAGGTCGCTCACGCCCTTCGAGAGGGCCACGAGGGTGGCGGCATCGTCGGTGATGCGCTTGGCCACGGCTTCGGCGGACTCGGTGTTGCCGGCATTGTAGAGCGGCGACAGGCCGAGCTTGGCACGGTCTTGGTTGACGTTGTCTTGGAGCGCCTGAAGACGGCCCTTCATCTCCTTGAGGGCGGGATCCTCGGTGGAGGTATCCTTACCGGACTTGTCCTTCAGGCTCACGGCGACGAGCACGCCGAGCAAGACGATGGCGATGAAGCCGAGGGCCAGCACCGAAGGCGGCACGGCGGCGATGGTCTTGGTGGTGGGGGTCTCCGGTGCCGGGGCTTGCGGCTCGGGGGTGGCGGGCTCGGGATTCATGGCGGGCAGGTTTGACAAGCCGCCCGCGATTGTCGAACCCGGAAATTTCCTTCCATTTCAGCGCGGTTGCACCAGTGCGAGGAGCTCGGCCGGGGCGTGGACGAGGTGCTCGGGATCCTCCGCCCGAAGGGATTCGGGGGAATTGAAGCCCCAAGTCACCGCGGCAACCGCGATTCCCGCCTTCTTGGAGGCGCGGATATCGCGGATCTCGTCGCCCACGTAGAGCATCTCATCCTCGCGGACCGAGAAGGTCTTGCGGATGGCGCGGAGGTGCTTGGATTTTCCGGTGAGCTTGGAGGTGGAGGAGATGAAGTCGAAGTGCTCGCGCAGGCCGTGGGCGCGGAGGAAGAGGTCCACGTTGGCCGTGGCGTTCGAGGTCAGGATGCCGAAGGACTCCGCGCGATCGCGCATCTCCGGGAGGATCTCCGCGATGCCGGGGATGAGCTGGAGACGGGTGATATTCCCGCGCATGAGGGCGGTGCCGCGGGAGAGCAGCGAGGGCACGCGGCGCTTCGGGATGTCGAGATGCCCGAGGAGTTCCAGCAGGGAGAAGTGGCGGAGCTTCGGGAGTTCCTCCGCATCGACTTCGCGCAGGCCGTAGTCCGGGGCGAGGTGATTGTAGATCCGGCGGCTCTCTTCCAGCGTGTCTGCCAGAGTGCCATCGAAATCGAAAATCACGGTGCGGTAAGCCATCGCGATCAAGGAAAGACGGGAATGGCAGTCGAGGCAAGGATGCTCGGAGGGAAGGTCTCAGCGCGCGGCGAGGGTGAGATTCGGATCGATGTCGCCATCGAGGGGGGAACTCTCGCCGGCGAAGGCGCGGAGCAGGCCGGCGAAGCCGATCATGGCAGCATTGTCGGTGCAGAGGCCGGGGGTAGCGAGGGCGAGGGTGATGCCCTCGCGATGGCAGGCTTTCTCAAAGGCGGCGCGCAGGGTTTTGTTCAGGCTGACGCCGCCGGAGAGGGCGATGAGGCGGCGGCCGGAGTGCTTCGCGGCGCGGATGGTTTTGACGACGAGGACTTCGATGACGGCTTCTTGGAAAGAGGCACAGAGATCGGCGAGATCGTCTGGGAGCGGGGTGCCGGTTTCGGGGTTGCGCTCGGAGAGGGTGTAGAGAACGGCGGTCTTGAGACCGGAGAAGGAAAAGTCGAAGCCGGGCTCCTTCATCATGGAGCGCGGGAAGGAGAAGGCATCGCATCTGCCATCGTGCGCCGTTCTCTCGATCTCGGGACCGCCGGGATAAGGCAAGCCGAGCATCTTCGCGACCTTGTCGAAGGCTTCGCCCGCGGCATCATCACGGGTGCTGCCGAGCTTGCGATAAGCCCCCGGAGCTTCGACATCTAACAAAAGCGTGTGGCCACCGGAAACGATGAGGCCCAGGTGAGGAGGCACGATGCCGGTATCGACGAAGGGCGAGAGCAGGTGGCCCTCCAAGTGATTGGCGGCGATGAAGGGCTTGCCCGCGGCAGCAGCCATGGCTTTGGCCGCGGTGGCACCGATGAGGAGCGAAGAGGCGAGGCCGGGACCGGAGGTGGCAGCGAAGGCATCGATCTGACGCATGTTCACCCCGGCGTGTGCGAGGGCTTGCTCGACGAGGGGTCTGAGGTGCAGCGAGTGATTGCGCGAGGCGACCTCCGGAACGACACCGCCGTATTGGCGATGCAGCTCGATCTGCGAGGCGATCTCCGAGGCAAGGATGCGTGCAGGCTGCCCGGGCTCGCCGGAGAGGATGGCGACCGCGGTTTCATCGCAGGAAGATTCGAGGGCGAGCAGGAGCACGGCGGGAAGTTCCAAGGAAGAAGTTCCAAGTGCCAAGGAAGAAGATGCGAACTATCGGGCTGCGACGCTTTTCATAGGGATGTAGATCACGTCTCCCGGAAGAAAGACGAAGCGGCCATCCTTCTTCTCCAATTGCCCGGATTGCAGGACCTCCTGTATGCGTTGTTGCAGACCATTCTGCATGAAAAGCCCTTCCATCGTGGAAAACGGAGAAAAAAGAAGCGTTTGCCCGAGCCCCACTCGGTCCACCCGCCCGTGGCCTTTTCCAGCTCCTCGTAGCTACAGGCGGGCGGGATCTCATGCTTGCCCGGCTTTCTCGCCTCGCCGCAGAGGTGGACGGTGATCTTGGTTGCTGCCTCTTCTTCCGAGCAGGCCAAGCTGGCGGAGAGGATGAGGATTGCCGAGACGATGGATCTCATCGTGCGAGTGGGTTGATTACTTCGCTTCCTTGGCCGCTTTCAGGCCGGGGTCTTCCCAGCCTTCGAGCTGCTTGGCCTCCTCGGGAGTAAGGGAGTCCTTGCGATAGGAAAGCTGGAGCTTGGTGCGGTCGGCATCGCTCATCTCCACCTTGATGTCGGGGGTGATGCCCTTGCGGTGCGGGGTATTACCGGAGGGCGTGTGATAGGTGGCGATGGTGATCCGCAAGGCGGTGCCGCCACCCATGGGGACGATGTTCTGCACCGAGCCTTTTCCATAGCTGGTCTCGCCAACGATGGTGGCACGCTTGAGATCCTGCAGGGCACCGGCCGTGAGTTCGGAAGCGGAGGCAGACATGTGGTCGATGAGCACCCGGATCGGATATTCGCGTTTGCGACGCTGGCGATCGGGCGTTTTGAGCGGGTCTCCTTGCGCCTCCCCACCCCGGCCCTGAGTGGTGACGACGGCCGTATTCGGCGGGAGGAAGTAGCCAAGGATCTGGACGGTCTGGTGAAGGTCACCGCCGGGGTTGCCGCGGAGGTCGAGGATGAGGGTCTTCATGCCCTTGTCCTCGAGTTCATCGAGGGCGGCTTCGATCTCGCGGGCGCAGGTGCCCATGAAGGACGTGAGGCGGATGTAACCGGTGCTCTGGTCATCCAGGAGGCGGGCATCGGTAACGGCGCGCTCTTCGACGGCGACGTGGACGAGATCCACGGTGATGGGCTGGGGCTCGGTCAAAGACTTCAGCTTGAGCGTGGTCTTCATGCCCGGGACCTTCTTCAGCGTGGAAAGCAGGGGCGACAGCGGCGGCGGCGCGGCACCATCGACTTCCAGGATCGAAGATCCGGCAAGGAGGCCGGCACGGGAAGCGGGCGATGCGGGTGCCACGTTCGCGACGAAGACGCCGTCATCCCGCAGGCCGAGGGTGAGGCCGAGCGAGGGAATGTAGGGATCGAGCTTCGGGTCCGCTTCAAGGGCGCGGGCCATCTCCGGATGGATGAAACTGGAGAAAGGATCGAGGCTGGAGAGCATGCCTTCGAGGGCATGGTTCACGAGGCGGTCGTAGGCGACCTTGTCCGCATCCGGGTGCCGCTGGCGGACTTGCTCCAGCACTTTCACGAAGCGCTCGATGGCGGGGTAAGCGGCCTCATCCGGATCCGGTGGCACGACTTTCTTTTCCTGAGCCAGCGCGAGAGTCGGAATCGTGAGCAGGAGCATCCACCGCATGGCGGGAGCATGGCGGGGGGATTGAGGGTTCGCAACGCGGGAGAGTGTCGGGCTCGGAGATCGATCCATGGGCTTCAAGGGGACGATAGGCTGAAGAATCACGCACCCCCACCGCCTGAAGGCGGGACTACGTACCCTGCGAGGCGGGAGAGTATTAGTGGGGGAGTGCGAAGGCGACGTAGGCATCGCCGCTCTTGGTGCCCATCTTTCCGCCACCGCAGGCGATGACGAGGAACTGCCGGCCATTCACCTCGTAGGTGGCGGGGGTGGCGTAGCCGCCGGCGGGGAGCTTGGCCTTCCAGAGTTCGGCACCGGTCTTGCGGTCGAAAGCGCGGATGTGCTCGTCCCGGCTGGCAGCGATAAAGACGAGGCCGCCGGCGGTGACGACCGGACCGCCGTAGTTCTCGGTGCCGGTCTTCGGGATACCCTTCGCGCTGAGCTCGGGATATTCGCCGAGGGGGACGCTCCATTTGTAGCTGCCGTCATTCAGGTCGATGGCATGGAGGGTGCCCCAGGGCGGCTTCACGGCGGGGTAACCTTGGGGATCGAGCCAGCGGTTGTAGCCGGTGGTCGAGTAGGGCATGGAGCCGAGGGCGTGACCACCGGGCTCCTCTTTCCGGCCGGGATCGTTGGCAGGCAATTCCCCGTAGAGGAAGTCGACGAGCTTGGAGCGCTGGCTATCTGTTAGAAAGGCGAAGGAGGGCATCACACCCTTGCCGGTTTTGAGCAGAGTCTCGACATCGGGCTTCTTCAGCCGGGTGGCAAGGGTGGTGAGATCCGGGACATTCTGGGCAGCATTCCCCTTGCGGTCGGCCCCATGACAGGCGGCGCAGATCTGGGCGAAGATCGCTTCGCCGGTGGCGGGCGAGCCTTCGCCGGACTTGGCGGGCACCATGGTGAGGATCCACGGCATCTCGTTCGCGTTCACGTAGAGGATGCCATCCGGATCCGCGGCGGCGCCACCCCACTCCGCCCCGCCATCGAAGCCCGGGAAGATCACGGTGCCCTGCTGGCTGGGCGGCGCGAAGGGGACATGGGAACGGACCTTCGCGAGTTGAGCGAGGACAGTTTTGCGGGAATCGGGAGCAAGGTCGGTGGCCTCGGATTCATTGAAGATCTGACGGGCAAAGGGTGCAGGCCTTTGCGGGAAAGGCTGGGTGGGCCATGCGGACTCTCCCTGCAGATCGGAGGGTGGCACGGGCTTCTCCTCGATGGGAAAGAGCGGGGTCCAGGTGTCGCGCTCGAAGAGGAAGACGTGGCCGGACTTCGTGACCTGTGCGACGGCATCGATACGGCGGCCGGCGTGGGTGACGGTGAGAAGATTCGGTGGCGCGGGCAGATCGCGGTCCCATAGATCGTGATGCACGAACTGGAAGTGCCAGCGGTACTTGCCGGTGGCGGCATCGATCGCGATCAGGCAATTCGCGAAGAGGTTCTTGCCGATGCGGTCGCCGCCCCAGAAATCGAAGGCGGCGGAACCGGTGGGGCAGAAGACGAGGCCGCGGGCTTCATCGAGGGCGAAGCCGGTCCAGACATTCGCGCCGCCGATGGTCTTGTAAGCATTCGGCGGCCAAGTCTCGTGCCCGGGCTCGCCGGGCAGCGGGATGGTATTGAAGCGCCAGACGAGCTCGCCGGTGTGGAGATTGAAGGCGCGGATCGGGCCGGGAGCGGCGGGTGCCGGGCCCTCCCCGAGACGCATGCCTATGATGAGGAGGTCACGGAAGATCACGCCGGGGGTATTCGCGGAGAGGTAGAGGTCTCCCGAGTGGGCGCCGAGGTTCTCGCGCAGGTCGATGCTGCCGCCCTTGCCGAAGGAAGTGACGCGCTTGCCGGTCTTCGCATCGATGGCGTGGAGGAAGCGATCATTCGCGTAAAGAATGCGCGGCTCCCCTGCCCCGCACCAGTAGACGATACCGCGGTTCACGCCGCCCTTCGGCATGCCTTCCGCAGCGGGATCGAAGTTCCACTTCTTTTCGCCAGTGGCGGCGTGAATGGCGAAGAGCCGGAAGTCCGGCGAGGTGCCGTAGAGGATGCCATCCTTGACCAGCGGGTTGCACTGGATCTGGGAGCGATTCTGGGGATCGGCCCCGCCGGAATGATAGGTCCAGGCCGGTTCGAGGGTGGCCACGTTCGCAGGCGTGATCTGCTGGAGCTGCGAGTAGTGGCTCGAAGCCTTGTCGCCGAGGTAGGTGCCCCAGTCCTTTTCTTGGGCGGAGGCGCTGAGGGTGGCGAGCAGCAGGAGAAGGCGGGTCATGGGAAAGGTGGCATCGCGCTCAACGGATGAGACGCGGCATGGCCTTTCATGCGGAGGCGGAAACCTGTGTCCTCATCGCCGCAAGGACGGCGCGGATTTCATCTGCGAAAGCCGCTCACGGATGGCGGCCGCGGCGATCAGGAAGATGCCGCCGAGCTCCAAGATGCCGTTTATGCGGATCCCGGCGAACTCCGTCTTCAGGAAAACATCGACGTGATGGAAGGAGATGGCTCGGACGACGATGAAGGTGAGCAGGAAGAGCAGGCCGAGGGAGAGCAGCTTGTGATGCACGAGGAAATTCCGGAAGCGCCAGGCGAACCAAGCCCCGAAGACAGCAGCTCCGAGGATCACGCCGATCACGAACCACTTCTGCACCCCGCGGCGTTGGCCGTACCAGCCGCCGGCATTCGCGACCTCCCGACCGAGATCGGTGAAGAGGGACTGGAGATCGAGCTGCTTGTTCAGGCAAAGGAGCGCCATGAGCAGGCCCACCCAGAACCAGATCTTCCTGCCGATGGCGGCCTTCTTCCACACCAGAAGGGCGAGGCAGGCGGCGACGGCGTAGGCAAGGACCGTGAACCACCCCAAGGCGCTATCATCCCCGATGCCGGGACGCCATTTGATGCGGAGGAGGAGATCCATCGTGCGAAGGGGGAGGAGAATCGCGTGAAACCAATCTCCTGCCGAGGTTCCGATGTCGAGACTTTGGAAAAAGCGGTGGTGCAGACGCAAGCGGGCCGGGACCGCTGCTAATCCCCCCGGATTAAACGGTCCCGGCCCATCATGAGCAGGTGTGTGTGCGTGTGAGAACTTTCTCCAGTGTGGCCTCAGCGCGCCAGGGTCCCCCCGGACCCTGGCAGCACCTGAATACTAATTAGCCGACAACCAGGAAATCATCGGGATCGGTCCACCTGACAGGCCCCCCGGCCGTTGGTGGGCCGATCCCGTTCGACTGGTCCATGACAGACAGTGCCTGCTCGGGCTATCCACGAAGGAGGCCCCCCGGCCTTCTTTCGCTTCACGACCTTCGCGTGTGGCAACCGTTCCCCCCATCAGGGCCAGCATTTGGAAAATGGTCGGCACCGGGGAGCTTTCGCTCCCAAGCGGTGCCAAGACGAGATTCAACCCAGCGTGCAACCTTTCAGCCCGGAGCGCACCCCCCGGAACGTCCGTGCCGGTCAGGTTTGCGTTGGAGAGGAAGCTCGTCATTACTGGACCAATCGCAATCGACTCAGGTGGATTTCCAAATTTTATGGAAATTTTTTGAAAGGCGATGATTGGGAGAGCCTGATCCCTTAGTTTTCAGTGATTTAGAAATGCGAAATATCCACGAAAATTTCTTCCTCAAGAGGAATCGCGGCGCGCTTTGAGAGCCGTTGTTGCGGGCACGGCTCCCCGACGACTCCGAAAGAGCAGGAACAAAGATGCCAAAGGGCGGTTGCGCCGCGTCGAAGGGATCAGAGTTGCAGGCCGTAGCTGCGGCCGCCAACTCCGTCGTACCAACGGACATAGGCGGCATTGACCATCGAATAGCCTCCCGCGGTGGGATAGTCGCCGGTGAAATACCAGTCGCCGCAGGGGCCCTTGATCGAGGCGTGGAGGTCCTCGATGGTTTGGAAGATGACCTGCACCTCGCCATCCCAATCGATATCCTCCGGCGAAACCATGCGGCTGATCTCTGCGGAGATTTCTTCCGGCGTGAAGGCTTCGTAGACACGCTTCACCCGGTTGACCATCTGGCCGTGCGGCTTCCGCAGTTCATCGCGACATTCCTCGTAGATCTGGTCGAGCAGAGCTTGGCGACCGGCGCGGCGATGGAGAGCCACGGCGGCTTGGAAGGCGATGAACTTGCCGAGCTCCGACATGTCGATGCCGTAGCAGTCCGGATAGCGGATCTGCGGGGCGGTGGAGCAGACGACAATCTTCCGCGGCGAGGTGCGTGCTAGGATCTTGAGGATCGACTTCTTGAGGGTGGTGCCGCGGACAATCGAGTCATCCAAGGCCACGAGCGCGTCCTCCGGACGGACGACGCCGTAGGTGATGTCGTAGACGTGGGAGACGAGTTGATCGCGACCCTTCTCCTGTGCGATGAAGGTCCGCATCTTGATGTCCTTGTGGGCGATCTTTTCGCCACGCGGCCAATTGCGGAGGATCAAGTCGTCGAGCGCTTCCGGCGTGAGCTCGCCCTTGGACTGCGCTTCGAGGATGGCGGAGCGCACCTCCTGACGACGGAAGAGACGCAGGCCGTCCATGAGGCCGTAGTAGGCGGTTTCCGCGGTGTTCGGGATGAAGGAGAAGACGGCCTTGTCGAAGGAACCGCCAATGGCCTCCATGATCTGCGGGACGAGCGAAGCCCCCATGGCCTTGCGCTCGCGGTAGATCAGCGGGTCGTTGCCGCGGGAGAAGTAGATCTTCTCGAAGGAGCAGGGCGTGTATTTCTGCGGCGGAGAGAAGGGCTGATCGGTGAAAGTGCCGTCCGACTTGATGGTGATGATGCTGCCGGGATCGACGGCTTTCACCTGGGAGGCATCCGCTTCGAACACCGTCATGAGCGGCACGCGCTCGGAGGCGAAAGCAATCACTTCATCCGTGACCAGCATGTGGCAGGGACGGATGCCGCGCGGATCGCGCATCACGAACATGTCGCCGTTTCCGACGACGCCACAGATCGAGTAGCCGCCGTCCCATGGCTGGGCGGATTCGCCGACGATACGGGCGAGATCGAGCTGCGAGGAGATGCGGTCCGGCATGTCGCGGCCATCCACGCCTTCGTCCCGCAGCTTGCGGTAGAGGTCGGTGTGGGCCTCATCGAGATGGAAGCCGATTTCCTCGAGCACCGTCTGCGTATCCGTGCCGAAGACCGGGTGCTGGCCGCGCTCGACGAGCACTTGGTTCAGCTCCGCGGCATTGGTCATGTTGAAATTGCCCATGACCATGAGCGTGCGGGTGGGCCAGTTACTGCGGCGCAGGTAGGGATGGCAGGAGCCTTCGTCGAACTCGCCGGAGGTGCCGTAGCGAAGGTGACCGACGAGGACCTCTCCGCCGAAATCGTAGTGCGCCTTCACGCTGTCCGGCTTGGAGGTATCCAGGATGCCCTTCCGCGCCATCTTGTGGTAGGACTTCATCTCCTTGCGGAAGATGTTGGCCAGACCATCCCGCTCGCTATCGCGGCGGCGGAAAATGTAGGGCTGGCCGAGCGGCATGTTCAGCTTGGCGCAGCCGATGCCGACGCCGTCTTGGCCGCGGTTGTGCTGCTTCTCCATCAGGAGGAAGAGCTTCTGGAAGCCCCACAGCGCGGTGCCGTAACGGTCGTAGTAATACGCCAGCGGTTTGCGGAGCCGCACCGCAGCGATTCCGCATTCGTGCTTCAGGAAGTCGCTCATCGGGTGGTGCTAGGGCTCACTCGCCGCGGACTTTCACCCGAACGCCCTCGGTGTCAACCAAGGTACCCAGAATCGTGCCGCCGGGGCCGGCGGAAAGGATCTTCTCCGCATCTTCCGCGGCGACGATCGCAACCCAGCCAATGCCCATGTTGAAAGTATGGAAGCGGTCCTCCGAATCGACGTGTTCGAGGAGCTTCGAGATGCCGGGAAGCTCCCATGCGGGGATTTCCAGATCCGCACCGAAGCCGCGGAAGAGACGTTCGAGATTCTCCGGCAGGCCACCACCGGTGATGTGGGAGTAGGCCTTGGGCTTCACGCCGGCGGCGCGAATGTCGCGGACGACGTCGTGATAGAGGCGGGTCGGCTCCAAGAAACCGAGAAGTTCTTCCTCGCTCACGCAGCCGGGATGCTCACGCAGGACGCGGCGGACGAGGCTCCAGCCATTCGCGTGGATGCTGTCCGACTTGTAGCCGACCAAAACGTCCCCGACCTTGAGGGCGGAGGGATCGACGAGGTCCGGCTTTTCAGCGCAACCGATGCAGAAACCGGAGAGCTCGATCACGTCCGCAGGGACGATTCCGGGCATTTCGGCGGTTTCCCCGCCGGCGAGGATGCAATCGCAGGAGGCCAGATAATCGGCCATGCCTGCGATCAGGCGGGTGATTTTCTCCTCATTAAGGGCGGCAATGCCGATGTAATCGAGGAAGAGCAGCGGATCGCCACCGGTAGTGAGGATGTCGTTCACGCTCATCGCGACGAGGTCCTTGCCAGCGGTCTCAAGCAGATCGTGCTCAAGGAGCAGCTCCAGCTTGGTGCCTACGCCATCGCAGCCGGTGACGATCACCGGTTCCTTGTAGGAACTCAGATCGTAGCAGGCAGCGAAGAGACCGAATGCTCCGAGGAGCTTACGGTTCTGCTGCGTGCGGGCCACGTGGCTCTTGATGTCACCCACCAAGGCGGCCGCTCTGCGCGTGTCCACCCCGGCCTGCTGGTAAGTCAGCTTTGTTGATCCCATGCGTTCGCTCGGTGCGCGGGTTGTAACAGCGCACCCCCCACCGTCACGCGGAAAAAAGTTGAATCGTGCAACCCACGCTGAGGCACCCTTCCTGCTGAAATTTCAGCGTGCCAACTCTTCAATAACCTCATCAGGAATACCGCGATTCCGTGTCATGCAGCAAAAAGTCTGCTAGATCGGGTCATTTTCGGTCGGAAAGGGCCACCCCCAAGGCTTGATGACCAAGAACTTTGGAAAATGTTCAAAAATTTATTGCTTCATTCACAAAAAATTCCTAAAGCCTAGACCCATCGGCACGCCAGATATTTAATTAAACTTGAATATCTGCCCTGCGCCGGGTAGAAAATCGCAGCATTGGATTGCAAAGAGCATGAATTTTGAGCCTCCACAGCTAAAGCTTCAGGCCGGTCTGACGATCGGCTACGGGAAGCCTCTGGCCTCGGCGGCAGAAGAGATCGTGCTGGGCGGCGGAACGCATTTTCTGATCGCCCGCAATGGTCGCGGCAAGACCACCCTGCTCCGGACAGTTTCGAAAACCCTTAAGCCGATGGGCGGAGCTTTTGAAGCGACGGGCAAGATTCAGTTCCTGGCCGAAGACCTGCGCTTCGACCCGGAGATCACGGTCACGGGGATTTTCAACGCGATGCTACCGGCGGACAAGCGGAAGGCCGCGATCGAGCTGGCGACCTCGATGGAATTGGACGTGCGCAAGCCCTACGGGAAACTCTCTACCGGCAACCGCCGCAAGACGCACCTGATCGTGGCGGAATATTCGATCGATCCGAAGCGCGGGAACATCCTGCTGCTGGACGAGCCCTTCAGCGGGCTGGACGCGTATGCACGCGAAATTTTCGAGAACATCTGGCGCACCAGCTCCGACGGAGTCTTGCGCCTGGTGAGCTGCCACCCGGACTACGATTCGATGGGAATGCCCAGCGCGATCGTGATCCAAGGCGAAGGGATCCGTCACACGACGGGATCGGAGCAGACCTGGAGTCACCTGAAGCAACAGCTCAACTGAAGCCATGCGACTCTACCGTCTCACCACCACCACGCTGTTCCGGAGGAATTCCTGGATCATCTGTGTCTTCGCCGTCGGTGTGATGCCCTTCCTGCTCACGCAGATTTCGAGCGGCACGGAGAACGAAGTGCTGAAGAAGCCGGCGATCGCCCAAGCGACCTGGGCCATGGCGCTGCTCTCGGCGATTTTCTGGGGTTTCTTCACGGCGGCGAAACAGGGCGAATCCAACGCACGCTCCGGACTCGGCGAGTACTTCCTGACGACAGGCATTTCGGCCAGCCGCCAGCTCTTCGAGATGTGGCTCTCGGTCTTCACCTTCCTTGCCCCGCTACCCCTGCTCTCCGCTGCGGTCTGCATGCTGGCGGCCAGCCCGGCAGCCCCGGACGAGCGGAGCATGTGGATCGCCACCAATTTCCAATACGCGATGCTGTTCCTGATCGTGATGGCACCGCTGGTGGCTCTTGCGAGCGCCGTGGCATCCCGCTTCGGCAGTCTCACCGGCTTCCTCACTTCCGGCGGTCTCGCCATCTACGGCCTTTACGGCGTGGGCTACCTCAAGCTGCTCGGCAACTTGGAAGACAATCCGGTGCTGAAGTGGATCTGGGCGGCCTCCCCGCATTACCACTTTGCGGATCCGACCGAGCGCCTGCGCTACAAGCTCGGCGCGATCGCTTGGGACAAGTTCCCTCTGCTCCTCGCCTACTTCGGCGGTATCCTCCTGGTCTACGCGGCGATCTCCCGCCTCGTCTTCCGGACCCGTGCCGCTGCCTGAGATTTCATCTCTACCTCCCTTTCCCTCCCTAAGATCATGAACCTTCGCAATTTCGCGATCCCATCCACGCTCGCCCTCGCTGGCGCCGCGTTGTGGTCGTACGGCGCGAAGGAGCTGGCAGGGGGCGGGGACTTCAACTACTTCCCGAATCCCTTGGGCCTGAAGATGAGCCCATATGGTCAGGTCATCGCGATCGCGGCACAGGGCGGTGTTTCATCTGACTGGCACGCGGTGGAGGTTTCCGGTGAGACCGGCAAAAAGGGCCGGAAGTGTGACTGCGGTCACGATCATTCCGACGGGTCTCACGACGAGTGCGAAGACTCCACGCCGAGCCTCATCGTGCGGCTGGAAGAAGCGGTGACGGAACGCACCAACGCCCGCCCTGCGACGGAGGCCCACAAGAAATATCTGCGCCGCCAGATCGAAGACCGTCTCCGCACGGCTTACGAGCTGGATCCTTCCAACTACGCGAACTACAATTCGTATCATCTCTTCCTGAGCGAGCCACAGGTGGGCACGCGCCCGATCCTCAGCGACAAGGTGCTGGCTCTGGCGAAAAACACGATCCTCTACTGTCTGCGCGAGGAACACGATCCCCGCCCGGCACTGACCGCCGCCTCCGCTTCCGCGACTGTCTTGGAACTGATGTTCCTCCACAAGCAGGACTACAGCCTCGACCAGATGCGCGACGAGTTGAAGCGCTTGGACTTCTCGCTGGCCCGCCATCACGAACTGACCGACCGCTGGATCGAATCCGGCGAATACGGACGCCTCTCCCCTGCGCGCCAATACGAGATGCAAGAGCGCCTTGAATTCATCACCAAGATCCGCAGCGCCTCCGCCGCAACAATCGAACGCCTTTCCAAGGAGAGCCCTGAGATCAGCTCCACCTTCTAAGCAACTTCCCGTCTCTCACCTCCCGCATGTTCACCGCCGTACATGAACCGCCGCCGCTGCCCGTCAGGAATTCTCCTGTCGCGCTGCCGCGATTCGCGCCGGGGATGGACGGGGCCACGCTGCTGGGCATCATCTTCCGCACCTGCAAGGAGCTGCGCGTTTCGGACATTCAGATGCGCACCGAGCGGCCAGTGTATATCCACACCAACAAGGGCGTGGAGAAACTCGACTTCCTGGGACTGCTGAACGGGTTCCACATGGACGAGATCCTGAAGACACTGATCTCGAACAAGGAAAGCGCGAGCCACGGCTTCGGAGAGAAGGACAGCGTGGAAGAGCGCGTGGAAGACAAGATCGCCAATGCGATCCGTGATTTTGCCGAGAGAAAAGTGGCCGACTTCTCTTGCGATGGCATCCCGATGGGCGAGAATGGAGAGCGCTCCGGCCGCCTGCGTATTCAAGCTCACCTGAGTTCGTCCGGCCTAGGGGTGACCTGCCGTATCCTGAATGACTACATTCCGGAGCTGGAGAGCCTCGGTATCGACGCCGATACCAACTATGTGCTCCGCCAAGCGGTACAAAAGCGCGCCGGCCTCTGCCTGGTGACCGGTCCAACCGGCTCCGGCAAATCGACCACTCTCGCCGCCTTGATCGACTGGCTGCGCCGCAACCACGGCAAGCACATCGTGACGGTGGAGGACCCGATCGAATATCAATATCCCGACGACATGGATGACCCGGAGTATCCGGGACGCCGCATCCCCTGCCCCAGCGTGGTGACGCAGCAGGAAGTCGGCCGGGACGTCCACTCCTACCGCCAGGGCCTGAAGGATGTGCTGCGTAAAGCGCCGCACGTCATCCTCTTGGGGGAAATCCGCGACCGCGAGGCCATGGAAACATGCATGGAAGCGGCACAAACCGGCCACTTGGTACTCTCCACGCTACACACCACCGGTGCGGTCAAGACCATCGGTCGTATCCTGGAACTCTACCCGAAGGAGAACCACTCCGCGGTGCTTTCCCGCCTTTCCGAGATTTTGATCTTCATCCACTCGCAAGGCCTCCTCAACGGGGTCCAGAAGCGGGTCCTGACCTACGAATTCCTGCAGAACAACGACGACGCTGTCGCCTCCGCCATCACAAACTACGACGGAGGTGCCAGATCACTCGAAGACGTAATACGCAGGGCCGGAAATATCGAGTGGGATGCAAACCTGCGCAGGCTGATGCGCCAGGGGCTGATCACCGAAACCACTTTCGAGAACGCACGAATGAACCGGGACGATACTGAAATCCTGTAAACACCCAGACGTGCGATCTCCTGCCAAAGACAAGACAAAGACACACCCAAAGATACACACACCAAACATGAAACTGACTCGTACCTCCAAGCGCGCAAGCGGCATGACCCTCCTCGAACTGACCGTGGTCATCCTCGTTCTGCTTTCGCTCATCTCGATCCTCTTCGTCGGCGCCCGCGCTTGGAAGAAGGGTTCGGACCGCTCGGCCAACATCATGAACATCCGCAATGCCCAGCAGGCGGTTCGTGGCCACGCCAACATGCGTAACCTGCCGGAAACGACGGGCGCCTGCGGCGAGAACGAAATCTACGGCCCGCTTGATGACGGTGTCGGCGGTTACCTCCGCAAGCCTAACCCGCCGGCGGCTGAAATCACCGCCTACGCCGGTGGTGCCAACGTGCCGCCAGTGGGCACCCTCTGGCTCGGCGTGACCTACACCGGCACCGGTGAAACCGACTACGCTCCGGCCACCGGTTCCTACTCCGACTGGTAATCGTCTGAAGCTGCCTATTCCACCCGGGCCTCGCGGTTGCGAGTGGAATGAACCAGCCATTGTCTCCCGTCCGCTCCGGCGGGCGGGAGACCCCTTCCCCCAATTCTCCCCAACTCCCCCCAATGCTGTTCCCACCTTCACCCACCTACACCCTTGGTCGCCTACCAACATCCCTCGGGGCTGAATCCTCTCCAGAGGTTCCGCCAAGCCGGCGCGATCCTGCGCGGCACCAGCCGTGCGGCTAATACCGCGTGGTATCAGAACGCGCTCGAGCTGGATTTCCAGCTTCACGTCCGCGTGGACGGCAGCCGGATCGATTCCTGGCTCTACAACCGCCGCGCGAACACTTGGGCCGCCGGACCAGTGCCGGACGAGGCCTGCGCCACCGATCTCACCTTGGTTTCCGCTTTCGCGAACCAAGTTCTGGCCACCGCCAAGGCCTCCAATGCTTCCTCGATCGCCGTCGTGCTGCATGTAGCCGACGAATTCGCGACCTCCGAGTTGAAGCCCGAGCTGGACAATCCGGGAGCTCTTTCCGAATTGCGTGCCCAGATCGAAACCGATCCCAAGGGAGTTCTCGACGATGCTTCTGTCAGCGAGGCCGAGAATTCCTGGCGTTTGATCCCCTACCCTGCCGCCGGCAGCGAGGCGATCGCCACGACCCTCTGCATCAGCCATCGCTGGTCTCCTTTCCTCGATGGACTGCGCCGCATCGGCGAGGAAAACAATTTCCCGATCGTGACCCGGGCGGTGAGCTCACCGCTGATCTGCCTGCTGGCTCTGCCGGACCTGAAGACCGACGCCGTGACACGGCCGATCATCGCGATCCTGCCCTATCCGCGCTTCACGCTGCTCGCCTTCTTCAACGAGCACGGCGACCTGCGCTTGCTGCGCACCCTTCAACACCGGGGCCAGCGCCGTCCGACAAACTTGCGGCACGCGACTTCCACAACCGCCGCGGCCCTTGAACTCGCGGACCCGGAGATCTTCCTGTTCAATATCGGCGAAGGCGCCGATCCGCAACTGGCAGCGGATGTCCAGGTCGTGTTCCCGGCCACCTCGATCCGCGAGATCGATTGGAGCGGCACGCGCTATCAAGCGGGGAGTAACAGCGTAAGCTTCCCCGAGCCCTTGGTAACTGCCGGACTGACCACGGCTGCGGAAACGCCGATTGCGAACGCTCATACCTTCAGCGATTTCCGCACGGAGGGGTGGGCAACGCAGGATTTCCTGCCGATGGCGCACGAGGCGGCCGAACTATATCCCAACCGTGGGGAGATGAAGCTCCTGCGCATGGCGAGGTATGCCAGGCTGGGCTTCGGCGCAGCCGCGTTACTTTCGCTGGGTTGGCTTGTTGTCGGGATGGTCGGAATGATCCGTCAGCCGGAGTGGGCCTTCAATGCCGAGAGCGCGCAGGTAGGCAAGCAACGGCTCGCGATGGTATCCGCCGAGCGGACCCGCATCGATCACTGGGACAACCTGTTGGCCGACCGCTCGAAGGCATGGGCTTCCATGGAACTTCTGGGCATTCTCTTCCCGGAGAATGGCGGTTTCCTCGCCAAAACCTTCAATCACTCGGTGCGGACGGAAAACACACCGGGCCAAGTCATGGCGGGCTTCGTGAAGGAATGGAAAATCACCGGCCTTGCCCGCGAGGAGGCATTGGAACGCCTCTCGGTGCTGAATACACGAGACGGGATCTCGGCGGTCTTCAACCAAGTGGCAGACGCCACCGGCAACGAGGCCTTTCGCACCACCATCGGCAACCGTACGCTGGTGGTGAATGTCCGCACGCTTGAGAACTCCGGCTTCAAGCAAGCCCCATTGGAAGAGGCGTCCATCCTCGACGACAGCACCTATCCCTTTTCCTTCGATCTCACCATCACACAGCGCTTCGAATCCTCGGATCCGATGGCGCTGAAAGCCTCGGCGGCCCCCTGACACGGCCAAGCCACAATTCCATCTTACCATGTTTTACCGACAATCGATCGTCATCTTCGGCATTGTAGTGCCTGCCGCGATCTGCGCGATCATCGTGGGCGGGGGCTTCTTCCTGAAGTCGAAGGCGACCGCTTCCTTCCAGCAGAAGCTGTCGCTGTACAAATCCTCCGAGCAGAATCGCATCGGCTCGCAGGGCATCGAAAAGGACATCAGCAAGAAGCGCGAGCACGTCGAACGCTGGACCGCACAACTTGAGCGTGAGACCGCAAACTCGATCACCTCTTGCCTGAAGGAGATCGCCGATCGCCTGCCTTCCAAGGAATTCCAACAAACCGCGGTGGAGTATCTATCCGGCGAGGGAACCATAGGCACGGTCACGGCCCAGAAGTCCTCCCAAGTGAAGCTCGCCTTCCGTGGTACCTATCGCTCGGTACAGCGAGCTTTCCTGGAACTGGAAACGCTGATGCCGCAACTGCAACTGCAGGAACTCAAGATCGACCCGAGCGTGTCGTCCTCGTCGACGATGAACTTCGCTGTAACCTACACCTCTTGGGAAAAATGAAGACGCTACCCCTGATCCAATCGCTCGTGGTGGTATCGCTGTCTTTCGCGGCGATTCCAGCCTCTGCCCAATCCGCAGAAGGATTCGACACCACCGGCCTGGCTCCCACCAACGGCGCGCCAGCCGCCGCACCTGCGCCCCCGAAGAAGGAGGAAACGAGTCCAGAAGCAGAAGCGGTGCTGAAGCTTCCTTCGCGCTATGCGGGGGCAGGCACCAATCTGGCCGCTTACATCAGCGCCTACTCCGGCAGGTTCTCGATCAAGGACCGGAAGACCGATCCCTTCGGCCGTTTCCAAGATCCCGACTTCAAGGCGCCCGAGCCGAAGATCGTTTCTTCCTCGGCGCGACCCAGCTACAAGCCGACACCACCGACACCTTTCGTGGACATCGTGTCCGCCATCGAGGTGAACACGGTGGATCTCGCGAAGCAGCGCTTCCTGGTGAGCACGCGCGAGTTCCGCAAGGGCAGCGTGTTCCCTGTCCAGCTTCCGAACGGTAAGACGATCAAGGTCCAGGTGCTGTCCGTCACCTCGACCGCCATCGGCTTCCGCAATCTGGAAACGGGGGAAACCGCCAGCCGCAAGCTGGAGATGCTACCCGCCGGGATGAGCAAGGGCGGCCAGCCGCTCACGGCTCCCGGCATGCAATCCACCCGACAGGATGCACCCCTGCTCGTCCAACCCGGTCCGCCGCCACTCTCGTCCAACTGAGGGGTAAAAACCCGTCCTCCTGCTGTCCCACAACACCCGCACACACCATGAAGCCTGCAATCGCCGTCGCCACGCTGCTGGCCTTGCCCGTATCCTTCGTTTCCGCCCAGGACGGCTTGCCGCCCGCAGATCTGGCGCAAGCGAATGAACCCGCCGTGCCGGACCTGCCGCCGCCGGCACCGGCCCCTCCAGCACCCGCGCCCGCCGCGGACCTGCCGAACCTGCCTGCTGCTCCACCGCCGCCGCCACCGGGTGCGGATCCGGTCGAGCCGGTCACCCCGCCGCCTGCTCCTGCTGCCGATCCGAACGCCGTGCCGGCGGATCCAAATGCCGGGGGCGCCGCAGGCCAGGAGATCCAAGAGTCCGAAGAGGGCTACCTGATCAAGGACGCGCCGATCAACGATATCTTCCAGTTCCTCGCCAAGCAGGCTGGCCGCCAGTATTTCCATAACGCCAAGCTGATCTCGCCGGAGTACCGGGTGACGGGTCACCTGAATGACGGCAATCCGCTCAACCAGATGGAAGAGCTGGCCTTCATGTACGGCCTCACGCTCTACACCAAGGGCAACACCATCTACGCCCTGAGCCAAGCCCAGTTGGGTCAGCTGCCGAGCGCCGAGTACAACTATCAACTCCGCTACCTCCGCCCCACCGACATTGAGCCGATCAAAGCCTTGATCCAGCCGATGCTGACGCCGGGCACGGGGCTTGTGAACTTCGAGCCGAAGACCAGTACGATCGTGATCGTGGACACGGCCCACCGTATCGAGCAGGCGAAGCGTCTTTTGGAAGGCATCGACCGTCCGAAAGGTCAGATCGTGGTGGAAACCAAGATTCTGCGTGTAAACAGCACGGCCGCGGAGCGGGTTGGCATTAACTGGTCCTCCTCGCTGGGGGAAACTGGTACGGCCGTCAATCTTACCCGAAGCTTGAACAGCGTCTTCGGCATCGACAATGCCGTCGAAACGCTTGGCACCGGCGGAGGTGGAGGCACCGTCATGACCGATGACACCGTCGGGCAGAACTTGGTACTGTCCCCCATTCAACTCACCGGTGTGATGAGAGCGCTCGCCGAAGGCAACTTCGCTACCCAGATCTCGAACCCCACGATGATCACCGAGGACAACGAGCAAGGCACGATCTCGATCATTGACCGTATTCCGATCATCACCGCGACGGTGACCCAGTCCAATGGTGTGAGCAACGTCACGGAAGAAGTGCGCTACAAGGTCGGCACCGACGACAAGTCGATCTCCGAGGATCCGGAGAAGCACCGCGAAATCGGCATCTCGCTGGTGGTGACCCCGACCCTGCTGCCTGACGGTACGGTACGCATGCGCCTGCGCCCGCGCTCCGCCCAGATCGTGGAGCAGATCACCGGTCAGTCCGGCAACGTGTATCCCCGCGTTTCGGAATCGATGATCGAATCCCTTTCCCGCGTGCCGGACGGCCACTCGCTGGTAGTCGGCGGCTTCTACGGCGAGGTCGAGAACAAGAACAACACCAAGGTGCCGCTGCTCGGTGACGTGCCGGTGATCAACTTCTTCTTCAAGAGTAAGGAGACGGTGAAGGAAAACTCCAGCTTGGTCTTCATCGTGACGCCGACCTCCTATGATCCCGCCAGCACTTCGGGCACCCGCAGGGTCTCCAGCAAGGTGCACAACGGGACCATGCTGACGCAGGATCACGACTGGGTGGATCCCGAGTGCAACCCGGGCCCTGCCCACGAGCCGAACCTGAAGCGCGGCGTGCGCGACCTGCGTCCAACGCAGGCTCCATACTACCCCACGGCGGCGGAACTTCAGCAACAGCCTGCCGCCAAGCCTGCCGCGACCAGCAAGTCGCGCTTCGGCAAGGGCGGACGGAAGTAAAACAATCGAGAGAAGGGCGGAGGCGAAAGTCTCCGCCCCCAACCGTCTCCCCCAGACACGGAGCCATGTCATCCCCCGTACAAGCCATGCACGAACACCCGGTCCGCAAACCCGGTGACATCGGCGATCTCCTGCGGATCTGCCTGGATCAGACGATCCAAGCGATCCAAGCCACGGGAATCGCCACCGACACCGACATCGCGAGGACGCGGGTCGCCTACGAGCGATCCGTAGCCAAGGACGAGCCCCAGGACGTGCTGGAACTGCTGGCCCGCGTGCAAGGCGCGGAGGAAGAACACGTGGGCTCGGAAGTGGCCCGGATCACCCACGCGGTTTCCTCGGTGATCCACCCTTCCCCGCCGCTGATCCCCTTCGCCGGCAAACTGATTGCTCCCTCCGCATTCTACGAATCCTTCGACCACATTCACAAGGTCGCCCGCGCCCTCCTCGCTCCCGTTCTCTACGCTGAAGACACCGATTCGATCGGCACGGGAGCGCTGAACCCGGTGGCCGCCCGCATCATGGCGGATGAAATCCTAGGCACCGTGGACCGCCGTTTCGGCATCAAGCCTTTCGTCACCTCCGTCCGCATGGACTACGAGAGCTGGGCATTCCTCACCCGCAAACACTTCGCGCTGTGATCGACTACGACAGCATGTCCTTCAACGAGCTGATCAGCGGGCAGATCATGCGGGCACTGGCGATCCATGATCCCCAGTTCTCCGAGCTCACCCACGATCAGGTGCCGAACCGCGTGACGCGCTACTGCTTCATGGGCGCGGTGGCGAAGATCAACGGCCTGCCCTTTTTCCCGAAGGTGGCGGAGTTCTGCGACGGCTCCCTTCACACTTATTGCGACCCGACGGTATTGACCCGCGGTCTTTTCAGCCCCCTGTGCGTGACGGGTGACAAGCTTGTGGTCGCCGTCTCCAACCCTTGGAACCCGCTACCCGACGAGTATCTGGCGCCGCGCTTCCCGGATCTGGAGATCGTCAAAATCGTGACACTCGCCTCCGAGATCGCACGCGCGATCGAATCGGTGGCGACCAGTTCCGGCCCGAGCAAATCGGAACTTGAAGCCATCGACGTCGAAGACCTCGACGAGGGGCATCGCGACTTCGACGTGACGACCGACTACACCGAACCGATGGCACAGCTGGTCGCCACGGTGATGGCCGACGCGGTGAAGATGCGTGCCTCGGACATCCACTTCAAGGTGGAGAAGGAATCCTTCTACTATGCCTACCGTGTCGACGGCGACATCGGCCAGAAGGTTGAGATCCCGATGAAGCTGAAGGACCGCTTGGATGCCTTCATGCTGAACCTGATGAAGCTGCCGACGGAGATCCGTGCGACGGCTCCGGGTATCTCGGGACGCTTCACGATCTCTTACTTCCACCGTCCGATCGACATCCGCTACGAGCGGCATCGTACTTACCGCGGCTACCACATCACGATGCGTTTGCTCGACAAGAGCAACATCAACGTGACGCTAGGCAAGGGCACGCTGGCTTTCGACGAGGAGACGCTTTTCGAGCTAGGCAAGGTGATGAAGGTGCCTGCCGGCATCATCGTCATGTCCGGTCCGACGGGTTCGGGCAAATCGACCACGCTGAACGCGATCCTGCGCGAGTTGAACCGGCCGGACGTGAACATCCTCACTCTGGAGAACCCGGTGGAAGACGAAGTCCCGGGAATTACCCATTGCGACTTGAAGAGCCCGAAGGAGTTCAAGCCGATGATCGCATCCTTCATGCGCTCCGACCCGGACATCATCCTGATGGGTGAGGTCCGCGACCTGGAGTCCGCGGAGCTCGCGATCGAAGCGGCGGTGACGGGTCACAAGGTTCTGACGACGATTCACACCCCGCGTGCCTCGCAGATCATCGAGCGTTTCGAGCAGCTCGGCATCGAGCGATGGAAGATCGCCCAGACCCTCAAGGCAGCCTGCGCCCAGCGTCTGGTGAAGATCCTCTGCCCCTACTGCAAGGAGCCCAAACAGGGCATCTCCGACCACGACCGCCGGACCTTCAATCTGGACGACTCGTGGGCGACGATCCCCGTCTTCCAAGCGAAGCCGGGCGGCTGCTCGGAGTGCCGCAATTCCGGCTACAGCGGTCGTACCGCCATCCTCGAAATCATCCCAATCACCCCGAAGACCTCGGACATGCTCTCGAAAGGAGAGATTTCGCCCTACGATCTGGAACTGAAGATCCAGGAAGAGGGCAAGCTGCCCAACTTGCGTCGCAGCGGCCTGCGCCTTCTCCGCGAAGGCAAGACCGATATCGACGCCGTGTCCAAGGTCATCGACATGACATACACCGATGAGTAGCGCCGCCGCCACCGCCACTTCTGCCAAACCCGGGGCCGGAGGAAAGCCCGCCCAGGCTTCCTTCAGCTTCCTCAAGGCCGACAAGGTCAAGGAGTTCAACAAGAAGACGCTGATCGGACTTTTCCGGGGTCTGGCCTCGATGCTGCGTGCCCAGATCAACACGGCGGACGCGCTGAAATACTATGCCCAGGGCCTCCACGACAAGACGATGGCCGACACGCTCAACAAGGTGCGTGAGGAAATCAGCTCCGGCGTGAGCGTGCACGAAGCTTTCCGCCGGACCGGCCGTTTCAGCGACATGGTCGTGGGTTTGATCCAGGCGGGTAGCGATGCCGGCCAGCTCAACGAGGCCTTCAAGTCACTCGCCACGCGCTTCACCAGCGAGCTCCACTTCAACAAGGCGATCCGCAAGGCGACGCTGATGCCATCGGTGATCATTTCGGTGCTGATCTGTGCCTTCATCGTTTCCCAAGTGAAGATCGTGCCTCAGGTCGAGGATATGCTTTCGGGCGTGGGTGCGAAGCCGGACGGCATGACGGCGATCTCCTTCAAAGTCTCGCACATGACCCAGGCGATCTGGCCTGTCGTGGTGCTGACGATCATAGGCGTCGCGACGGTGATCTGGCGTTCCGACAAGGTGCGCAACCTGATCCTTGGCATCGCGATGTCGAAGTGGCGGTTGCTGCGCAACCTGATCATGAGCCTGCGCCAGATGACTTTCCTCGCGACGATCAAGCTGCTGCATGCGAACGGCATCAACCTGGCAAAATCGATCCGCGTCTCCGCGAACAGCGTGAAGGGCACGCCCTTCTACAACGAACTGCGGGAAGCGGCGGACAAATACGAGCACTCGGGCGTGCCGCTCTCGACCGCCTTCGCGAAGTATACCTCGGTGGATTCGCAGGTGGTGCACATGCTCTCGATCGGCGAAAAGTCCGCCTCGCTGGACAACCAGTTGGACATGCTTTCCCAGATGTATGAGGAGGACGCGGAGAACTACATGGCCGCCTTCACCGCCTCGATCGGCTTCATCGTGCTGCTGCTTGCGGTCGCGCTGATTGCGGCGGTCTTCATCGGCACTTTCCTGCCAATCTTCCTCATGGGTCCGAAGATGATGAACAGCGGAATCTGAAGCCGCTCACCCTACCTCGTCGCCATGCAACTTACCCGACTCGACCGCTACCTGCGCGAACGCTTCGTCTACGAAACGCACGTGTATACCCTGCGGCTGCCGGAATCGATCCCTGCCGGAGCGATTGCCGAAGAGCTGCCGGATAGCCCGGGCCGCAAGTTCCGCCACCGCTTTATCCTCCGCAATGACAAGGCGGTGGGAGCGCTCATCGAAAGCCTGCGAAACGGCAACCAGATGTTTACCACCCGCGTGGTCGACCGGGAGGCATGGTATGTGCCTATTCTTGCTCCCCAGGGCAAATCGGTGACTTGGTGGCTGATTTGGGCCGCGGCCTCCGGTCTCGGCATCTTCGGGCTGGTTCGCGTGGCCCAAGCGGCATGGGCGAATGAAGAACTCCGGCGGAACGTCGCGGAAGCTCTCCAACTATTCAAATAGGCGGAATCCTTTAGATTTCCGTCTTTTCAAGAGTCCCTGAACATCTTAACTTCTTTCGTCCCATGAAGTCTTCCTCCACATCCACCACGCGGTGCGGCGGTTTCACGCTGATCGAGATGTCCATCGTGATCTGCATCCTGATCGCGTTGATGGGAGTGGGGATGAGCGTCTCCGGCTCCGCGAGGACATGGAAGAACGGCCGTGCGGGCTCCGAGACACTGCGTTCGGTCTACTCCGCGCAGAGAGCGTATCTGGCGGACCATCCGACGGCGACCGTGGCCAGCCTCACCCAAGCTCTCCTCCTGCCCTATTTGCCAAGTGGACCTGCCGCCTTCCCGACCTCGACCTCGAACGAGAACACGGTGCTACATGCCCGGGTAAATGTTTCCCCCCCTTATCTGACTGCCACCGCAGGTGGCACATCAGGCGCACGCTACGATCCCTCCGGTAGCAACACGGATTCGCTCTGGGACGTCGGGGAATGAAGTATCGCCGCACCACCATCGTCGCCCTGCTCAGTGCCGCTCTGGCTTTCGCCGGCGCAGCGCTTGGCGCGGAATTCAGCGTGATGGGGGACTACGTGATCCACCGCCAGGTGAAGATCACGGGTACCGGAAAGGTACTGGAAATCCCGATGAAACCCCTGCCGCTGCGGGTGGAGACGGACGGTGTGACCGTGCGGATCTCGACCTCGGCAGAGAACGACAACTGGTCGACTTTCACGATTTATCGTTCGGACGGCATCGGTCGCCAGACTACCGCCGGAGGCCCGCTTGAGGTGGTTCCCGGGGTGCAGGCCACCAGCGATACCGGCGGGGTGCACAAGCACCTGCGACTCACGCAGGACACACTGACTCTCACCGTTTTCCCCGGAGTCTCCGATCAGACCGTCATCACTCATGCCCGACTCGCTCCCCCCGCCACCAACAAGCAACCCGCGGCAGATGCCCGGGCCGAGCAAGCCGATCCTTGATCTCATGCGACCACTTCCGACATCCACACAGGTCACGCCGGTAGCGCCGAAGACGGTGCCGCTGGTCACAGGACCCCAAACCCTGGAGCTGGGACCGCTGAGCAGCCACACCACGCCGGCCCCGAACCGCCGCACCCCTGCCGCAGCGACCCAGCGGGCCTACCCCTGGCTGCTCGTCACGAGCACCGCGCTCTCTGCCATTTTTTTCGGCCTGTATCTGACCAAACCGGTCATCGCGGCCAGCGTGTCTCCAGCCGCCAGTGAGATGGCCATGGATCCGGCTCCGCCACCGCTGCCCGGACCGGCGCAGAAGCCCCAGGACCCATTGTTGCCGAGCGGCAATGCTTTGCCTGGAGACAAGGCTTCCAAGCCCCAATCCACCGATCCACGGCGCCTCGGCTCTGCGGCCACCGGTTCCGCAGCCGCCTATGAGGAGACCAATCTCCGGGTCCAACACGTCCTGAATGCCCGCGGGCCGAATGGCGAGGATCTGGGCAAGGTCACTCTGGAGGTGCCGGTGCTCTATGGGAGCCGCACCATGCGCTGGACGCCGGAGGGAGTCGCCCGGGCCCGCGCGCTGCTGGTGAAAATCGGGGACTATCAGGAGAAATCCCGCGCCCTGCGAGAGGAAGGAAGCTTGCTCTTGGAACAGTGGAACACGCTGGTGGGTGACTCCATCCCGGCGGGTGCGCTGCGCGCGGATAGCCCATCCCTAATCCGGGATGCCCTTTTGACCCCGGCCGAGGGGCTGGACAGCTCCGAAGCGATCGAAATCCAGAACCGATGAAAGCCTTACGCCCGCTGCTCGCCTGCGCGGTGCTCGCCGCGCCCGCCTACGCCCAGAATCTCGCTCCGGAAAATTCGGAACGCGACCCGCTGCTCTCCGCTCTCGAGGAGATTACCGACGAGGAAGGACCTTCCGTAACGGTTGATATCCGCTCGACGGCGGAGTCACACGTTCCGGACGAGGAGAAGAAGCCGGTCGAGGTAAAAGGAGAACTTCAGGAAGATGAAACCCCCGCCCCGGAGGAAGCGCCACCCGCACCACCGGAACCGGAAGGGGTGACCGTTTCGGTAGAACCCGGCAGCAGCGGAAGCGGATCCGTGGACGCGAAGTCGGTCAAATTGCTGGCCCCCTTCCCTGCCAAGCCCTTGGCCGCGCCGCCGACCGGATGGCGCTTGGAGCATCCGAAGGATCTGCCCGCCTTCACCCGCGAGGTGCCGCTGTCCAACGGGACGCGTATCCAACTCTCGATCCGCCCCCATTTGCTGGTGCCGGACGCGGATGGTGCCCAAGTCATTTCCGTGAGCGAGCCGGGCTTCGAGCCTGACAAGCGATACGCTCAAACTGCGACCACGGCGGCCGTGCTCGCCACCTCCCTGGAGCGCCTCGACGATGACTCGCGCAAAATGGGAGAAGCCATCGACCGTCTGGAGCAACTCCTCGGATCTCTTCCCGCCCCTGTCGCACCTCCCGTTGCCACTCCCGTGGCGCCGACTCCCAACAAGAAACAGCGATGAAATCCAGCTTCGTTCCGATCGCCTGCGGAACCGCCCTCGCCCTGATGGCCGGGGCCGCCGGATCCCATTGGCTCTCCGTCCGCAACATGGTCGCCTTCGCGCGGCTCATGCCGCAAGCACCTGCTCCCGCGACACTCCCGAAAGCTCCCGCTATCCAGCCGCTGCCGGATGATGGCTTGGCCCAGGAAGCGAAGACACTTCTGGCTGAAGCGCGCCGCGAACAGCCGGCCCCGGCCGTGAAGCCGAATGCCGGCGCCCTCGCTAGCCGTGCCTCAGCCGGCGGAGGAGCAGGCACCGAGGAGCGCTTGCTCCGACTCTTCGAGGACATGCTCCAGCAGAATCAGGAACTGCGCGACCGGGTGGCGGACACGAACCGTGACATGATGGAACTGCGCTTCCAGGTGGACAGCTATCATGGCCAATTCCGCCCGCTGAAGGTGGAAGAAGAGCCAACCTACTTTGACGACGGGAGCGGCGGGGTTCTGCCTCCCTTGGAAGCTCCGTAAGGAGTCGATGGAAGTTTCCCGGAAGTCGCGTATGATTCCGCCGATTGAGCACTGAGTCATCGAGATACGATCGACCCAAGCGTCGCGGATGGCGGCGCTGGCTGCGGATTGGCAGCATCGCCGTCTTCACCTCGATCCTCGCGTCGTGTGCGGCGGTCTCCCTGATCGCGACCGATGCGATCTTGCACCCGCGTCGGAAAGGCGTGGGAGCCCAAGTCCCGGAAGGGATGCAGGCGCGGACCTTCGTGATGCCGGACCGAGCCGAGATCCGGACCTGGGAAGCGCGACCGCAGGAACGCCCGAAGGCGGCGGTTTTCGTGCTCCACGGGATCTCTGACTCGAAGGCGACCCAAGCGAACACGCTGAAACATCTTTCAAGGAGCGGTCTACTTGCCATCGCGCCGGACCTGCGCGCTCATGGCGACAGCAGCGGGGCGAATGCGACTTACGGATATCTGGAGAAGGACGATCTATCCCGGCTGAGACGGGCGGTGGAAAACGAGTTTCCGGGCCTAGAGATTGGCCTGTGGGGCACCTCGTATGGTGGGGCGGTGGCGCTGCAGGCGCTGGGATCCGATCCGGACTTCGACTTCGCGATCATCGAGAACACCTTCGCGGACCTGCGGGATATTTCCCGACAGCAGGTGGCGAATCACACCAGCCTGCCGCTGACCGGGCTGGGGCCTTACTTCATCGACAAGGCCGGGAAGAAGGCGGGCTTCGACCCAGGACAGATCTCTCCCGAGCGCTCGGCGGAGAAGATCGGGGTGCCGGTGCTGCACCTGCACGGAGATGCTGACGAAATCATCCCCATCGCACACGGGCGGCGTATCGCCAGCCATGCGAAGAGCGGGAACTATCGCTTCATCCCGATCAAAGGAGGAACTCATTTCCAGATCCAAGCGGGCGACGCCTCGACCTACCGGCGGGAGGTGGATGCCTTCTTGAAGAAGGTTGCCGAGGGCGATTGAAGATGGCTCCAATTCGGGATTGTCCGGTCAAGACCGGTCGAATCACGATGCGGGTCAGAGCCGATGTTCTCCTTCATAGACCGACCCGCACCCAAAAGATATGCCTTTCCCCGCTGGACGGCGATGGGAGCATGCGGGGCCCTGCTCACCGCTATCGTTTTGAGCACCTGCATGAGCGGACCGCGGATGCCCGCCGTGGATGGCGCGGTGATCGAGATCCGTCGCTCGGATCATTCCATCGCTGCCGGGGAGAAGGGTTATCAGGATACCCTGCAGCTCTACTGGTTCGGGTCCGGATGCCACCTGATCCGCCTCGGTGAGCTGAGCGTGCTCACCGATCCCTTCGTGACCAATGGTCCGGCGTTGACGGATTTCCAGTCCGATCCGAAGCGGGTGAGCGAGACCTTTGGACGGATCGCGCCACCGCAAGCGGTGCTGATCAATCACTGCCATTTCGATCACTTTCTGGATGCACATGCTGCACTGGCCCAAGATTCATGGCAGCGGGCCAAAGTGCCTCTCTACGGTGGCGAGAGCTGTCGCAACCTGATCGCAGGCTGGGGCGAGCCCGAAGTCACCGATCGCTGCCACAAGCTGGATAAAGAAGGCGGCCCGATCACGGTGCAGAAGTTGCCGCCCGGATGTCGCTTGGAGATGCGAGCCTATCAGGGGACCCACGGACCGCACCTGAAGTGCGGTTACACCGCCTTCGATGGAAGTGTGACGGAAGAACTCACGGAGCCGCCGGATTCGGTGGACGACTTTAAAACGGGCGAGGCCCTGAACTACTGGGTCAAGCTGACAAAAGGCAGTAGAAGCTTCACGGTCTTCTACCTCGGCGCGATCGGCGACTTGCAGGCCATTCCCGAGCGCTTCCCGGATGGTAAGCCACTGGATGTCCTGCTGCTCTGCGCGCCCGGGGCGAACAAAGTGAGCGGCTTCAACTACCCGGAAGACGTCCTGAAGCGCCTCCGTCCAAGGCATGTGGTGCTGAGCCACTTCAATACCTTCCTGAGGGAAGATCCCGACGAACAGCTCTCGGTAGGGCGCGCGGACCTGATCCGCCTGAACGAGATCTCGCGGAAGATCCAACAGACAGGCCTGAGCTATCCGGGCTTCGAGAAGCTCCACATCCCCGCCATCACGCGGGTGGCGGAGGGAGGACGGGCGCGAAACGTGGTGCTGCTGAAATGAAGGAGGCGGTGACGCGCGAACGCCACCGCCTGAAAGCTGGAACCCGGTAACGCCCTTCTCAGAGCGGCATCGGGAAAGCGCGATTGAAGGCGAAGACCTTGTCGCGGATCGCGTGCAGCTTGGCCTCATCACCGATCGAAGCGAGAGCCTCGGCGATGAAGTCGGCGACTTGCTCGACGTCCTTCTCCTTCATGCCGCGGGTGGTGACCGCCGGGGTGCCGATGCGGATACCGCTCGGCTTCATCGGAGTGCCGGTGTCGAAGGGGATGGAGTTCTTGTTCACCGTGATGCCGGCTTCGTCCAGCGCGTGCGAGGCATCGGCTCCGTTGAGACCCTTCGGACGGAGGTCGACCATCATCACATGGTTATCGGAACCGCCGGAAACGATGCGGAAGCCGTGGCTGGCGAGGCGGGCGGCGAGGGCCTGGGAGTTCTTCACGACCTGCTCCTGATAGGCCTTGAAGTCCGGCTTGAGAGCCTCACCGAAGCACACCGCCTTCGCGGCGATCACGTGCATGAGCGGGCCGCCTTGGATGCCCGGGAAGACCTGCGCATCGATCTTCTTCGCAAACTCCTCCTTGCAGAGGATGATACCGCCGCGCGGGCCGCGAAGGGACTTGTGAGTGGTGGAGGTGACGAAATCGGCGTGCGGAACGGGATTCGGATGAACCCCGGCGGCGACGAGACCGGCGATGTGCGCCATATCCACGAAGAGATAGGCACCAACCTCACGGGCAATCTCGGACATGCGCTCGAAGTCGATCACGCGGGAGTAGGCACTGGCACCGCAGGTGATGAGAGCGGGCCTCACCTCGCGCGCCATCTCGGCGAGCTTGTCGTAGTCGATGCACTCGTCATCCGGGCTGACACCGTAGTGAACCACATCGTAGAACTTGCCGGAGAAGTTCGCCTTGTGGCCGTGCGTCAGGTGGCCGCCGTGGGACAAGTCCATGGTCAGGATCTTGTCCCCGGGCTTGAGCACGGAGAAGTAAACGGCGGTATTCGCCTGCGAGCCGGAGTGCGGCTGAACGTTCGCGTGCTCGGCACCGAAGAGCTTCTTGGCGCGGTCGATCGCGAGTTGCTCGACGACATCGACATTCTCGCAGCCACCGTACCAGCGCTTGCCGGGGTAGCCCTCGGCATACTTGTTCGTGAGGACCGAGCCTTGGGCCTCCATCACGGCAGGCGAGGCGAAGTTCTCGGAAGCGATCAGCTCGATGTTGTTCCGCTGGCGCTTCTCTTCCGCGACGATGGCGGCGTAGAGATCGGGATCGGTCTCGGCGATGCGGGAGCCGGAGGACTTGCAGACGCGGCCCTCGTGGCGACCGCCTTCGAAGGAGGTGGTGAAGAATGCGTCCGCCATGGCGACCGCGGTACCGAAATCGACAGTCTTCGCGCCGAGGCAAAGGACGTTCGCGTCATTGTGCTGGCGGGTCACCGAGGCTTCTTCCGCGGTGCGGACGTTGGCGGCGCGGACGTGACGGTGGCGGTTCGCGGCGATCGAGACGCCCACGCCAGAGGTGCAGCAGAGGATGCCGAAATCCTGAGTGCCATCCGCGACTGCACGGGCGACGAGGTTCGCGTAGTCCGCATAGTCGACCGAGTCATGGCCTTGGGTGCCGAAATCGGTGACCTCGTGGCCGGCACCTTTCAGGTGGGCGACAAGCTGGTCCTTCAAGTCAACTCCGCCGTGGTCGGCGCCGAGGGCAATACGCAGGGACTTCTGGCTCATGGTGATCGCTTGGGCGGCACGGAAATGGAGGCCGAGGGCCCAAGTTCCAAGTGAAAAGTACGAAGTTCCGGGGGAGGACGTTCCAAACCCGAAATTCCAAGACACAAGGACAGCCAGAGAGGCTGACAATCGTTGGAAGCTCTTGTCCTTGTGGGACCGGTGAGCCTTTAGCCCTGCCAGGTCTGGTCGATGAAAGCAATCAGGGTCGGGATCGCTTGGTCGAGGGTCTTGGCCGTTTCCTCGTAAGCCTTGCGGCCCATACCGATGGGATCCGGAACGTCCGATCCGACCCCGCGCCCGGGGATCTCGACGAACTCGCAGGTCAGATAAAACTTGTCGCTGTAGTCCGGAAACAAGTTCTCCAGCGCCTCAAGGTGACCGGAGGTCATGGCAAAGACGTGGGTGGCTTTCTCCACCAGTTCCTGAGTGACAGGCTGGCTGCTGAAGCTAGCCAAGGAAATGCCGCGTCCGGAGAGGAGTTTGCTCGTCTCCGGATTGGCCGAGTCCCCGGGATAAGCCGCGACCCCGGCAGACAGCACCTCGAAATCACCCCGCTCTTCGACCGCCTTCCGAAAGAGGCCCTCGGCCATCGGGCTGCGACAGGTGTTTCCCGTGCAGATGAAGAGGACCGATTTCTTGGCGGACATGCGCGCGCACCATGTCCCTCAACCGCTCCGCGGTCAAGGCGGTGTAAGGGTAACTACCACCCGGCCATAGCGCCGGGCCGGACCGGAACCTCCGGGATCGGCGATGGTGACTCGTTCCCAGACGGTATCGATGCTCTCCACCAGCGGGGGTGCGAGCGCCGGGGCGAAGTCATGGAGATTCGCTCCGAACTGCGCGGTGTAGGTCAGTGCGGAGGCCTTCCGGCGCAGGAACTGCAGGGAGAGCAGCTGGCCGGAGGGATCACCCGGGCTTACAATCATGCGGGGCAAGCCGGAGCCGGGAACCTCGCCGGCGTTGTAGACCGAATGATCCGGATCGGAGGGATCGAGATTGAAGGCATACTCCAAGAGCTTTGCGATGCCATCGCCATCTTCATCCGAAAGCTGGGACGAAGCTCCGCCATCCACTCCATGGTCGAAGGCCCATTGCTCGTAGGGCGTGCGATGAGTCACCGTCAGCGGGTTGGAAGGGAAGTTCCCTGCACCGCCCGAATCCAGCGCGGTATTCTCCGGAAGCGAAAGCGTGACGGCCGCTCCGGAAGGCAGGATCGTCAGCGTGTAGGAGGCGCCCGAACCAGCGAGCGAGGTGATCGCACCGCCAGTGATCGAGAAGTCTGCCGCCGCAAGCCCGGTGACGCTCTCCGAGAACACGAGGGTAGCGGGGAAGCTGCCATTCACGACGCCGGGGGGACCGCTGAGGTTGGCAAGCGGGCGGATGCTTTCGAACTCCAAGCGATCGATCCGGGTGCCATCATCCCGCCCGAAGATGGTAAGAGTGTGGCTACCCGCGGCAAGGTTCAGGACCACGGGATCTGCCACATTGCGGTTGTTCATGTAGTCCCAGACGTAGCTGGTGCCGACCGGAGTGATGTCCCAGAGATGCACGGTGCCTGTGGCCGAATTGCCATCGATCTCCGTCCAGAAGGAATCACTGGACGTGTCCGCCGCCCGGACCAGACCGCGGACCATCCACTGGCCGCCGTGAGGCAGGACGAAACTGTATTCAGCGCGGTGCTGGGTCTTTACCGGCAGATTGAAGTTGTTCGCGTATGCCCCGTCCGGAAGCCAGAGATACTGGCCGTGAGGTGCCGCGGGATCCGTCACCACCACCATGCCCCCGCCGATATAGGATGTCTCCGCCGCGTTGCGGGCGAGGATCTGCTGGACGTAGCCCAAGGAGGCAGAGAGACCCGCGCCCATTTGAAGACCCGCGGTGTCGATCACCGCCCCGCTTTTCAACTCGATCAGCACGCTTCCCGGGACGAGCGGAGTGAGGTTGAGCAGGTAGGCATCACCTGCCGGCACAATTGAATCAAGGGTGGCATTAGTCACAACAAAGTCGGAGAGCGCGAGACCGGTGACCGGTTCGCCGAAGTTCAGGCCGACTTGGAAGGGCCCGGTAACCTGAGCTGGAACATTCGTGAAGGCGGGCAGCGGCGGCGCGGTATCGACGAAGCCAATCGAGAGCGACGCGGAAGCACGGCTCCCGAGTGCGGCGACATTCGCGGCATCGGCCGGGACCGAGACGGAGACATTCGCGGCCCCGGGAGCGATGGCCGCGACGTAGTAATATCCCTTGCCGCGCAGGCCGGTCACGGTGCCACCATTCACCTGAAGGTCGGCCGCCGTGAAGTCGGTGACGTCCATGTCGAAGACCACGGTCACCTCGAATGGGCCGGAGACGGTGTCCACCGGCCCGGCGATTTCACAGCGGGCTTTCCGCAAGCCGACCAAGCCGTCGTAGCGCTGGACCGCGGTGCCATTTGGCCAGGTTCCGGAAGTCATCAAGGTCCAGTTGCTGGCATCCGTGCTGTAGTGGACCTGGTAGTTCGCGATGCGGCCGTTCTGGTTGCCTTGGCGCGGGGTATAGACGAAGCCTCCGACACTGCGGAGGGAGCCGATATCGATGGTGATGTGGTGCGGCAGCGGATCGATGCCGCCGGTGCCGTAGCCGGTGTGCCAGAAAGTCGTGATGTTGCCATCGATGGCGCGCACCGCGGGAGTGAACTCGTCACCAAGCTCCTCGCTATCGAAATCGAACACCGAGAGCTCCGAGACAGGAATGGAAGCACCATTGCCATCGAGGATCGAGAACTCCCCGACGCTCGTCCACGGTCCACCGCCGACTTCCGAGGTGGCGGTGAGGCGGACATAACGGGCCTGCGGCGAGGGCGAGGTCTGGAACTCCGCCTCCGTGAGACCGGTGATGTATCCCTCGATCAGATCGACGGCTTCCTCATCGATGAGGTTCTTGGCGAGAGGCGGCATCGCGGCACCGTTTCCGACGTTATCCATGCGGACATGGAGTGCGGAGAGACTCGGTATGCCGGGCTTCAAGTAGCGACCATCAGGCCCGAGGCTGAAGTGACCTTGGATCACGCCGTTCACGATGCCTTGCAGGTTGAGAGGAGTCCCGAGGCGCGCATCAAAGTAATCCACGGTGCCGCCGGGCCGGTGGCAGTGCGAGCAGTTCGAGTCGAGGTAGGATCGGACCCGATGCTCGACCGGAGCGGTTTCATCGTAAAGCGGGCGGGACTCGATGTAGTCCTCGATCTGCGCGGCAGTCAGCGAGACATCCAGCATGCCAAGGGCATTGAAGGTCGCGAGCTGGTTGGCCGTGCGGCCGGTGGAGGGGTAGTGGAAGGGCTTGTTCAGCGAAGACGTACGGACGCCAAGGGCCTGCCCGGAGGCATCATTGTGGCAAAGCAGGCAATCCGCCCGCGAGGGGAAGTCCCAGTGGCGGGTCTCGGTGCTGCCATCCTGAAGGGTGACCTCGAAGTCATCTGCATCCCCGCTTGAAAGGAGTTCGGCATCGGTGCCTGCTTCATTCCACTTGTAGGTGAAGCCGTACTTCCCACCACCGGTAGTGCCCACGATGAAGCGGGTCTCGAGGCGGCGGACAAGGGACGGATTCCGCTCATCCACGGGAAGCTCGAAGTGCTTCACGAAGACCGTCCCCGCCGGGAAGACCCAATTGGCCTCCTCGCTGAATGTGATCTTCTCCGCGGCGCTATCGTGGATGCCGTCGTTCGGCAGAATGATCCAGCGCTGCTTGGCGGCGGCATCCGACCAGAGCGCATTCGCCACATTGTAAGGGATCACTCCCGGTGCCGTGGCAAGCGTGGCTAGGTCGGTAAAGACGCCCGTCTGCGATAGCCATTGAGGCGGCTCCTGCGAGACACCTGCCGAGACCAGCTTGCGGATGGTGCCGCCGGGCTGATTGGTGCCATTCACGTTCAGCAGGAAAATCTCACCGCTGGAATCCGTGCAAAAGTTCGCCAGGCCCGCCTTGTTGCCGGTGGGCAGCCCCGCCACGATCTCCTGCACGACCGGAGCGCCGCCACTGGTGGAGAGCGTGGCGGTCCAGATCCGTCCGCGGACGTGATCGCCGAAAAGAAGCTTCCCGCCGAGGAGGCTATTCCACTTTGCCCCGCGATAGCGCATGCCACCGATGATGCAGGTGCCGGTACTACGGTTATAGTCGTGCGCCGGAGCTTGGGAAACTCCGATGAGCGGGGTGGGCGTGGTACCCGGACCGGGGATGCCGCCTTCCATGAAACCCCACTGGGCGTTGCTGCCTTTGGGGGCCAAGGTCATCTCTTCGCGCGCACCTTCACCCACATCGCCGATCCAGATATCACCGGTCACGGCATCATGGTGCATGGTGTGCGGGCTGCGTAGGCCGAGGGAGTGGTATTCTTCGAGGATCGAGCCCCCGGCATCGAGCCATGGATTATCGTTCGGAATGCCGTATCCCTGCGTGAAGCTGGCGGGCCAGCCGGCGGGCTTGTTGGTCGGGCTCTGCGGCTGGCGACGGATCGGGTGGGATTTGGCGGGGTCGTTGTCGACGTCGATGCGGAAGACACCGCTGAAGAGTCCCCAGTCGAGGCGCTGGGTACGGCTCAGGGCACCATCGGCCCCGGTGAGTCCCCCACCCTCGCCGCTGTCGCCGCCGTCCCCGCAGTTGATGTAGAGAAAGCCGTCCGCGCCGAAGAACATCGCGCCACCATTGTGCCAACGACAGCGGTCATACTGGTTCATCATCACGTATTCGCTGGCAGGATCGAGGGTGCCGCTTGCGGCTAGCCAGGTGAAACGGGAGACGCGCCAGAAAGAATGATTTGAATCCGCACCGGAGAGCGCCGGACGGTGGTTGTAGCAGACGTAGACGTAGTTCGCGTTCGGCGAACCGAGATGGCCGAACTGCGGATGGAAAACCAGCGAGTAGAAGCCCTGGTCCTCGGAAGACTGGGTATTCGAGACCCACTCCAGCACCTTGGTGACCTGTCCTTGGGTGACGGCGGGGTTGTTCTCGAAGCGCCAGATCTGCCCGTTCTTCCCGACAAGCAGAAGCTGGGTGGTACCGGGAATCTCCGTCAGCCAGAGCGGATCGACGAAAGTAAGGTTCGGGAAAGCATTCTCCGTCTGCCAGCCGGTCGATTGGCCCGGCGGGGTAGCGGGAAAGGCACCGTTGAAAAAGCTACCGACGGCTTGGGGCGCATCCAGTCCACCCTGTGCGAAGGTCTGCGTCCACGGCAGGGAGCCGAGCACAGCGAAGGCAAGGGAGGTCCACACGCTCCCGCGACTGGGTTTTGCGGGCATGACTGCGCCCGCTATATCAATCGATTGTACGGATTCAATGGAATTCCTGACGATGGATACCACCCGTTCGGGTGGTCCGGCTCACCTCCCCTACTGCCAAGCGGCCTGTGGAGCAGGGCCGCGAAGAAGTGAGGCGAAATTGTCACACTCATCCGAAACAACGGAGGAGGTGAGCGCAAATCCCTAGACGGGAGTCGCGGATGGTGCTTTCTGATAGGTCGGGCGTGAAGCGGTGTCGCGGCATGCCCCGCCAACCACCATTCGCCATGATCACGCTCCAAGTGAATCGCAAAGAGCACGCCGTGGATGCCGATCCCGCCACGCCGCTGCTATGGGTGCTGAGAGACCTCCTTCATCTGACCGGGACAAAATTCGGCTGCGGGATGGCCCAGTGCGGTGCCTGCACCGTGCATCTGGACGGCGAGGCCGTGCGTTCCTGTGTGACACCGGTGTCCCGCGCGGTCGGGAAGCAGGTGACCACGATCGAGGGACTTTCCGACGACAACTCGCATCCCCTGCAGGTCGCATGGATCCAGGAAGATGTGCCGCAGTGCGGCTATTGCCAGTCCGGCCAGATCATGTCGGCAGCAGTCCTCCTCAAAGGCAAGCCCGACCCGAGCGACGAGGAAATCGACGCCGCGATGAGCGGGAACCTCTGCCGCTGCGGAACCTACCAACGAATCCGCTGTGCGATCCACAAGGCCGCCGAGATGTCGAAAGGAGGTGCCAAGTGAGCACGGAGCAACGCATGGGCCGGCGCGGATTCCTAAAGCGTGGCGGCTTGCTGGGTGGAGGCTTGGTTCTCGGGTTCACCGTGCCGATGGCGAAGCGGCTCGGTGCCCAGGGAGCGCCGGACTCGAAGCTCCCGGCACCGAATGCTTTCCTGCGGATCGGGCCGGATGATTCGGTGCGAGTGATCTTGGCCCACGCCGAAATGGGCCAGGGGATCTGGACCACGCTGCCGATGCTGATCGCGGAGGAACTGGATGCCGATTGGTCGAAGGTGAGCGCGGAGCACAGCGGCGTGGCTCCGGCCTACAATCACACCGCCTTCGGCTTCCAGATCACCGGCGGATCCACCACCACGCATTCGGAATTCGATCGCTACCGGCAGGTGGGAGCGATGGCGCGGGAGCTCCTGGTGAAGGCGGCGGCGGCTAAGTTCGCCGTGAAGCCGGAAGAATGCCGGACCGAAAAGGGGATGGTGATCGCCGGTGACAAGAAGGCGAGCTACGGCGAACTGGCGGAAGCGGCGGCGAAGCTGCCTGCCCCGGAGAAAGTGACGCTGAAGGATCCTAAGGACTGGAAGATAATCGGCAAGGCCACCAAGCGGCTGGATAGCACGGAAAAGGTAAATGGCACGGCGCAGTTCGGCATGGACGTGCACTTCGACGGAATGCTCACGGCGGTGGTGGCGCGTTCGCCGGGATTCGGCGGCAAGCTGAGGTCGGTCGATGACAAGGCAGCGCTCGCGGTGAGCGGGGTACGGCAGGTGGTGAAAGTGCCGAGCGGCGTGGCCGTGCTGGCGGACCACTACTGGGCGGCCAAACAAGGGCGAGAAGCCCTGAAGATCGAGTGGGACGAAGGCCCGACCGCGGGGCTGGACAGTGCCAAGCAACGCGAGGATTTCCGCAAGCTCGCTGCCACCGCCGGGGCACCGGCGGCCAAGGCTGGCGACGCAGGCAAGGCCCTGCAAGGCGACGACCTACTAGAAGCGGAGTACTATGTGCCCTACCTGGCACACGCTCCGATGGAGCCGCTGAACTGCACGGTGAAACTGGGCGAGAATAAATGCGAGATCTGGACCGGCACGCAGATGCAGACGGTGGACCAGCAGGTGGTCGCGCACATCACCGGGTTGAAGCCTGAGCAGATTTCGATTCACACGACCTTCCTCGGCGGAGGATTCGGACGCCGGGCGACACCGACCTCCGATTTCATCTCGGAAGCCGTGCAAGTGGCGAAAGCGAGCGGCAAGCTGGTGAAGGTGGTGTGGTCGCGGGAGGACGATATCCGCGGCGGCTACTATCGCTCCGCCTTCCTGCATCATGCGAAGGTGGCGCTCGGCAAAGATGGATACCCGGCGGCATGGAAACATGTCCTGGTCGGCCAATCGATCATGGCGGGCACGATGATGGAAGCCATGATGGTGAAGGACGGGATCGATGCGACTTCCGTCGAGGGCGTGTCGGATTCGCCCTACATGAAAGAGATCCCCGATCATCTGGTGGAGCTTCATTCACCGAAGACCGGGGTCCCGGTGCTGTGGTGGCGCTCCGTCGGGCACAGCCACACGGGATTCGTGATGGAGAGCCTGATCGATGAACTGGCGCACAAGGCGAAGAAGGATCCGGTGGAGTATCGCAGGGAGCTGCTAAAAGATCACCCGAGACATCTGGCGGCGCTGAATCTGGCGGCGGAGAAATCCGGCTGGGGCAAGCCGCTTCCTGCCGGTCACTTCCACGGGGTATCCGTCCACGAGAGCTTCGCAAGCTTCGTGGCGGAGGTCGCCGAGGTATCGGTATCGAAAGAAGGCATCCTCAAGGTGCACAAGGTGACCTGCGCGATCGATTGCGGTCTGGCAGTAAATCCGGAAGGCGTGAAAGCCCAGATGGAGTCCGGCATCGTCTTCGCGCTGAGTGCCGTGCTGCACGGCGAGATCACCTTCGACAAGGGTGCGGTGAAGCAACGAAACTTCCACGACTACCCGGTGCTGCGCATGCACGAAACGCCTTTGATCGAGACGCACATCGTCCAGAGCAGCGCCAAGATGGGTGGTGCGGGTGAGTGCGGGGTGCCACCGCTGGCGGCTGCAGTAACCAACGCCATCTTTGCCGCGACAGGGAAACGCGTGCGGGAGCTGCCGGTCCGCACCGATCAACTCAAACACGCATGAGATGCCATGAAAGCCACACGAATGATCTTTGCGACCGGAGCCATCGCCATGGCGGGCTATGCCTTCCATCTCCAAGGGCAGGATGCCCCTGCTGAAAAGAAAGATGCCGCAGCCTCCAAGGCCGCCTTCAAGGAAGCCTATAAGGTGCTGATGCACCCGCGCTGCATGAACTGCCACCCGGCGGGTGATGCCCCGTTGCAAGGAGACGACAGCCATCCGCATACGATGAACGTGAAGGCAGGCCCCAAGGGCGAGGGCTTCGCCGCGATGAAGTGCACGAGCTGCCACCAGAACGCGAACCTGCCGGGCGAGAACATGCCGCCGGGGAATCCCGTCTGGCATCTGCCGCCGCCAGAGATGCCGATGGTCTTCGAGGGCAAGTCTCCCGCCGAACTCGCAGCGCAGCTCAAGGATCCGAAGCACAACGGTGGCAAGACCCTCGAGCAGATCCTGCATCACGTGTCCGAGGACCAACTGGTACTATGGGGATGGAATCCCGGCGAGGGCAGGACCCTGCCCCCGCTGAGCCACGAGGAATTCGTGAAGCAGATGAAGGTCTGGATCGACAATGGCGCGGAGGTTCCTGACTAGCGGGCCGGGTTCTTAGAGCCGGAGACCTTAAGAAGGTTCGACTCCAGATTGCCGTGCGAGGATGCGGTGGCCACCCCGGCGGGCACGGAAATGCTCACCGGAAACCTCTCCGGTGAGATGGTGGCCACGTAGTAGTAGCCATCGCCGCGAAGCGCTTTCACCCGTCCGTTGCTGACGCGGAGATCGCCGGGACCGAAGCCGCGGACCTCGGAATCAAACACGATGGTCCCATCGAAATCACGGCCGGAAGCAACCGGAGAGGCAGCGATGGTGCAGGTTGGCGCATGGATCAGGTCATCGAAGCGGTAGGTCGCAATGGCAGGGCCAGAGCCAGGAGAGAGCCTTCCCTCCGCGAGTTGGGTCCAACCGATCCCGTCCAAGCTGTGGTGGACTTGATAGGAAGGAAGGCGCCCGAGAGATGAATCCTGTCTCGGGACATATTCAAAGCCGCCGATCCTGCGGGGGCGCTGTAGATCGAGGGTGAGGGCCAGGAAGAATCCCGCCTTCTCCGAACTCGACCAGCAGGTAGCCGGATCTCCATCAAGGGCAAACCGGGCGGGGGAGACGGCATCCTCGGAGTTCACTTCCGCAATCGCGAGATCCGCTGCCGGCATCGGGTTCCCGGATTCATCGAGGATACGGATCTCAGCGATCGAGGCGAAGCCATCGCTGCCGATCGGAGCGGTGAAGCAGACGTAGCGGGCAAGCGGGGCGGAGGGAGGAGGAGTGATATCGCGCGATAGTCCCGAAATGTAATCCGCGAGAAGCGATGTGGCCCGGGCATCGATGCGGTTGTAACCGAGCGGCGGCATCGCGAGGCCGGGTTCGCAGCTCGTCATGCGGGTGTAGATCGCGGAGAGTTCGGGGTGACCCGGGGTGATGTAGGATCCGCCGGGCAATGCATACTGGCCTTTCAGAGTGACATCGATGATGCCCTGCGATTGCAACGAGGTTTGGAGCCGGGCATCGAAATACTCCACGGGTCCGCCCGGTTGATGACAGTGGGCGCAGTTCGCATCGAGGTAGGAACGCAGGCGATGCTCCAGTGGAGCGGATTCATCATCCAGGCCGCAAGCGGCCAAAGCGCCGGCGAGCTCGGAAGGGCTTAAGCTGCGGTGGAAGATCCCGAGGGAATTGAAGTGGGCGAGTTGATTGACCGGCTTGTCGGAACCCGGGTACAACACCAGCCGATTGATCTGATGGGTTCTCAGACCGAGCGCTTGGCCGGAGGCCTCGCTGTGACACTGCATGCAGTCTGCCCGCGAAGGAAAGTGCCATTGGAATGTCTCCTTGGTCGCGTTCTCCCGGGTAATCGTGTAGTCCGCGATGGCACCCTCGTTGAGCAAAACCGCATCCGTACCCTGCTCATTCCAGCGGTAAGTAAGACCGTATTTCCCCCCTTTGGCAGTGCAGATGATGACCCGGGTCTCCATCCGTTTGAGGACCGAGGGATCCCATTCGTCGAGAGCCAGATCGAAGTGTTTCACCAGAACGGTACCGGCAGGAAAGCTCCAGTTGCCCGCCGTGGAGTAGGCGACCTGTTCTTCGTCCGAATCGCGGAGGCCATCGTTGGGCAATGCCATCCAGCGCCGCTTGATCGCGCCATCCGACCAGAGGGGACTGGCAACCTCGTAGGACATCAGGGCAGGAGAAGGCTCGAGGCGGGCGGTATCAGTGAAGAGCCCGGTGTCTGAAAGCAAGGCAGGCGGCCCGGCGAGCGGCTTGCCTGGAGTGAGTATCCTCACCGTCCCGCCGTCGCGATTGCTACCGTTCAACTTGAGTAGGTAAATATCCCCGGCGGAATCGGTGCAGACGTTAGAGAGGCCCGAGTAGATTCCGGCACCCAAGCCCGAGAGGATCTCCGTGGCTTCCGGATCTCCGAAAGCATCCGGATCCAAGGTAAAGAGGCTGCCTTTCAGGTTGTCACCGAATAAGATCTTCCCGTCGAGTTGATCCGCCCAGCGCGAACCGCGGTAGCGCATTCCCCCGATGATGCATCCGCCCATGGAACGGTCGTAGGCATAGACCGGTGGCGTTTCCCTGCCATGGACCTGCTCGCGGGACTTCGGCCCCGGAACCTCTCCCTCCATGAAAGGCCACTGAAGGTTCGAGCCTTTGGGGACAAGGTTGAGTTCCTCGCGATCGGTGCGGCCGACATCGCTCACCCAGAGTCCATCTGTCTGAAGATCGTAGTGAGCCGTGTGCGGGCTGCGGAGTCCGATCGCGAAGGTTTCCTCCAAGTAATGCCCGGCTGGATGCACCCATGGATTGTCATGCGGGATCGTATAGCCCTGCGAAAAGCTGGCAGGAAAACCAAGCGGCTTATCCGCGCCATCCGATGGCTGGCGACGGATAGGATGAGAGCGCTCGGGATCCTGATCCACATCGATCCTGAAGACCCCTCCGAAGAAGCAGCCATCCAAGGCTTGGGACTGACCGAACTGGTCATCGGTGCCCCCGCCATCACCACAGGTGAAAAGGAGGAAGCCCTGCTTGTCGAAGGCGAGCGCCCCACCGTTGTGCCAGCGGTTCGGATCATATTGTTGGATCAGCACCGATTCGCTGGAGGGATCGATGGTCTCGTCGGCGGGATCCCAATGGAAGCGCGAGAGACGCCAGAAGCTGGCGTCAGGACCGGCACCCGCGAAGGTGGGGCGAAAGTTGTAGCTAAGGAAGATCTCGGAGGAATGGGACGAACCAGACCGACCGAACTCCGGATGGAAGGCGATCTGATAGAGCCCCTGATCTTCCGAGATCTGGACTCGGGAACCCAGATCGAGAGCGACCGAAACCTCGCGTGGACCCGACTGCCTTTCCTTCGGGAAGCGTTTCAGCCTGCCGCTTTTTTCCACCACCACCATGTCGCTCGTCCCGGGAATCTCGGCGATCCACATCGGATCAGTGAAGGTGAGTTCGGGAAATGCATTGGCACTGGCAAAGCCCGGGGAAGCGCCGGGTGCCTCGGCGGGGAAGACTCCGTTGAAGTACGCGCCAACCGGTACCGCAGCGTGCTTGGGCCGCCCGGGGAGCGCTGCCAATCCCGCTGCGGCCAGGCAGAGAGCCATGAAGAGGCCTCGCTTTTTCCACCGGGGGGAGTGGCGCATGCTCGGGCGAGGCTAGCCGGCGCCATTCCGGAACCAAGATGAAATCCCGCCAAAACGATTCGTGACGCTCATCTCTCCCGTATCTCGGGATTCCTCCTGATACTTGAACTTTCCTAAGGAAACACCGCCTAGATCTGCTTCCACTCCTTCAGAGCCCGGAGGAAGGCCGGCAGGTAGCGTTGAGCCTTGGATTCACCGATTCCCGGCACGGCCATCCCTTCCTCAACCGTGGTGGGACGATAACGGCAGAGTGCTTCGAGCGTCTTGTTGCTGAAGATCACGTAGGGCGGCACCTCCTCGCGCTTGGCCAGGGTGCCGCGGAGATCCCGCAACATGGAATAGAGCACCGGATCAAAGCCTTGGTCCGCGAGATGATGCGAGGGGTCCGGGGACGACTGGGTGGAAGGCCAGACCATGCGATACTTCGCCTTCCCCTGCATAGCCGACTCACCTCGCTCGGTGAGAGTCAGAAGCGGGAACTCCCCGGCCTCGATCCGTAAAAGGCCGGCATCGCAGAGCGAGCGCATGAGGGCATTTACATAGCCAGTACCTTGGCTTTTAAGAAGGGCGTAGGTGCTGAGCTTGTCCAGCCCGCCCGAAATCATCTCTTGCGAACGACTGCCGCAGAGCATCTGCACGATCTTGCCGCGACCGAATTTCCCCTCCCAGCCCGAGGCCGCTTTACGCGACATCCGGGCGACACCGCTGAGCGCCTTGCGGACCACCAAGTCCTCATCGGGGGTTGGGCCGCGCTGATCGCTCCCGCCGCTTTCGCGACACATGTCACAGTTGCCGCAGACATCGGCGTCCTCCTCGCCGAAGTAGCCGAGTATCCATTGCTGACGGCAACTGCGGGCATAGCAGAGCTCGACCATCGACTTCAGCTTGTCACGATCCCGACGCTCCTTCTCCTCCAGCGCTGAATCGTCCAATTCCAAGGAGCGGGCGAAAACATCGGGCCGCTTGAGACGGGTGCCGCGCATGCGCTTGCCGGGGACATCGAAGCGCTCGATGTAACCTGCCCGCCCGAGCGCAGCCAAGGCACTGCTCACGGACATCGAATTTTTCATGCCCGCGCCCTCGGTGATGTCCTCGATGCTACGATGAACCTCGTACTCCTTGTCAGCGGCATTCAGGAGATACTGGTAGACCTCGCGGATGGTGCTCGCGCCGGGGTTCGCTCCCTCGATGAAGAACTCTTGGGTGCGGGTGTCCGCATAGTTGAAAAGCAGCTCGCAGTGCGCGGCCTCGCCATCGCGACCGGCGCGGCCCGCCTCCTGATAGTAGGCCTCCACACTTCCCGGCACTTCGAAGTGGATCACGAAGCGGACATCCGAACGGTCGATCCCCATGCCGAACGCATTCGTGGCCACGGCGACGTCCGCCTTGCGCTGCAGGAAGATATCCTGAGCATCCTCCCGCTCGGCATCGCTCATGCCGCCATGGTAGGCGATCGAGCGGATGCGCCACGAGGCAATCGTCTCGGCCACTTCCTCCACTTTCTTGCGGGTGGCGCAGTAGATGATGCCGGTCTTGTGCGCCTGAAGGATCTCGCGGATGCGGTCATACTTCTGCTGCTTCTTCTCGACCGCAGTGATGGCGAGCGAGAGATTGGGCCGCGAGAAGCCGCTAACCACCTCGAAGGGATCGCGGAGCTTCAGCACTTCCAGGATATCCTGCCGAACCACGGGCGTGGCGGTCGCGGTGAGTGCCACGCACTGGGGACGCCCGATCTTGTCCAGCGCCTTGCCAAGCCGCATGTAGTCCGGGCGGAAGTCGTGGCCCCACTGACTCAGGCAGTGTGCTTCATCGACCGCGAAGAGCGAGACTTCCACGCCCCTCAGGGCGTTTAGGAAGGACTCGGCGCGGAAACGCTCCGGCGCGACGTAGACGAGCTTCCAGTGTCCGCTCCGCATGCCATCGAGCCGCTCTTTCTGCTCCGGCCAAGGGACAGAGGAATTGATCAGCGTGGCGGGGATTCCCTTCGCCACCAGCGCATCCACCTGGTCCTTCATCAGGGCGATCAGCGGAGAAACCACCAGTGTTACCCCCTCGAAGCAAAGGGCCGGGAGTTGGTAGCAGAGGCTCTTGCCACCGCCGGTGGGCATCACCACCAGGCCATCGCGCCCGCTGGTGATCTGGGAGATCACACGGTCCTGGCCATCCAAAAAACCTTCGTGGCCGAAGTGCTTCCGGAGCGCTTCGAGCGGGGTTTGGACAAGGGATTTGGATGGCGCGGCTGGCACTTGTTCAAGTGAACTCATCCGGCGACAAGGGTCAAGCCGGGTTCCCGGTGAAGCTACGGTGAAATTTCCGCGAGGGAAGACCGCGATGTCGGGATTTCTACTGACGAGGACAAGGTGCTCCGGCATTGCTGGAGTTGTGCACAAGGCGACTCTCCCCGTTACATGTTTGGTGTTAGGTTTGGCCGGTGGAGGCCTGATCGGACACTCGGTCAGAAAGGAGGAATCCCCCTCCTCCGCGGCCTCTAAAACCGCCGATCCGGCTGGCCACTCTCGGACCAACCGCACGGGAGAGCGGATCGTAAAAGCCGATGCGACGCTGAAGGATTTGATGGAGCTGATGAAGTCCGGACGGACCGGCGTGGCCGAGGCACGGCTGACCCTCGCGCTCGATGACGTGCCGCCACAAAAGCTCTCGCAACTGGCGGACGAATTGCGGGAGCATTTCCGCAAGAATCCCGGCTACGACTACAAGCAGGTGCAGCTGCTGGGGGCGGTGCTTTCCGCTTGGACCGGCAGTGATCCGGAAGGGGCGTTGGCCTTCGTGAGGGACTCGCCTTCGAAGACCTTTCGCAATATGGCCTACGATTCGGTCTTCGGCGTACTCGCGGAAGAAAACCCGGCCGATGCCCTCAGCCGGGCGAAGGGTCTGGAGAACTCCTCGGAACGGCTGAATGCCTTGGCCGCAGCCGCATGGGCGAGCGGGAGGAAAAATCCGCGCGAGGCGATCCGGCTCTTCGGAGGGATGAAGGAGCTACCCGGTCATATCCGGACCGCCCTGATCGATGAATTGGGGAAGATCGCGCCGGAAGAAGCGGTCGCCGAGCTGGCGAAAATCTCGCCCAATGACCGGGATACTTTCTGGAACAGCGAAGGGGTTTTCACCACATGGGCGGCGAGCGATCCGGAGGCGCTACTGGCCTGGGCGGGAACCGCCACCGATCTGAACATGCGGAACTCGGCCTACCGTGCTTACTGCCGCCGCATCGCAGGAGAAGATCCGGCCGCGGCGATGGCAAAGGTCGGCGCCATGCCCGCGCACCTGAGAACCGAACTGATCGGCGCGGTGATGGAAACATGGGCGGATACCGACCTACCCGGGGCCTTGGCCGCAGCCCAAGCAATGGGCCAGCCGGCCGAACGCGAGCGGGCGATGCAGGCTCTCGTCAACCGGCTCGATTGGAGCGATCCGACCGCCGCCACCAAGGTGCTGCTCGCGATGCCCAAGGGGAATGCCCGTAACTCGGCCTTGGATAACTTGGCCTGGGGTCTTCGCTGGCTATCGCCGACGGAACGGCAGGCGACTCTCGCCCAATTCGAGGGGGCGGAATACTCCAAGCTCGCCAGCCGGGTGGCCGGCTCGATGATCGCCGAGGATCCGGAAGCGGCCATGAAGCTTTTCCAGGAAGTCCCACCGTCCCTGCGGGGTGAGTATGATCTCCGCTACTTCATGTCCTCACTGGCTCAACACGATCCGAAGGAGGCTCTGAAGTTCGCAACCTCGCTCGAATCGGCCTCCGATCGCAGCCAAGCGGTGCGGCAGGCCTTCGAGCAGATGGCCTCGCTCTCTCCACAGGATGCGGCCCGGACGATGGAAGGCATGAGCGACCCGAAGGACCGGCAGCAGGCTCTGGTGGCACTGGCGGAAGCATGGAGCCAGCGCGATCCGGACGCCGCCCTGCGCTGGGCGGAATCGCTCTCCGGAGAAGAGCAGACGGCAGCGCTGGCCAAGCTTCTGCCTGAACAGGCCAGGAACGATCCTGCTTCCGCGGCAAACCGCCTGAGTTCCCTGCTCGCGAATCCCGGTAGCAATACCGGCGCGGTACTCCAATCGGCCACCGGCGACTTGGCACGCGAGTGGGCGGGACGAAATCCGTTAGAAGCCGCAGCTTGGGTAGCAGGGCTCCCGGCAGGAAGTGCAGCCGAATCCGGAGCCGGTTCTTTGATCCAAAATTGGAGCACCCATGACCCGGCAGGCGCGGCCGATTGGATCTCCGGATTGCCCGAAGGAGGGGTGAAAGATGCGGCAATCCAACCCTTGGTGGAATCCATCCGCCAGAATGATCCCGAGACCGCCTTCTCATGGGGGCTCTCGATTCAAGATTCTGCGAAGCGAGCGGCCGTCATGGAGGCGACGATCCGCAACTGGAATACGAACGATGCGGATGCCGTGAGAATTGCGATCCAAGGGGCCGACCTCGACGCGACGGAGAGGTCGAACTACGAAAAGCTGCTGCGTTGACAAACCCTTGCCCTTTGCAATGCGCACGCTCGGCGAAGGAGTGCGACTTGCGCTGGATTGCTGTCCTCCTGAAAATGGAAAATAGCATCGAACACCGATCATAACAAACTCGCCAACAACGGTTAACAAAGACCAATCACAGCCCCGTCAGGCCCGGGCATCGTGATTGCTGGATGATTCACTGCCATGAGAATCATCCTCTATATCCTCGGCTCCTTGATCCTTCTCGGAGCCCTTTGTTACGCAGCAACCTTGGTCGGAGTTCCTCCCGTTTGGGTCGGCGTGATCGGCGCGATCATCTTCGGCTTGGGTATCATGGGAGCCGCTCGTACCGGGACCCGCGGTGGGACTACCGATTCTGGCACCAGCACCGTCATCAACAAAGTGGAATAAGCTCCAACTTCTCGACCCATGAAAATCATAGCGACATTCCTCGTCACCGGCTTTTTGGCCAGCCTCTCAAGCTGCACCTATTACGAAGACGAACCGTCCGGAATCTCCAGCACCACCCGCGATACGACCACCACGGTGACGGACTACGGAACGGGTGAAAGCACCACCACGCGGAAGACGACAACTCATTACCCCGAGTAGCGGATCTGACTTCCGGACTAGAACGGCTCCGTCAGAGCTTCGGCACTGCGGAGCCGTTTTGTTATTCTCTAACCGATCAGGTCGCTGATCGAGCCGAAGTCCGGAGTAAAGAGACGCTTGTACATGCGCGCCGCGTAACCGTCGGTCATCCCGGCGAGGAAGTCGCAGATGAGGCGGGCTTTCTTCTCGGGGCTGTCCGCTTCGGAAATCTCGGCGGCGGCGTCTTCAGGCAGGAGTTGGAAGTCTTGGCCGTCGATGGAACCGCCGGTGACATAGCGCTGCTCCAACACGTCCCACAGGCGGTGGAGGAGGTGATTGCCCTTGTGCTCGAGTTGCTTGAGCTGGGGGGAGAGGAAGACGAGTTCGAAGGCGAGTTTCTTGAAGAGCTTCGACTCGGCCTTGATGTCGGGATCTACGACGAGCTTGAAACGATAGCGGTTGCTGGAGCCGCTGAGGAAGTTGGTATCCGCCTTGAGAGTGGTAGCTTGGATATAGCGCCCGATGCGCTTGCCCACGAAGGGATCAACGCGGCGCTTCCGAATGGCGGCGATGAGCTCGCCAAGCGGGGTCCCCTCCCCGATTCCTTTGTCGTGCTTCTCCGCCCATGCCTCGATCCGCTCGATGCGGAGGAAGCCGGCACGCACGCTGTCGGCGATATCGTTGAGCGAGTAAGCGGTGTCGTCGGCCCAGTCCATGACCTGGCACTCGATCGATTTGAAGGAGTCGCGCTCGTCACCGGGCGGGAGCTCTGCGGGAAAGTCATGCCCGCCCATCGCCCAGTCGAGAAAGCCGTGCTGGAAGTCGTAGAGGAAATGGTTCTCCGGCAGTACGCCTCCTGTCGTCCGGAGTTCGGTCCATAGCGACTTGTATTTCAGGATCGCGTCGAGGAAGCCCCGCGTGGGATCCATGCCAGTGCGCTTGGCGGAGAATATCCGCTCGGTGAGCAGGCGCAGGGTCTGGGCGTTGCCCTCGAAGCCGCCGTAGGGACCCATCAGGTGATTGAGGGTTCGCTCCCCGGCATGGCCGAAGGGCGGATGACCGAGGTCGTGCGACAGACAAGCGGCCTCGACGAGATCGGGATCGATGAAGAAATCCTCCGCCAGAGGATCGCCCGCATGCTTGAGCCAGTGGCAGATCGAACGACCGATCTGGGCGACTTCCAAGGAGTGGGTGAGGCGGGTGCGATAAAAGTCATACTCCCCGCTCCAGAAAACCTGGGTCTTGTTCTGCAAGCGCCGGAAAGTGGGCGTGTGCAGGATGCGGTCGCGATCGATCTGGAAAGGCGTGCGGAAGTCCCTGGCATCGGGTTTTCCGGAAAAGCGCTCGGTATCGAAGGCACCGTAGAAGCGATTGGGCATCGCGGATTTGCTAGGATGCCCCGGGCTCCGTGGCGAGCCCCAAGGCGGAAGATGCCGGGAAGGATCGCGTTTTGATGAAAGCCAGTCCCTCCTGACGGGGTTCTTTCTCTCCAGATTCAAATGTCCTTCCGATCCATTCTCTGCCTCTGCGCCGGCCTTCCCTACTCTGTAGCGGCGGAGAACCTGACCACGGTTTCGACGGTGCTGAGTCCCCGCGTGGCCTTCGATGCGGAACAAACGCCAGCCGGTCTCAAGATCGTGGTTGAGGCGGATGCCCTCGATGGAGAAGCCGTTGCACTGAAGCTCGGAGTGGCGGGAAAGGGGCACACCGAGCTTGGCGGCGAGAGAGCGAAGCAGTCCCGTAGCGGCAAGACAACCCGCTGGGAATTCGAGATCCCTGACGAGAAGGGAAACTCATCACTCCGCCTCGCATTCTCCCTCGAATGGGCTGGCGGCCCGGGCGGACAAGTCCGGTTGAAGCAGCGCTTCCGACATCTCAATCCGGCGGCGGCGCATTCCGGTCTGTCGGAGAATCCGCGGGACTGGCAGGTACTCGACCTGGAGGAGCGGGAGCGGCAGGCAGCGGACCGGGCACTGGAGATCGCGATCGACTTCCAGCAGCCCTCGGATGGGAAGGCGAGCGTGGTAATCGAGAAGCCGGACGGCTCGCGGGTCAGGAACCTGATCTCAGGGCAAGATCTGGCAGCGGGGAAGCACCGGCTGGTCTGGGACGGGCTGGACGAAGAGGGAAACATCGCGGCACCGGGCGATTATCGCTGGCGGGCGATCTCCCATCCCGGGCTGAAGCCGGTGCACGTGATGGATTTCTGCGACGGGCCGGGATCGAACCATGGGACTTTCCAAGCGGCGGCGTCCAACGGGACCTCGCTGTTCTTCGCGGCACCGGTGGCGGAGGGCGGGCATGAGATCGTGGAGCTGGCGCCGGACGGCAGCTTCATCCGCGGGTTTAATCCGCCGCATGGTCATGGGCTGGGCAGGGTGGCGCTGGCGGCGGACGAAAACTATCTCTACGCAGCCCACGACGGGCTGGCATGGGGCCAACACGTGGACCGATCCAAGCCGGACTGGAAGGAAGAGCGCACGATCAGCGTGATACGGATCGACCTGAAGTCTTGGAAGGTCGCGGAGTTTCCCGACGGGACGAGGCATTCGCCGCTGAGGAAATATCAGGTGGGACCGGGGTCTGGCACCAAGAGAGACCCCTTGGAGCACGCGCTGGCAGGGATGATTCTGTTAGATGGCAAGCTCCATATCGGCGACAGCACCACAGCCAGCATCATGATCGTCGATGCCGGGAGCGGGAAACTGGAGAGGGAATATCCACTCCCCGGGGTGAGGGCACTTGCGACGAAGGGATCGCGGTTCCACGCGATTGGTCAGGGTGGCCTGATGAAAATCGATCCGGCAACGGGACAGAGCAAGGTGATCGCCAAGCTTGGGGGTGATCCGGCGGGGCTGGATGTGATGGAGGACGGCTTCTTGGTCAGCGACGGGAAAGATCACATTGTGCGGGTGCTGGATGGCCGCGGGCAGGAGGTGAAGCGGCTGGGCACGCCGGGAGGGATCGTGCCGGGGGCTTACGATCCTAAGCGACTGAAAAACCCCGGCGGCCTTGTCGCACTGGATGGGAAGCTGTGGGTGACGGAACGCGAGCGCTGGCAGCCGAAGCGGCTGGCTGCCTTCGACATCCTGAGCGGCGAGGTGGTGAAGGAGTATTTCGGCCCGACCAACTACGGGGCGCAGGGCGCGGGCTTCGACGAGAAGGATGCGAGCCGGTGGCTCGGACAGGGGGCGCTGTGGAAGATCGACTTCAAGACGAAGCAGGCCAAGCCGGTCGCGATCACCAGCGGTAAGAGCGGACGGCGGCACCAGTTCTGGCGACAGGAGGGGCGGACCTTCGTAATCAGCTCGGGCAAGGCGACATGGATTCAAGAACTCCACGAGGACGGAACCTTGCGTCCCCTCGCCTGTCTGTCGTCTGCCCACCAATTCTCCTACGACTGCGACTGGCGGCCACCGGCGGCATTCACCGAGGCCTTCCAGCGGGACCGGCCCGACATTCCCTACGGCGGTAGCCAGGGCGGGGTGATCGAAGACGGCAAACCGGTGCATGGCACCGGCATGCTGTGGGTGGACCAGAACGGGAATGGCGAGATGGATGCGGCGGAGATCGAATTCACCGCGAAGGACACCAGCGCGGGCGGGGCGGGCTGGAGCCACGATGGACAGGACCTGGGCTTCCGCGTTCCGGGCGAGCGGAACGGAAAGGCCGTGTTGGTGACGCTGGTTCCGCAGGGCTGGTGGCCGGGCGGGGCACCGCGCTACCCTTCGCTCAATGAAGCGGTGGCGAAGGCGCCGGAGATTGACCTGCCAGGCAGCAGCATGGTGGAGAGCATCAGCGACCGCTTCGGCAACACGGTGATGAACTCGGACCCGGCGATGCGCCTGATCGGTCCGGACGGAAAGCTGAAATGGACCTATCCCAACCGGTGGAGCAACGTCCACGGGTCGCACAAGGCACCGCTCCCGAAGACCGGCGAGCTACAAGGGGCGCTCTTCTACAGCGGGATGGTGCCGCTGGACGATCAATCCGACGTGATGGCGATCAACGGCAATCACGGCCGAGCCTTCATTATGACAAGCGACGGCCTCTATCTGGACGAGATGTTTCCCGACGTGCGGATGATGACGAACCCGCAGGCCGGGGGCGTGGGTATCTTGGGAGGAGAGTGCTTCGGCGGGACCTTCGGAAGGGCACCCGACGGGGAATACTATTTCCAAGGAGGCGGGATCGCCTACCGCATCTATCGGGTCGAGGGTCTGCGAAAGACCAAACGGAGCAGCGGGAGCCTCACCGTGAGCGGGCCGCAATCGATCGCGGCAGGACGCAAGCAGGCGCGGAGCGTGGCAGAGAGCGCCGAGCCGCCGAAGGCAGTGATCGGACGGGGCGACAAGGCCACGACCGAGACGACGCGATGGGACCGCGAGGGCAAATTCCCCGTCACCGTCCGCGCAGCCTGCGATGGCAAACTACTATATCTACAGTATGAGGTGGCGGATGCCTCGCCATGGGTGAACCACGGAACGGACTGGCAGGCGCTGTTCAAGACGGGAGACGGGATCGACCTGCAGCTCGGAACCGACCCGGCGGCGGCCACCGCTCGAAGCAATCCGGTGCCCGGGGACCTGAGGCTCTTCATCGCGCCGATGGGCGAGGAAAACGTGGCCGTACTCTACCGGCATCGCCTGCCCGGAGCGGCGGCGGGCGAGACGGTGAATTTTCAAAGCCCGTGGCGGAGCGAGAAGGTGGACTCGGTGAGGAAGCTCGAAGCCGTGCAGATCCGGGCGGAGCGCGGTGGCGAGAGCTACCGGGTCGATGTCGCGATCCCCCTCGCCGAGCTGGGCCTGAGCGATCCGGCGAATCTATCGCTGCGCGGAGACTTCGGCGTGATCTACGGGGATGCCGCGGGGACCTTGAACATCTTCCGCAACTACTGGTCGAACCGGGCCACTGGCTTGGTGAACGACGTGCCGGGGGAAATCATGCTGAGCCCGAATCTCTGGGGGAACATCCACTTCGACGCCGCCAAACCATGAGACTGCCGCTTCTATTGATTGCACTCATTCCCGCCGCCGCGGCTGAGACGTCCCTGCGCCATCGCGGGGTGCTGGGAAACTCCGGCGAGCAAGGCACGACCTTGGTGCGCTTCGCGGAGAAGAACGCGAGCGGCATGGGCGTGGCCTACGACGCGCAGGGCTCGCTATGGGATCGGGGCGGTGACGGCAGGCTGAACCGCTATGCGGTGGATGGCCGCCTGATAGCGAGCTACGAGATCCCTCCTGGCGGTAGCGCACACGACAAGGACACGCTGGTGATCTGCGGCGAGCAACTGTTGATGAAAGTCGGCAAGTCGCTCCATGTCCTTCCGCTCGACGCTCAGGCGGCGACGCACCCCACCGCGCTGGCCCCCGAGGTCACGCGGATCTCACCCAACAGCCAAGACGGCTGGGTCGCGGCAGCCAGGGGGCGCGAGGCTTTTTTAGTGAATGCCGCGGGCGAGACCAAGCCGGTCGAGGTGCTGGAATCCGACACCTCGGACATCGCGATCGGTCCGGACAACGGAATCTTCGCCAAGACGGGCGACACAATGCAGCGGATCGACTCCTTCGCACCCGAGGGTCAACGGGGGCCATGGCCCGCGCCCGGCGACCGGCCGCAGTGGCTGGCAGAGCGCTGGTATGGCTCGGCATGGCACGGCACCCTGCGGCGTTTCGGCGCGGACTTCCTACCGGATCCCGGGGTGGTGCTCGGCGGGGCTTCCGGGGCCTTCATCGGCTACGTGCCGGGGAACCACGAACTGAACGACGCGCGTGGCCTGGCCGATCTCGGTGGCAACCTCTTCGCCGCCTCCGGCGCGGAGGGAGTGATGCACCTGCTGGAGTGGTCGCCGGTGGAAAGCCGCTTCACGATCCTGCGGCGGATCGGCGCGGTGCCACGTTGCGGAGCACTGGCCATGGACGGCGAGGACCGGGTCTGGTTCCACAGCGGATTCTGGGAATGGAGCGACGGGCCGGATACGCCGCTGCGTCACAGCGTGCCGCCGCCGGATGCGCCGGGATTTGCCGGGGCGGCGACCCTGCCGGGCGGAGGTATCGTCGCGCCGGGGATCCGCTGGAAGAAACCCGCGCTCTACTATGGCAAAGGCGATGGCCCGGCGGGGCTTTCCGAGGACATTCCCCTGCCAGAGAACGCTGTGGCCTGTGCTCTGGTCCCCGATCAAGAGCGTCTGACGCTGCTGGTCACGGATGCGCAGGGGAAAGGCCGGATGATGCACATTGCGGGCGAAGGGAAGTTCGAGGGCGATGCAGGGGCGGCGGAGCTACCCGGAGGGCTTTCCGCGATCACCAGCCTGGCCACGCAAGGGAAGGCGATCCTAGCTGCGGACAAGGGCGAGGTGATTGGGTTCAGAACCGGGCAAGGAGGCTTCAAGGAGACCTCGCGCTGGAAGGATTGGGGCAGCGAGGACACGGCCTCTCGATTCGGGGAGGTCATCCACTTGGCCGCGAGCGAGGATCTGCTCTGGGTGGCGGACACCCTGCGCCACCGGGTGCTATGTTTCGATGCCGCGGGAAAACTCCTCGCTAGCTTTGGAACTACCGACCGTGCAGGAGAGGATCTCGCGCGGCTCAACCGGCCGACGACGCTAGCAGCGCGGGGAAAGCGGGCGGTGGTTTTCGACTCCGGGAACCAGCGACTGGTGAAACTAGAGTTCAGCGGCGAGTGAATCTACGCACCCGGGACGTCTTCACGAAATTTTGACGAATCGAGTGAGAGAGCGCGGATTTATTCCGCGTTAGCCGATAAATCCGGCGCGCAGCCTCGCTTTTGGCGAGAACCACGCTTTGATCTTCAGGTTCGCTTTCCCATGAATAAGTCCAATCCTTTCAAGCGCCTCTTCTTCTGGCTCTCGGGTGCAGGCACGGAAACTCTCGAACAGTGCCCGAATTGGGAGCAGCGAAAGTATGTCGCCTTCGGTGCCACGGTTCTGGTGCCCTGCGCCTTCGCCTTCATCGCGTGCTCCTACGCGTTGTCCACCCTCACCGACAACCCGCGTGTGATCTATCCGGTGGCGGCGGTCTGGGCCTTCATCATTCTCACGATCGACCGCGCCCTGCTGGCAGGCTACCGGCCCTTCTTGTCCTGGTGGCGGAAGCTCTCCCAATTCTCGTTGCGTTTGGTCGTCGCAATCCTGATGGGCCTGACCATCGCCCACCCGCTGGTGCTGCTGCTCTTCCGCGACACGATCCAGACGGTGGTCGAGGAGGACCGCTCGAAGGAGATTGCGACCGAGCGCGAGAAGTTCGCGGTGACGAAGGAAGCGGCGCGCGGCGAAGTCACAAAGCTGGAGGAAACAATCGAAGCCCAGCGCGAGAAGCGCAAGGAAACCTTCCAAGCGAAGTTCATCATCCAGGACCGCGAGGACGCCCAAGCGGCAATCCCGGGTCTGACGCCCGAACAACAGGCCGAGTTGAAGACGGCCACCGATGAGGCGACCAAGCCTTTCCGCGACCGCCTCGACATCGTGAACACGCAGGCCGATGAACTGAGCCCGCAGTATACGAAGCTCCAATCCGAACTTGGTTTCTGGCAGGCGGAATTCGAGCGCGAGCTGAACGGCCAGCGCTCCGGCATGCGCGGTGAGGGACCACGCGCCCGCTCGATCCGGGCCGACCAGCTCGAGCCGCGCCGCCAGGAATCCCAGCGGATCGGCGGACTGCTCGAGCACCTCAGCGCGGAGAAGGCGACCCTGCAGACCCAGGTTCGCGAGGCCGAGAAGGGCGCGATCGCCACCTTCGAGGCGAAGCTTTCCGAGATCGCCGCAGCCAACAAGGCGGAGGAGGATCGCGTGGCGGCCCTCAAGCGCAAGGTCGAGGAAAGCCAGGCCGACTCCTTCACCGAGCAGCAGAATTCGCTGCGCTCCTCGATCGACCAACAGATCGAGATCCGCCTCGCCGAACTGAAGCGCGCCCAAGACGAACTCGGTGCCGTGGCCGCCGATGAGCGGGCCCGAATCGAGGCGATCCAAGCCGAGCCGCGGAAGGACATCCTGACCCAGACGCTGGCTCTGCATGGTCTTTTCAAGGCAGGCAGCGAGGGTGGCCAGTTCGCCTTCGCCACCTACGTCGTGCTGACCCTGCTCTTCATGCTGGTGGACACGATTCCGCTGATCGTGAAGTTCTTCACCAAGCCAGGCCCCTACGATACCCTGCTGGACCGCGACGAGATCACCTACGATGCCGAGCACAAGGCCTTCCGCACCAGCCACCAGCGCTACATGGAGAAGGTGGCCGCCGGCAACCTCTTCGCGGTCACGCGGAACAAGCGTCTGGAGAATGCCCTCGTCGATGGCGTGGAGCACTCCCGCGCCGCGCAGGAGTTCCTCGATTCCCTGATCCAGATGGAAAAGTCCTTCGCCGAGAAGATCCGTCTGGAGCAGGAAGAAGCACGCCACGCCGGGCCGGAGAAGCTGGCCGCTTTGGAAGCGATCAAGAAGCGCTTCTACGAGGACATGCAGCACCGCATGGAGGTCTTCTTCGCCGGGCAATCGGCGTAGGGCTGCGCAATGACGGATTCAGAATTTCCGAATGTCGAATGCCTCAAAGGCGGCTTCATTTGTCATTCGGAAATACCTCATTCGTCATTTCTCTCCTGAGGGCACTGCAACCTCAGCCTCCAGAGGCAGCGGCACGATCTTCTTGGGAAAGCCGTCGCCATCCCACTCCAGCTTTTGCACCCGGGTGCTGCGGCCGCGGTAGGTGTATTCCTTCACGGTCTTGCCGTGGTAGGCGATCCAGTCCTCCTTGCCATCGGGCGACTTGAAGAAGGAGTGGTGGCCTGGACCGAAGACCTCTCCGGCATCATTCCGCTCCAGCAGGGGCTCCGGCTCCTGGGTCCATGAGGCTGGCTTCATCGGATCCTTATCCTCCGGCATCCAGAGGTAGCCGACCTTGTAGTCCGGCTTGCCGGTATCGCAGGCGGAATAGGTGAGGAAGAGGTTCTTTCCATGCTTCAGGATGTACGGACCCTCCCGTACTTCCTCGCAGCCGAAGCCGGAGGCGGGGATCAGGACGCGCTCTCCTTCCAGGGTGAAGGGGTCCTTCATGCGCGACATGAAGATGCGGTGCCCGGGATGACCGGCCCACATGAAGTAGTATTTGCCGCCATGCTCGAAGACGCTGCCGTCGATGGCGTAGAACTCGTTCTTCGGGTCCGTCTTGATGAGCTTCGCCTCGCCATAGGGACCGGTGATGCTGTGGGTCTTACTCTCCGCCACATACATCCGGTGGTCGACGTCCTCGCCATCGGTCTTGGTGAAGTAGCAGAACCAGCGCTTGCCCAGGCGGGTGGGCAGATAGTGGAACTCCGCGGCCCAGACGCCTTTCCCCCGCTCCCACACCGTCACCGGCTTGGCATCCTTGAGCCCGGCGATGGTCTTGGCCGACCAGAGCTTCACCCGGTCACCTTGAGTCGTGGCCAGATGATATTTGCCCTCGGCATAGCCGATCCACGGATCCGCCGATGGATTGATCGGATTGCGAAAGGTGTCGGACGCCTCGCCCTGTGACAGGAAACCCAAGGCGACGAGGACAGGCAGGCGATGCTTCACGGCGCGACCCTAAACGCCTTGGCGGACATTGTCCCGCGCTTGATCCTGTTTCCTTACATGCACGCCGCAAGCTTGCCCTCCCCCGCCGATCGGCTCCAACTAGCTGCCTAAATGGAGGAAACCCGTGAACCATCCCCGGACGAGCGCCCCTTCTTCCGCCGCCGTGAAACCTGGCTGATCTTGCTAAGCTTCGCGCTGATTCCCCTGCCCTTCATCATCCCTTTTGATCCGGGTGCAGGTCTCGATCCGGGTAAAATCCGTCTCGGTCTGGGGATCTTCCTTTGTATCGGTTTACTTTGGATCAGCGAGGCGCTGCCACTGGCAGCCACCGCCCTGCTGGTGCCCATCCTCGCCACGATCTGCGGGCTGATGGACATGAAGTCGGCTTTGGCCGGATTTGCCGATCCCCTGATCTTCCTGTTTTTCGGCGGCTTCGCCCTGGCATCGGCCATGTCCGCCCAAGGCTTGGACCAATGGATCGCCAACCAGCTCCTGCTGCGAGGCAAAGGCAGCTTCATGCGGGTTTCCTGGTTGGTCTTCGGCACCACCACCTTCCTCTCGATGTGGATGAGCAACACCGCCACCACGGCCCTGATGATCCCGCTGGTGATCGGCATCCTGCGCAAGCTGCCGGAGGGCGAAGGAAGCGACCGCAACGCAATCTACCTTTTGCTAGGTACTGCCTACGCTTCCAGCATCGGTGGATTGGGTACCGTGGTGGGGACTCCGCCGAACGGGATTGCCGCCAAGCAACTCGGCATCGGCTTTCTTGAATGGCTGCGCTTCGGGCTGCCATCCATGTTCCTGCTTTTCTTCCTGATGGTGCTGGCCCTGCGACTGGCGTGCCGACCCACGGTGGCAAGCTTCCCCCTACCGAAGATCGACCACTTCAAGTGGAGCGCGACCAAAGCGGCGACCATCGCGATCTTCACCATCACCGGAGTGCTATGGATCTGCGGTGAATGGCTCGGGAAAATGCTCGGGATCACGGCTGCGACCGATTCCCTGATCGCCCTGCTCGCGGTGATGGCGCTCGTGATCTTCCGCACCGTTACATGGAGGCAGATCGAGCGCGGCACCGAGTGGGGAGTCTTGCTGCTTTTCGGCGGAGGTATCGCCCTGAGCACCGTGCTGGACAAGACGGGCGCGAGCTTGTTCATGGCCCGCGAGATCGTGGCAATGGTCCACGATTGGCCCTTGGCCTTGCTGATCGCCGCCTCGCTGCTCTTCGTGATCCTGCTCGGGGAGTTCTCCAGCAATACCGCCACTGCCGCGCTGATGGTGCCGATCTTCCACTCGATCGGACTGGAGCTTGGCATCGCTCCGGCCAAGCTGGTGATCCCCATCGCCATCGCATCATCCTGCGGCTCCATGCTCCCGGTGGCGACTCCGCCGAATGCGATCGTCTTTGCAACGGGACGCATTCCCCAGCGCCAGATGATCAAGACGGGGATGCTGCTCGATTTCCTCTGCCTGCTCGGAGTGACCTTGCTGGCCTGGTGGATCTTCTAACAATACCGCCATGCGCCTGCTGCTCTGGTTCATCGCCGTCTCCGCCCTCGTGATCGCGGTGTGGCTGCTCTGGGGCGGGCATTGGGAGCAGCATTTCACCCTCACCGGAGCCGCGGAGTGGATGAAGCAAGCCGGCCCTTGGGCATGGGCGGCGGGCATGGGTCTGCTGGCGGCGGACCTGGTGCTCCCGATTCCCGGGACGGTCGTTATGTCCGCGCTCGGGCTGGTGTATGGGGCTCTGCTCGGTGGATTCTTCGCGGCGGCGGGATCGATTCTCGCTGGCCTCTGCGGTTACGGGCTCGGCCGTTTGATCGGTGAGAAGGCCGCCCGGAAGCTGCTGGGCGACCGCGACTTCGAACGGGGACGGCTGCTATTCTCCCGCGGTGGTGGCTGGGTGGTCGCTCTTTCACGCGCGATCCCCATTCTTCCCGAGGCATTGTCATGCACGGCCGGACTGGTGCGCATGCCCTTCCACCGCTTTCTTGCCGCGCTGGCTTGCGGCAGCATCCCGGTGGGCTTCCTCTTCGCGTGGATCGGTGCCGTCGGCCGCGATGCCCCGGGATGGGCGATCGCTTTCAGCATTGGCGTGCCAGCCCTGTTGTGGCTCGGAGCGCGCCGAATCAAATGGGACTGAAACGAGGGACTCAGGCTTCCACCACTTCCTTGATTTGCCCGTGGCCGCTGACGTTATCACCATCGGCGCGCCTGAGGGTGAGGAACATCGCAGAACTCGCGACCGTCACTCCGCCTAACAGCAGATAGGCCTTGTGCAAGGCCGGGACCAATTGCGCCGGATTCGTGCGATCGATTCCGCCGAGGAACCACGCAGTGACCAGCGAGGCGAAGGCGATGCCAAAGCTGATCGCAAGCTGTTGTCCGGTGCTGGCCACGGTGCTGGCATCGCTCGCTTGCTCGTCCGTGGTATCGGCATAGGCCAGCGAGTTCATCGCGGTGAATTGCAAAGCCGACACGCTGCCTTGCAGGATGCTGAAGATGAGGATCACCCAGACCGGCGTTCCGGGCCCGACCTGCGAGAAGGCGGCGATCATCAGGCCGATCAAGACCGTATTGCATAGCAACACGCGCTTATGTCCGAAATGTCCCATGATCCGCTGCACCGCCAGCTTCATGCCGATCGCCGCCAGCGCCTGCGGCATCACCAGCAGCCCGGCTTGCCAGGGCGAGAAGCCCATCCCGAGCTGATAGAGCAGCGGCAGGAGGAAAGGCATCCCACTGATCCCCAAACGGGTCAGGAAACCGCCGACGACCGAAACCCGGAAGGTGCGGACTCTAAATAGATCCACCGGCAACAAGGGATTTGCCGACTTCCGCGCATGAACGAAATAGGCGCCGATGAGCCCCAGCGAGATGGCGGCCAGTCCGGCGACCCAGCCGGTTTCCATGCGATGCTCGCCGAAGATCTCCAGAACCCAGGAGAGCAGGGCGATCCCCGCTCCGAAGAGAATGAAGCCCCGTGCGTCCAAAGGATCCGCCACCGCGCCGCGGTGATCCGGCATGTGCTTCTTCACCAGCCAGAGCCCGAGAAGGCCGATCGGGATATTGATCAGGAAAATCACCCGCCACGGCAGCCAATGAACGATAAGGCCCCCGGTAAGCGGGCCCAAAAGGGGCCCGAGGAGCGCGGGGATGATCACGAAATTCATCGCCCGCAGGATCCCGGATTTCGGGAATGTCTTCAGCAGCGCGATCCGGCCCACCGGCATCATGAAGGCCGCTCCGATCCCTTGCAGCACGCGCGAGGCGACGAGCATCGGCAGATTCACCGACAGGCCGCAGGCGAGGGAGCCGAGAGTGAAAACCGCCACCGCGAAGGCGAAAACCCGCTTGGTCCCGAACTTATCCGCCAGCCAGCCGCTCAGGGGAATCAGCACCGCTATGGCGATAGTGTAGCTAGTCAGAACCGATTTCAGCGCCAGCGAGGCCACGCCGAGCGATTCGGCCATGGTCGGCACCGCGGTGTTCACGATCGTGCCGTCGAGCTGCTGCATGAACAGGGCCACCGCCACTACCCAAGGGAGATAGCGCCGGGTTTTCTCCAAGTCGGATTCGGCGACGGGAGGGGAAACCGGATGCTCGCTCATGCAGGAGTGCCGCCAGCCTAGCCCCGGACCAGCGCCGGACAACCCCCGATCCGCCATCCCCCTTGTGCCTTGCCAGCCGCTGGCCGAGGGGCTTTCCTCCGGCGTGCGCTGGCTTGATGCATTGGAAAGACGGATGGAGTGGCTCTCGTTTCCGGGGCTCTTCAAATACCTGACCTTCCTCGGGGTCATCGCCTACGCCTGCCAATGGGCGCGGCCGGAGATCGGCCACATCCTCGAGTTCGATCGGGCCGCGGTTTTCGAAGACAAGGAGATCTGGCGGATTTTCACCTTTATCTTCGCCCCGATGGGGATGAGGTCCTTCTCTGCGCCCGGGGCGCTGTTCCTGTTCTTCGCCGTAATGATCTCCTTCATGATCAGCGACTCGCTCGAACAGGCATGGGGACCGAAGCGCACCACGCTCTACATCGTCGCCGCAATCCTCGGGATGATGATTTTCCAGCTGGCAATTGGTCCCGAAGCGAAAGGAGGCGGAAGTTTTCTCTATTCCTCCCTCTTCTTCGCCTTTGCCACCCTTTTCCCGAAGGTGGAGTTCGTCCTCTTTTTCCTGATTCCCGTGCAGGTCCGCTTCCTGGCGATGATCAGCGCGGTGCTGATGGCGATCAGTTGCGTGATGTGGCCGCCACTCCTGTGGCTCGTGGTCCCGGCCATGCTGCCATACTGCCTCTGGGTCCTGCCGGACGTGGCCCGCGGCAGAAAGTCCTTGGTCCAAGCTGCCCAGCGCCGGCGCAAATTCACCGTCGCGAAGGGCCCCTCCGCCGAACCCTTCCATGTCTGCGAGATCTGCCGCCGCACCGAGCATGATCCCGCGGACCTTCAGTTCTTCGTCACTCCGGACGGCAAGGAGTATTGCTCCGAGCACCTTCCGCCGCAGTCCTGAGCCCCGCGCGGACATTTCGCGTGCATCCTGCCTTTCCCTCGCTTCCCTTGCCTCCACATGGCTCTTGATTCCGCCGCCATTCGCGCCGAGTTCCCTTGCCTCCACCAATCGGTGAACGGCCGCCCGCTCGTTTACCTCGACAATGCGGCGACCGCCCAGAAGCCGCGTGCCGTTCTCGATGCCTCCCGGCGCTACTACGAGGAGATCAATGCGAACATCCACCGCGGCACCCACCACCTCGCCCGGGCCGCGACCTCCGCTCACGAAGCGGCGCGTGAGACGATCGCACGCTACCTCAACGCAACCGATCCCGCGGAGGTGATCTTCACCTCGGGAACCACCGACGGCATCAATCTGGTAGCCTCCGTAATCGGGCTCGGCGGGATCCTCGCGCCGGGCGACGAGGTGTTGATTTCCACGCTGGAGCACCACTCGAACATCGTGCCATGGCAGATGCTCTGCGAGCGCACGGGTGCCATGCTGAAGGTGATTCCCTGCCACGAAGATGGCTCGCTGGATCAAGAGGCCTTCCGCACGTTGTTGACCGACCGGACGAAAATCGCCGCTTTCACTTGGATCTCGAACGCCTTCGGCACGGTCAATCCGGTCCGCGAAATGATCGCCGCCGCGAAGAGCGCGGGAGCCTTGGTCCTGATCGATGCGGCCCAGGCAGCACCGCACCTGACAATCGATGTGCAGGCTCTCGGAGCCGACTTCGTGGCCCTGTCCGGTCACAAGGCCTATGCGCCCACCGGGATCGGCCTGCTGTGGGGCAAGCGCGCGGTCCTTGATGCACTCCCGCCGTGGCGCGGAGGTGGCGAAATGATCAAGGAAGTGACTTTCGCGAAGACCACCTACAACGAGCTGCCCTTCAAGTATGAGGCCGGCACGCCGAACATCGAGGGGGCAATCGCTCTCGCCGCCGCCTTCGAGTTCATGGAGTCGGTCGGGCTTGAGGTGATCGGCGAGCACGAAACGAAGCTGATCCGCCGCGCGGCCGAGGGTCTCTCGGCGCTTTCCGGCGTGCGCCTGTATGGCCCGGATGACCGTGCTGGAGCTCTTTCCTTCGGCATCGAGGGTGTGCATCACTACGACTTGGGAACTCTGATCGACCAGATGGGGGTAGCAGTCCGCACCGGACACCATTGCTGCCAGCCGCTGATGGCTCGCTTCGGAATCACCGGGACAACCCGCGCCTCCTTCGCCGTTTACAACACGGAAGCGGAGGTGGACGCGCTGGTGACTGCCGTGGACAAGGCACTCTCGATGCTTCGCTGACCGCGATTTTCGGTAGAACTTCGGCTTTTTCTTTTCGGTGGGTCTGGAAGACTCCGCCGCCATGAGAGCAGTCTTTCCCCTCCTGCTGAGCATCCTGGCGGCGCTTCCAGCGCAGGCGCATTTCGAGGTCACTCCCTTTCCGAAGATCGTCCAATCCGGCGTGCCGATCGGCGGATTGATCTCCTCGGACCCGCATGCCTTCGTCGTCTACAAGGTGATCGTGCCGCCCTCTACGGCACGGATGATCGTTACCACCAGCAGCGGGGCGGGTAATGTAGACCTCTTTGTCCGCCGGGGAGTTTATCCGACCTATAACGGCGAGGCGACCGACTACGCCTCCACCTATCCGGGGACGCGCCAGCAGATCCGGGTCCCGGCCGCCGAGGCCGGGGTGTGGTATATCGGCATTCAAGCGGATGGCGGCTATGCGGGCGTCCAGCTCACGGTTCAGACCACCTTGGAAAAAGGCGCGCTGCTCCAGCCGACCTTCACCCCGGTGCCGGGAGTTTATCCCGGACCGATCAGCGCCCAGATCAAAACCAAGACGAAGAAGGCGAGCACTCGCTTCACCACCGATGGCGATGATCCCGATGCCGGATCGCCGCTGGCCAACACCACGATCAGCCTGACGGAGGATACCACGCTCAAGGCCCGCTCCTACAGCACGAGCGGCCAAGAAGGCCCGATCGGAGAAGCAAGCTACCAGATCCGTCCGGCGGGCGATATCATCGATCTGGTCAATGTGGGCACGATCTCCCACCTCGCCGCGATCAAGGGTCAGCGACATCTCTTCCGCGTAACCGTGGGTGCCGGCGAGCGGCTGGCAATCCAGTCTGAAGGCGGCAAGGGCAAGTCGTCGCTAGCAGTCCTATTCGGGCAAGCTCCGCCGACTGGCAAGCCGGTGCGCGGTGAGGCCACAGTCCGTGGCACGAACCGGGTGGTGATCCCGGAAACCCAAGCGGGCGACTACTACATCGCGCTGGATGCCACCGCTACCTTCTCCGGTCGCTCGCTCATGGCGGCGGTCGCTGGCGACGGTCCGGATCTCATGCCGTGGGGACCGGCGCTGAATCCCTACGTGAGCAACGAGGAATTCGACCCCACCTCCTGCGAAGTGCAGGAAGGCCTGATCGGGGCGGGACCGCGGCGCCTGCTGCGCTACAACACCGAGGTGCGGAACGTGGGTGCGCAGGATATGGTCATGCCTGATCCGGAGGGGAATCCCTTCTTTGAATATCACTCCTGCCACGGGCACTACCACTTCAAGGGATTCGCCGGATCCCGCCTGTTGGATATGGCGGGCAACGAACTGCGCACGAGCCGAAAGGTCAGTTTTTGTCTGCTCGACAACATTCGTTGGGAGCGGGGTGCCCGGACCACCCGCCGCTACAACTGCGGCACTCAAGGGATCCAGGCAGGCTGGGGTGATGTCTACGACAGCGGATTGCCGGGACAGTGGATCGAGATCGATAACCTGGCGGCGGGGAACTACCAGTTGGAGCTGACGGTGAACCCGGACGGGATCCTGCCCGAGACGAACTACGACAACAACGTGGTGACGATCCCGGTGACGATTCCGCCAGGGGAGTAGGACTTTCCGCGTGCAATCGCGGCCCGCCCGCCCTTCCTTGGAGCCGCGATGAGCATCGCCGACAAACAGCAGGAGATCCTTGAGGAACTGTCCTTTTTCCCGGACTGGCAGGAGCGCTATGAATACGTCATCGGGCTGGGCAGGAAGCTGCCGCCGATGGCGGAGGAGGCGAAGACCGAGGACCGGCTGATCAAGGGCTGCCAGTCGCAGGTCTGGCTGGATGCCCACAAGGAGGGCGACAAGGTCCGCTACTTGGCCGACTCCGACTCCGTGATCACCAAAGGGATGATCGCTCTTTTCGTCCGCGTTCTGGACGGCGAGGCCCCGGACGAGATCTTGTCCGCCGACATGTCTTTCATCGACAAGACCGGGCTGAAAGAGCACCTGGCCCCCACCCGGGCCAATGCCCTGAACCTGATGGCGACCCAGATGAAGCAGCGGGCGCTGGAGCTCTCCGGGAGCTGATTTGTAGGGGGATCCCTTACATGATCTTGCGCGGGGCGCTTCAAGCGACTATGTCCCGCGCGACATGCTTGAGATCATCTCCTCACTCGGTGCGGGCGCCCAGTTTCTGGCCGCCGCGGTTTCCATGCCGGAAATCTCCGGCCCGTGGTACACCAGTGCGGATGCATGGGTGGCTCTCTTCACGCTGACACTGCTGGAGATCGTCCTCGGCATCGACAACATCGTCTTCATCTCGATCCTAGTGGATCGTTTGCCGCTGGAGCAGCGCAAGAAAGCGCGCCTCATCGGTTTGGGCCTGGCGATGGGCATGCGCCTGCTGCTGCTCTTCACGCTGACTTGGATCATGGGTCTGGTGCAGCCGCTGTTCAGCATCCCGATCCATCCAGCGATCCAAGAGACCCTTTTCGGCAAGCCCGGCGAAAGCGAGACGGCGACCGCCTTGGTGGCGGCCTCCGGCATGCTAGGCATCTCGCTGAAGGATCTCATTCTGCTAGGGGGCGGCTTCTTCCTGATCTGGAAGTCCACCAAAGAGATTCACCACAAACTGGAAGGGCACGAAGAAAGCCAGTCCGCGAAGGCGGTGGCCAGCTTCGGCGCGGTGCTCGTCCAGATCGCGATGATCGATGTCATCTTCTCGCTGGACTCCGTGATCACCGCGGTGGGCATGGCCAAGGACATCACGGTCATGGCGCTGGCCGTGATCATCTCGGTGGGGGTGATGATGGTCTCCTCCGGCGCGATCAGCGACTTCGTCTCCCGTCACCCCTCGGTCAAGATGCTGGCGCTTTCCTTCCTGATCCTGATCGGCACCGCATTGATGGCGGAGGGTCTGCACTTCCACATCCCGAAGGGCTACATCTACTTCGCCATGGCCTTCTCGCTGGGCGTGGAGATGCTGAACCTGAAGCTGCGCTCGAAGGCTCCGGCGGTTTGAGGATCAGCGGCCAATTGGGAAATCAGGACAGGATTCCAGATCCTTTCCCCTTGCCTCGGCGTGGCGATTGCTGGCCATGATCCGCCATGGCCGGAGGAAGTCTATTGATGCTGTTGGATGATATCGCCGCGATCCTCGATGACGTGGCGGTGATGACCAAGAAAGCGGCCTCCAAGACCGCGGGGGTGCTGGGGGATGACCTCGCGCTGAATGCCCAACAGGTGAGCGGCGTGGTCTCGAACCGCGAGCTGCCGGTGGTCTGGGCGGTGGCCAAGGGCTCCTTTGTCAACAAGCTGATCCTGGTGCCGGCGGCGCTGGCGATCAGTGCCTTCGCTCCGTGGCTGATCACGCCGCTGCTGATCATCGGAGGCCTCTATCTATGCTTCGAAGGGGTCGAGAAGCTCTACCATCAGTGGCAGCACCGCGGGGAGAAGAAGACCGTGGAGGAGGCCAAAGCGGAACTGAGGGAAGGCGTGTCCGAGGAGGAGGAAAAAGCGAAGATCAAGGGGGCGGTGCGCACGGACTTCATCCTCTCCGCCGAGATCATCGCGATCACTCTGGGAGTGGTTGCGGATCCGGCAGGGCCGAAGCCTTTCGGCACCCAAGTCGCCGTGCTCTCCGCGATCGCGATCTTGATGACGGTGGGCGTGTATGGCTTGGTCGCGGGGATCGTGAAGCTGGATGACTTGGGGCTGCACCTCAGCCAGAAGGCTTCCGCTGCGGCAAAGTCGCTGGGTAAAGCGATTCTCTGGGCAGCCCCCTTCCTGATGAAGGGGCTTTCGATCGCCGGCACCGCGGCGATGTTCCTGGTGGGTGGCGGCATCGTCACCCACGGGGTTCCCGCGCTTCACCATTGGATCGAGCACATTGGCCATGGTCCTGCGGGTGGCTTGACCGCTTCGTTGGTCAATGGAGGCATCGGCCTCGTGGCGGGGGCTGCAGTCCTTTTGCTAGTGAACGGGATCAAGAAGATGCGCGGGACACCGGCGCATTGATCAGGTGGCAGGTGCCAGCTTCTGCAGCGCCCGGCCCAAGACAAACGCAACTAGCGGCAATACCAGCATCACGATGAGGTGAGGCAGGTCGCGCAGCCCGAGAGTTGGCATTCTCGCATCCAGCCCCATGACGATCGGAACGGCGGCGATAAGATCCACCAATGGGATCCCGGCGAGCAGCGCGGAGACGTAGCGGGGAATCGGCTGCTTGAATGATGTTCGTGCGAGCGCGAGCCAGACGGCAAAGGGAAGCATCCCGAGGAATCCGGGGACCAAGTAGCCCGTCATGAAGTTGCCGGGCATGGCCGCGAGCGGGACCAAGAGCATGATCAAAGAAAGCATGCGCGGCCCCCGCGGTGGATCCCCCATCCCCTCATAGCGCGCGGACAGCGAAAGCCCCACGATATAGGAGAAGAGTCCGAAGCCAATCACAGCGGGAATCGCCAGCTTCTTTAAAGCTAGTGATCCGGAAGCGTAGCCGATCGATTCAAGGTAATCGAGGCTCAGCCACCAGACGAAGTAGCCAAGGAAGTAGAGACCGGCCCGGCACAAGCCCATGGGGATCACCGCCCAGATGGTTCGCTTGTGGTAGGCTGTATAGAGGGCAATCAGAGAAACGATGAGGATGGCCGTAAAGCCGCAGAGGGGATGCAGGGTGAAGGCGAGCGAGGTTCCTCCGACCGCAAGAATCAACGCGAAGGCAAGATAAGATCCCGGTTTGAAGAGTCCGGAGGGCAGGGCCCTCTCGGGTCGCTTCTCCGCATCCCACTTCTGGTCGAACCAATCGTTCGCGAGATTCCCGGAGAAATAGAGCATCAGGCCCGAGAGGGCTGCGAGGCAGGCCCGCCCCCAATCCATTTCGGAAGGTTTCCAGAACTCACCGACTTGGATCCACCCCACCATGAATCCCAGAAACACATTGCTCACCACGCTCGGCGCATTGGCGATGCGGAGCGTGGCGAGGAGGGCGCGGAGCTTTCCGGGATGGCTCATACTCCGGCGAGGACCCAGCGGTATTCTCCGGCGATTTGCTCTTCCACCGGGCGGGCAAGTTCCTGCGGGAGGACACCCCAAGTGTAGGTTTCAATCTCCCAGTGCTGGCAGAGATCCGGGACCTCGCGCGCGAGGGCGAGGGCATCGAGCGAATTCTGGCGGGTGCTCGCGAGCGGTGGGGCCGGCTCCGCATCGAGGGGGATGTGGAAGTGGACACGCCACTCCTCGGCATCGGCGCCGGTATCGGTTCCCAGCGAGGCGACGCCTTCCGGCAGATCGGTGTAGCGTTCGATGCGGCCATCCGGATGGCGAGCGAGCACCTGATGGAGGAAGGTGGGCTCATCGAACTTCGAGACTGCCTCCACCGCACCGGGGATGCGGGGATCGAGCGCGAGAGCGGCGGAGAGATGGATCTTCGAGATGCGGAGGCCTTCGCCCCGGAGAGCCGTGAGCGAGTCCCGCGCGCTCTCATACTGGAGCGCGAAGTGGCAGCAGTCGTAGTTGATGCCGATGCGGCGCTTGATCAGCTCGTGATCCGGGGCGTCGTCCAGCAGACGGTCGAAGAAGCGCAGGGTTTCCTCGGTGTTCTCGAAGTGGCCGCGCGGTTCGGGCTCCATGCCGAGATGGAGATCGCGATCCGAAACCTCCGCGAGGGAATCGAGGAATGTGGCGAGCTCGATAAGCTGCAGGCGGATCGCGGATTCGTCCGCTTGGAACTCCTTGAAGGAGCCGGGCAGCGTGGACACGGAGCCCTCGATGCCCTCCGGAAGCAGTTGAGAAACGATCGTGAAAAGCTCCTTGGTGTATTCCAAGCGGGCGGGATCGGCCCAATCCGGGCGGAAGACATTCCGCTTCACGAAGGACCCGGCGCGGAAGTCGCCGTAGGGGAAGCCATTGATGGTGAAAACGTAGGCATTCTTGGTGGCCAGCCAGTCGTTGAAGGCGGGAAGTTCGTCGCCGCGGAGAAGCTCTTTGGCCGCGGTGGAGGAGAGGCGAAGGCCGATCGCGAAGGCCTCATCCGGAGCCACCAAATCCCGCACCTTCATCGCATGGGTGGAGATCGCTTGGAAGGTGGTCTTCCAATCCTCCGCCGGATGGATATTCGTGCAGTAGGCGAGGTGGCCGTGAGGGAATCGCATGCGGGTAGGATTGAGGGAAATCCCCCGGCCCGCAAGGGGAGTGGCGCGAGTTTCCGAAGTTACGCTACTTCTGTGCCACGACGGTGATGATCTGGGCCTCCTCGTTCACGGGGACTTCCGGATCGAAGTCGGCAAGGGCATGCAGGGGCTCGAAGCCCGCCTTCATGAGCAGGCCGTGAAGCTGGCGGGCGGTGAACCAGCGCAGGGTCTGCTGCGAAACATGCTCGGTTTCCACGCTGCCGTCCGACGCGAGCAGGCGGTAGCGGTGCTCGCGCTCGAGAATGCGCTCCTTCCGGTTCAGGCGGTGGCGGGTATCGATCACCGCGCTGCGGCCTTCCGTCCACGGGATGCGGTGGTCCTCATACCACTCACCCTCCGGCAGCTCCTTGTGTAGCTCCGCGAAGGGGATGAAGACACTGAGGTAGATCACCCCACCCGGCTCCAGCAGGGTATGGAAATGCTTGAGTGCCGCCGCGGGATCGGCGGCGAGCTGGAGGGTGAAGGCGGGAAGGAGCAGCGATTGATAGCGTTGCCCCGAATCGAAGACCGTCATGTCCCCCTCATGGAGGACAGGCTCCAGCGAGAGATCCGCCGCGGACCTGCGGCAAAGTTCCAACATCTCCGCGGAGAGCTCCAAGCCCTCGACCTGATAGCCTTTCTGCAAAAGTGGAAGCAAAAGACGGCCGGAGCCGCAGCCTACCTCCAGCGAAAGGCCGGGGTGCTCCCGCAACAGGTCTACCAAGAATGGCAACTCGGCTGGCTCACCCTCCTCGGCCCAGAAGGCATCGTGCAGGAGGGCTTCGAGAGAGGTATATGCACTCACTCGGCCTTTTCCTCTGCAAGCTCGCCGTCCTCGGCGACACCCGCGGGCTCCAAGCGGCGGAAATGAACCTGCCCGACGCGGCGGCCATCGGTGCTGGTGACCTTCGCCTCCCAGCCTTCGATCTCAATGCTCTCGCCCACTTCCGGGAAACGGCCGAGCTGCTGGGTGATGTAGCCACCGACGGTGGTCACCTCGCCGCTCTCGATCTCCAGTTCCTCGGCCAAGCTGGCGAGGTCGTTGAGGGTCATGGTGCCTTCGACCACGAACTCGTTGTCGTTGATCCAGTTCGATTCCGGACGCTCGTTGTCGAACTCGTCCTGGATGTCGCCGACGAGTTCCTCGATCACGTTGTCCAAGAAGACGATGCCGACCGGGGTACCGAACTCATCGACCGCCATGGCCAAGTGGGCGCGCTCCTTCAGGAAGAACTTCAGGAGGATATCCAGCGGCATGGTGTCCGGGACCATCTTGAGCTCGCGCTTGATGCGCATGAGGTCCGGGTCCGGGCTGCCGACCAGCTTGAGGATGTCCTTGATGTGGATCAGGCCGATGGCGTTGTCGAGATGGCCGCCCTTCACCAGCGGGAAGCGGGTGTGCTTGGTGCGGCGCGCGATCTCAAGGGCCTTCTCGAAGGGCTCGTCCGAGTTGAGCACCACCACCTCCTGGCGGGGGGTCATCACGTCTCGCACCCAAAGCTCATTGAGTTCCAAGGCATTGATCAGGATCTCGCGCTCGGTCTCGGTGACTTCCTGGGCGCGCTCGCTCTCGGCAACCAGCAGGGCGAGTTCGTCGGAAGAGTGGATGTGCTCGCCCTCGGCGACCGGATCGATGCCGAGGACCTTCTTGAGGATCCAGTTCGCGGTGCCGTTCAACACGCGGATGGCCCAGTGGAAGGACTTGTAGAAAACGTGCAGGGGCCCTGCGAGGAGCAGGGTGGTGGCCACCGACTTGCGGATGGCGATCGACTTCGGCAGGAGCTCGCCGATCACCACGTGCAGGAAGGTGAAGGAGGCGATGGCCAGAAGGAAGGAAACAGCCGAGATCGGCTTGAGGGTCTTGCCCCAAAGCTCCCAGGTCACGGGCATCCCCAGCTTGTAAAGCAGCGGGGAGACGAGCGCTTCCACGAAGGGCTCTCCCAGGAAACCGAGCGCCAGCGAGGCGATGGTAATGCCGAGCTGGTTCGCAGAGAGATAGCCATCCAGATGACTGACGACGTGCAGGGCGGTGCTAGCACCTTTCTCCTTGGAGACAGCTTCGAGCTGGCTCGGACGGACCTTCACGATCGCGAACTCCGAGGCCACGAAGAAGGCATTCAGCAGCAGGAAGAACAAGATGCCCGCTATATAGAGCACCGTCTCGCCACCGGTCGGCCAGTCGGTACGGAGCTCCGAAGAGGCAAAAACAAGGCTGTCGGGAAGAAAGTTCATCCCGGCCTTAGAGTTTTTCGTAAACGCCCTGATCCCGCTTTTCGAGGATCGTGAAGCCCGCGGACTTCGCGTCGCTGACGGACAGCGGCTTGGCGATGCGCGGCGTATTCACCTTCGAGATCACCTTGCGCACGGTATTCCGGCACAGGGGGCACTGCTCAAGGGCAGGGCGGTCGATGGGGCGCCGCAGTTCGAACCCCTTGCGGCAAACGCGGCAAGATCGCTCCGGATCTTCGGGGTTCTCGGAAAGGTATTCGTAAATGGGCATCGAAAAGACGGAAGGTCGAGCGGTTACCGCCTTCCGTCAACCGTAGCGGACGGCGAGCCAAGTTACCAGCTCGACTTGGTCACGCCCGGGATCATTCCGTTCGAGGCGAGCTCGCGGAAGCTGATACGGGAGAGACGGAAGCGGCGGAGGAAAGCGCGGCGGCGGCCGGAGAACTCGCAACGGTTCACCAGACGGGTCGGGCTGGCGTCACGCGGCAGCATGGTCAGGCCAATGTAATCCTTCTCCGCCTTCAGTTTGTGACGGAGGTCGGAGTATTTGGCGACAGTGCGCGACTTGCGCTCGTTGCGTGCGATCCAGCTCTTCTTAGCCATAATTCGGGGCGCGGTGAATACCCGATGGGAAGACCCGTGCAAGCCCAAACTTGGGATTTTTTGGAAGTTTCACGGCGGTGTGGAGGCCGGGAGACGGGACGGAGCTTTGATTTTTAACCGCGAATGGGCGCCAATGGACGCGAATTGGGTTTATGGGAGGGGTGCGAGTCAGGGTAGATCGGGAGGGGTTGGTTTACGGGGAGGGAGATTGGACCGCGAAAAACGCGAAAGGCCGCGAAATTTGGAAGACAGGGAGAACCACGGAATACTCGGAATACACGGACGGGAGCTTGCGAGACAGCTGGAACCTTGCTGTCGATGACTCCCCTCAGAACTCTCCCGGACGGTCGAGGCGGTGCCTGAGCCAGGTTTCTGCGTTCCTGCGGATCAGGGGGCCGTGGGTGGGGTGGCCGGATTCTCCGGCGAGCTCCGAGAGGCATAGGACGCCGCTGAGGAGATCGATACGATTCCGATCCAAGGGGAAGCCTGCGAGCGACTCGTAGTATCCGACCACCCGGCGGGTGAGGTCGCGGTGGATGAGGTCCGTGTAGATGAACTCGCGATGAAGATCGCCGAAGCCGGAGTCCGCGAAATCGAAGATTCCATTGAGCACCTGCCGTTCGTGATCGAAGGCCATGTTCCAGCCATGGCCATCGAAGAAGCCGTAGACCGATCCGCGCGGATCGAGAGGAAGAGCTTCCCATGCGCGCAACGCGTCCGCGGCGGCACGGAAGAGCGGGCCGTCTAACAGAGTCTCCAGATCCAAGATCAATTCACCGGCCTCCGGCCAACCGGGTACCGGGGTGGCGCCTGCGGCGACAAGTGGCTGCGGGTCGAGCCGATGAAGCTGGAGGTAGAAGGTGGCCAACTGTTCCGCGAGCGCATGGCGGGCGCACTCCGGGAGCTTCGCGTAGTCCGCTTCCAACAGGTGGCTGCCGGGAATCTTCCGGTGACGGGAGAAGACGGGAGGCCCGGGGAGAAGTTCCAGAGCCGGGATAGGGATGCTGAGGTGCGGGCGCAGAACCTCAAGAAGCCGGGCTTCCTTTTCCAAGGACCAAGCAGCATCGGGCTCGCGGGGGAACTTGAAGATATACTCATTGCCCACGTCGACGGCCACGCTGTCCCAGCCATCTTCGAGGACGGTGAACGAAGCCCCTGAAAGCCCGGGATCGGCCGCGAGGATGAGTTCGCGCATCGACGCGATCGACAATGGCTGGGTCACGTGAAGTTGGGCGGGATCGTGGACACGCCGATCCTCGGCGAGCCCCGAGGCGACAGCAAGGTCCGGCCCGGGCACAAGAAGCAATGCGCAAGGGGCTGGTGAAGCCCCCGCGCATCGCTCGCGGATTCAAGCTTTGATCAAGCCCCCGCCGGCTTCCGGAGGAGCTTGATGATGGAGGCGACTTCTTCATCGGCATACCCGGCGGCGGCGGCGCGCTGGAAGAAGCCGGCGAAGAACTGCGGGATCTCGGTATTGATGCCGGAATCCCGGGCGGTGTTCAAGATGCGCTCGGTGGCTTCCACCGAGATGGACATGGGGCTCTCGCTGACGCGGAAGTCGCCCTTCTGGATCACGCCGCCCTCGTATTTCAGGAACTCGCCGAAGGCCGGGGCGATCTTGGCGACGATGGCGCCGTATTCCTCCGCGCCGAAGCCCTCGGCCTCGCCGATGAGCGCGCCGTGGAAGAAGCCGAGGGTGGCACCATAGACGTAGGAAAGCGTGGCGAGGTCCATGGCGGCGGCCGCGCTGATCTTCTCGCCGAGGTAGGTGGTGCCACCGGCGAGGTAGACGAGGGCATCCTGTCCCCTCTCCCAAGCATGCTTTGCGCCGGAGACGAGGATGAGGGTGTCCGCTTGGCCCATCTGGGTGGGAGCGGCCTGGATCGCGCCATCGAGGTAGGCGGCTCCGTTCTCGGCGGCCCAGCTTCCGCCGCGGCGGGCGTCCTCCGGGCTGCCGGTGGTGAGCTGGATGAGGAGGCGGCCCTTGATGGCGGCGGCGACTCCCCGGGCTCCAAGGATCTCCGCGGAAGCCTGATAGTCGTGCACGCAGATCAGGATGAGATCACCGGCGGCCACCGCTTCAGCGGGAGTAGCGGCGAGGGTGGCACCAGCGGCGACGAGATCGGCAGCCTTGGCGGCGGAGCGATTCCAGACGGTAACGCGGTGGCCCTTTTCGAGCATGAGGCGGACGAGGGTGACGCCCATCTTGCCGAGTCCGAGAACAGTGATCGAGTAGCGGTTCGTTTTCACGCCACCCTTGTCGCAGGAAAGGCGGGCGATCCGGTAACCGGCTGCCGGGGAGAAGTGACCGATTTCCGGGATCGCAGACCTCAGGCGATCTTCTCCTGCTGGGATGCGGGCAGGGACTTGAGGCTGTCGCGGTATTCGCGGGGCGTCTGCTTGCTGTGGCGCTTGAAGAAGCGGGTGAAGTGGGTGGGCTCCGAGAAGTGCAGGCGATCGGCAATCTCCGCGATGGTGAGCGGGGTGTGGGAGAGCAGGTGGCGCGCCTCTAACAGGATGCGCGCGGCGATGATGTCGCGGGCATTGCGGCCGGTGCGGTTCTTGATCTCGTCGCCGAGGTGATCGGCAGTGACATTGAGTAGCTGCGCGTAATCCTCCACGGAATGGCGGGCGGCATAATGCTCGGCGACGAGGTCATCGAAGCGACAGACGAGGTCGCGGCAGAGATCGGAATTCGCGACGGAGGCGGTGCGCCGCTCGTGGCTCTCGCGGAGATCGTAGAGCAGGGCCGTAAGCGTGGCGGCGAGGCGGGCGGTTTGGTAGGGAGAGTTTCTCCCGGAGATGGCCGCAAGGCGCTCGATCTGGAGGCGGAAGTTCTCGGTCTCCTCGCCCTTGAGAGTCCAGACTGTGGGGCGGTCGAAATAGAAGAAGGGAAACTCGTTATGAGGAGAAGCGAGCGCGGCTTCGACGAGCTCGCGCTTGAAAAGGATAAGCTGCGTGAGCTTCACGCCGCGGTTCGGGAAGATGCTGCCGGGGAACTCGATGACTTGCTCGGGTGCGGCGGCGAGCACTTCAATGACGCCGCCGTGCTCGCCGAAGGCCAGCAGGAAAAAGCCGCGGCGGTGGGGCGGCGTGTGCAGGGATCCGCCACCGCGGAGCTGGATGACACCGAACTGCGCGAGATCGCCGTAAGACTGGATGCCGAGCCAGCCGGCGTAGTCGGCTATCTCGGCATAAAGCGGAATGGATGACCGCGATGGCATGCTCCGTGAATCTGGCAGTGTCCCGGAGCTTGGCAAGCCGGGGACTCCCCGGCAGAAGCGGTCACCGCGGCCTCCGCCAAGAACCTAATCAATAGCAAAGTCGATTTCGGTCTTCTGATTCTCGAATCGTGTCCAAGCGCCGATCCCGAATGACCTGACATCCTTCTCCGATGCGGAAAGGGACCACTTCTTTTCTCCCTCCGAGAAGACGCTGTAGACCATCTTTCCATCTTCGTTCACCACGCTCCAAGTATAGGTGGCGTTTTTCTTAAGGGTGAGGATCTCCGTCTTAAGCTTTTCCGAATTGTCCTCGAGAAGGATCAGATAATTGCTGTTATCGGAGGCGGACGGCTCTCCCACCTTGATGGTCCCGGAGCGCTCCGAGATGGGAATCAGGGCGATCTTGCCCAGATGCAGGACCGGGGAGCCTTCGAGATCGCCGCCCGCATGCTTCATCTTCCCGGAGATGCGGATGCGGGTTTGCTTGCCGGAGGTGACGCTCACGCGATGTTCGTCGAAGATCCCTTTCGTCTTCGGGTCGATCTTGAGTTCGCGGCGATTCGCGGTCCAAGGATGGATCGAGACGTCCTTCACCCCGACCTGCGGCGGCTTTTCCTTCTTGTCCGCCTGCGCGGAAGCGATGTGACAAGGAAGCAACAGGGACAATGCCACGACGCACGCGCGGAGGGGATGGGGCGCTATCATTATATGACGCTGCCACCACCGCCCGAATACGGCGAGAGTAAAATCAACTCACCAGTATACCCAAGTTAGCTTGGAGATATTTCGACAAAGGGAGAGAGCGATCCGCTTCTATCCTATGAAGACGTTATCGCGTCGCCACCGGACGCTGCCAGAATTTCGAGGGCGGGAGGTCCTTCGGACGGACGACGACGATGCCGGCGTGCTTCGAGCCTTGGTTGAGATAGTCGGTGATCGGGCGGTCGATGATGGTCATCCGGCCCTTGTCCCGATCCGAGGTGGCGTGGGTGAAGATGGCGCGGCCATTGATGCGGGTGATGAGGCCGACGTGCGAGGTGTAGCCGTTCGGCCAGTTCGTGGTGATGGCGCAGATGTCGCCATCCTGGAGGTATTGCTCGACGTTGCGGACCTTGTTCTTCGGGACGTGATAGACGGGGAGCTTGGAGACGGCAGCTTCGATGCGGCCCATTTCGGGAAGCAAGCCGGGGCTATTGCGGAGGTAGCGGTAGTTCTTCCACTGCACGGTCATCTCGCGGATTTCGCGACGGAGACGCTGGGCACCGGGCAGGCGCGGGGTGATATTGGTGGCGAAGCCGCGGCGCTCGTTGTCGTAGAAGACTTCCTCCAAGTGATGCATGCGGCTGAGGTAGCCGCCGGTGCAGCGGCCGCCGCGGTAACGCTCCAGCTCGACCATGTGGAGCATGTCCTGCGGGGTGTAGGGGCCGGGCTTGTAGCGGAGCATGCGGGCGAAGGCCAAGGCGTTCTCGTAGTAGGTCCAGCAGTCCATCCCGTTGAAGTTCACCACCGGGTTCTCGACCTTGTCGTCGACCTCGAGGGTGTAGTTCACGTAAGGGGTGCCGACCATGGCGCGGGCGGCGCGGATGGTGCGGGCGCCGATGGGAAGCTGGCGCCAGTTCTCGCGCTCGGCCTGCTTCACGATGGCGCGGAACTTCGCCTCGCCCTTGAAGACGGTGGACATGGGCAGGCGCACCGGGCTCGGCGGGGTGACGGTGTGTTGCGCGGCGGCTGGCAGGACCGCGAGGAACATGGCGGTCAGGGCTCCCTTGAATCTCATGCTCGCATCTTAGGGGGTGGAGCGGAAATGCAAAGGAAGCTTTAGCGATCACCGGGTTTTCCGTCGTATGCGGATAGGCCCTTTCGCGGTGTCGGGGTCCACCACGACACCGCCTTGGAGGATCTCCACTTCACCGGCGGCTTCGAGATGCCGGGCGGCGGCTCGCACGGCTTCCATGTTCTCGCGCCAGTGATCCGGAAAGGTGGCGCAGGCGACCTCACTGGGGCAGATACTGGCCTCCGGAGTGCGGGCGGCGAGGAGATCGAGGATGCCTTGTGCCAAGGGATCGGTGGCCATGCGGGACCATCGCCGTGCTCCGCGAGTCCGCAAGCCTGCCTTGAAAAGATCGGCAGGTCCCCCACCCTGCCGCGGTGAGCGAATCCTACGAGACACCCCGCAGCCCGCGCGACGAGATCGAGGGAATGCCGTATTTCCCGCGGCTGTGCCACAAGGTGCGGCTGCTGGCGGCAGGCAAGCTGCATCCGCAGTATCATGCTAACGTGGGCGGAGGGATGGACCTGTGGACCTGCCAATTCCTAGGCGTGGACTATGCGGCGCTGGCCGGGCAGGTGAATGCGGGCGTGAGCGATGCGGAGGCGTTGGCTTGGGCGAAGAAGAATGGGACGACCCGGCAGGAGTGCGAGGTGGCGTGGTGGAAGTCTTTCATCCGGACGCGGGGATTCCGGGATGATCTGGCCGAGAAGCTCGTGTTGCGGAAGGCGGAATCCGGATTCCAGAACCGGGCGGATATCGTGACCTTCTTCGACTACATCGATGCAGATGAGGGGCGGATGTAGGAAAATCAAGGCTTGCGGCTTACTTAGGATTTCTTAAGTATTAGCCCGCACCCCGATGAAGCACCCCCTGCTTTTTACCGCCCTGCTCGGCATGGCGCTGCTGCCCTGCGCGGCCCAGACCATCACACCCGGAAATCCGGATAACTCCTTTTACACCGAGGATGTGCCCTTCCTAGTGGGATCCGATCCGACCCAACCGCAGCTGGCGGGGCTAAACCTGCGGACGATTCCGGGCTACGGACCGGGGTATGTGTATGATTTCTGCGCGGACTTCCTGACCGGGGCGAACAACCTCTCGGCATTCAATGTCACATCGGGGCTCGGCTCCGGTCTGGGCAGCGGCCAGCAGGACCAAGTGAGGGCGCTGTTCTCGCACACGCTGCCGACTTTCATCGAGATGCTGGACGCCTACATCGATGCCAATGGCAACGATTGGTCGGAGCAGACGGAGGGCCAACTGGGGCTGCAATTCAACGCGCTGGTGGGTTATGCGGGCGGCATGCAGGTAGCGCTGTGGGAGATCATCCACGAGACCTCCGGCGATCTCTCGATCGACAGCGAAGGTGCTCTGCCGGGCACCTTCCGGGTGGAGCCGGCGCTTTCCGATCCCCGGATCACCAGCACCCGCGACAATGCGGAGAGCTTCCTGGAGAACATCCGCGACGGCTCGTGGATCGATGTCGGCGGGATCACCTATTTCTACGCGAATCCGGAGAACGAGGCCGATCAGGACCGGATCTGGATGACCGTGCCCGAGCCCTCTGCAGCCTTGCTGGGCGGGCTGGGGCTGCTGGCGGGGCTTCGCCGGCGCCGCCGGGCTTAGTCCGAATCAAACATTCTCTCCCCAGAGATCCCCGTCGTCACTCCGGTGCGGCGGGGATTTTTTTGAGTGTTTGCCGGGCTGGACGAGGCGCGGGGCCTGCCTAGGATTCCCGGCATGCCCGACTTCGTTTATCAGGATCCCTTCCCGCTCGGTGCCGATGAGACCGAGTACGAGTGCCTCAGCACCGAGCACGTCTCGGTCTCGGAATTCGATGGCAAGCCGATCCTGAAGGTGGCGCCGGAAGGGCTGGCGCTGCTGGCGAACGAGGCGATGAAGGCGATCAACTTCACGCTGCGGCCGAGCCATCTTTCGCAGGTGGCCGCGATTCTGGACGATCCTGAAGCCACCGAGAACGACCGCATGGTGGCTCTGATGCTCCTGAAGAATGCGGAGATCGCGGCCAAGGGAATCCTGCCCGCCTGCCAGGACACGGGCACCGCGACGGTGGTGGGCAAGAAGGGCCAGCAGGTCTGGACCGGGGTGGACGATGCGGAATGGCTCTCGAAGGGCATCCACAAGACTTATCAGGAGGAGAACCTGCGCTACTCGCAGACCGCGCCGCTGGACATGTACCAGGAGGTCAATACGAAGACGAACCTGCCGGCGCAGATCGACCTCTATGCCTCCGAAGGCGATGCCTACAAATTCCTTTTCGTGAGCAAGGGCGGCGGCTCGGCGAACAAGACCTTCCTCTATCAGGAAACGAAGGCGCTGCTGAATCCGAAGCGTTTGAAGGAATTCTGTGTCGAGAAGATGCGCTCGCTCGGCACCGCTGCCTGCCCGCCCTATCATCTGGCGATCGTAATCGGCGGGACTTCCGCGGAGACTTGCCTGAAGACGGTGAAGCTGGCCTCCACCCGCTACTACGATGCACTGCCGACCAGCGGCAACGAGCAGGGCCGGGCCTTCCGCGATCTGGAGCTGGAGAAGGAGCTGTTAGAAGCGGCACGGAATATCGGGATCGGCGCGCAATTCGGCGGGAAGTATTTCGCGCTCGATGTGCGGGTGGTGCGCCTGCCGCGACACGGAGCCTCTTGTCCTGTCGGCATCGGCGTGTCCTGCTCGGCGGACCGTCAGGCGAAGGCGAAGATCACGAAGGACGGCATCTTCCTCGAAAAGCTGGAGAAGAACCCGGGACGATTCATCCCGGAGAAGTATCGCGACTGGAAGTTCAAGGGCGTGGAGATCGATCTCGACCAAGGGATGGAGAAGACGCTCGCGACACTGAGCAAGTATCCGGTGACCACGGCGGTTTCGCTGAGCGGCACGATCATCGTCGCGCGGGACATCGCGCACGCGAAGCTGAAGGAGCGCCTCGACGAGACCGGCGACCTGCCGGACTACTTCAAGGATTATCCGGTGTACTATGCCGGACCGGCGAAGACTCCGGCGGGCTATCCCTCCGGCTCCTTCGGCCCGACGACGGCGGGACGCATGGACTCGTATGTGGATCTCTTCCAGAGCCACGGCGGCTCGCGCGTGATGCTGGCGAAGGGCAACCGTTCCCAAGCAGTGACCGATGCCTGCAAGGCCCACGGCGGCTTCTACCTCGGCTCGGCCGGCGGACCTGCAGCGCTACTGGCGAAGGAACACATCAAGAGCCAGGAAGTGGTGGAGTATCCCGAACTCGGGATGGAAGCGGTGTGGAAGATCCGCGTGGAGAACTTCCCGGCCTTCATCCTCGTGGATGACAAGGGGAACGACTTCTTCAAGAAGATCAACGAGTGCCCGGTCTGTGTGTGATGGCGAACGGCGGGAAGCAAACCTCGCTCCCGCCGAGCCTCAACTTTCGCTCCGCGTTGCGGTGATCGCCACGATTTTCTCATAAGCCTTCTTGTCGAGGTCGCAGCGGATGAATCCGCCTGCGTAGTAGATGAGCGCTTCGTGACAGCCTTCGCAGAGTATGACTTCATGCAGATCATCGCCGCTGCCCCAGCAGAGATACCAATCGGCATGAAACCCTCCGCAGCCTTTCTCTCCGAGCCAAGGTTGATAGGTCGCCGGATCGGAAAGGATTTGCGATAGCTCCTCAGCCTTCGCATTCGAAAGCGCGGGGTCATTGCACCAGAAAGCATGGCCTCTCCTCATCGACCGGGGACAAAAGATCGCCTGCACGGCCAGCTTCGGGAAATCGAAGCCGGGATGAGCCATCCCCGAGCGGATTTCATCGGGCTTTCGCGCGGGAGGGGTGAAGAACTCGGAGGGCATGACCGCGATCACGGCACCTTTCAAGTTAAGCTCGCTGGAGATCACTACGAGCGGCCAGGCCCTCCACGCCACGAGGGCAAGAAGCACCCCGGACAAGGCCAAGATTCTTCTTCGTCTACGCCTCGGCAAGCGAGTCTCCGTGTCGTGAGGGTTCATTCCCTATCATCCGACCGGAGTTTCCGCGGCGATGGAAGCGCAAAAGGCCGCGACAATCATCGTCCGCGACGCCTTCCGCCGCCAGCGTTGGCAAGCTAGCGCCAAATTTCCGCAAGCATGCGGGAAACCAATAGCGGGTAGCCGGGTTATTCTCCGACGAGCCGCTCTGCCTTGGCTCCCGATCATCATGAAAATCCGCCTCTTGTCCCCGTTGTTTCCTCTGCGCGCCGCCCTTTTCGGTGCTTCGCTTCTTACCGCTGGCTTTGCATTCGCCGCGGACGCTCCGGCGAATAACAAGTGCCCGATGATGACCGAGGACGAGGTGGAGGAGGATAACGAGGTCGAATTCAAGGGCGTGCCCGTGGCCCTATGCTGCGGCAAGTGCAGCAAAATTTGGGAGGCCGACGAGAAGGTGGCGGCTTATTACGTGAAGGTCGCCACGGAACTGGGTCTACTGCCGCAATTCAAAGGGAAGGAAAAGGAACTCGGGCTCGATACGATCGAACTGCTGCCGCAACGCTACTGCGCAATCCACCAGAAAAGTCTGATCTCCCCCTCCAGCCCGTTCGTCGAATATCAGGGCCAGAAGGTTTATTTCTTCAACGATAAGGCCAAGCAGCGCTGGGAGAAGGATCCCGAAGCCGCCGCGAAGAAGGCGATCGATGCGGGCGTGCTGCCCCAGTTGAAGAAGGATTCCTGAACCTCGATCACCCGGGCTTGTGAAAAGATTCCTCAGCTTCGGCATGTTTGCCGGTTGCCTGTTTGCCTCCCCTGCCTTGGCCCACTCCGTGTGAGTGGAGCCGGGCCCGGAGGGAGCGCTGGTAGTCCGCTTCGGCGAGTTGGATGGTGATGTGGAGAAGTCTCCGGGGCATCTCGATTCTCTGGGGAAACCAGTCGGTGTAATCCTGCCGGTGGCCGAGAATGCCAAGCCGCTGGAATCGGTGAAGAAACCGGATCACTACACGCTGGGCGGCACGAAGCCGGATCAAGCCTTGGTGGCAGAAGCTGTCTTTCCGGTGATGAGCTTCGGCGGCAAGCCGGCGCGGCGGCCGATCTTTTACAGCCGCTGGCTGCCTGCCGGTGGCGACAAGGTCGCGGGGCAGCCGGCACTGACACTGGACATCGTTCCGACCGGAAATCCGGGCGAGGCGAAGGTCTTCTTCCGAGGCAAGCCGCTGCCGGAGACGAAGGCGCGGCTGAATGCGCCGAATGGCAGCCATACCCCGCTGAAGACGGATGCCGAGGGCGTGTTGAAGTTCACCTGCGACGAACCGGGGCGCTGGGTGCTCACGGTTCCGGGTTACAACGAGGAGCTGCCGGGGTTTGCAGACGGGATCGCGTATGCGGTGGCCAGCCACAATGCGGCTTTGAGCTGGGTGATTCCGAAGCCCTGACAGGGGCGAGGGCATCAGCCGATCTTCCGAGAAATTAACGTACTTAACTCCGCTGGTTTGGTCGGATAAAAAAAAACCAAATTCGTTCTGAGCGGAAATAACAAGTACTGGTGAAGTCCTCCAGACCACGAACCCTAGAATTACCAGTGTCGTCGTAACCTACTTTCCGCGCTTGCGGGGCAGGCTAAGCGACATTCTTTCCTGACTCTCACGTAATGGTTCGCAACGCCAGAGCTCCCATGCCAGCGGAAGGGTAAAAGGATGCTCCGGAACTCTTGGTCAGGAGCTGACTGAGTTGATAGCAAATGGGCGAGGCCAAGTCCCCGGGGAGGGGTCCAAGCAAAATTCAATCAAGCTTGTGTGGCAACGGGATCCCAGCCAGATCTTCGGCAATCTTCAGGCATTCCAGAAGGCGCTTTGGGCGCTCGGGGTGTTTGGAAAGAAACTCGGGAGTCAGCTCACCCCATCCGATCTTGGGTCCTTCCCCCACTTGGAAATTCAATTGGTCTCCACCCAAGACGAGACCTTCTTCCTTCCAATCTATTTTCGGGAGGTCCGCCTCCGTGGACAAAAGCTCGCGAAGCTTTTGAAACTGGTCTTTAGGTCCTCCTTCGAACTTCACGAAGCGCCCTGCCCATTCCTTGTTACCGTCGGTCCGGGGCGTGAAGCAGATGACTTCCAAGAAGGTTTGCTGGTCGGTTTGCGCGAAGAAGACGAAGTCCGCCGAAAATTCAGCACCGAGGGTAATCAATACACAGCGGCGTTTCGGATGGGGATCCTTGAGATACCTTGAAATCGCATGACTGCCGATTCCGGTCACTGCCGAAAGCTTGTATCTATTAATGACAACTTCGTTCGCAGCGCGACCATTCCCTTGTGAAGCAGAAATTGCCGACGTCACGAGAAGAAGAAAGGCGATCAGGAGCTTCATTTCGATGAATGCGATCGTCGCGTATTAGGCTCAAGCCGTTTGTACAGCAAGAAGCGAATCACATTCCCCATTCGGTTGACCGCCGGGAATTTCTGGATTCCCAGCGCTTCCTTGCTCGCTTCCCGTGGCCTCCGGGGCGCGTGGTGAGCATCATTGTTCGATGGTAGAGTGATCCCCGTCGATCAAGGAGCGACAGGGATGGCAATCCGGACGCGAGCGAACTTCTTCGGCTGACCTTCACGGAGAATGACAACGGTGATGTCATCGGCGGCATTGCCGTTTTCGATGACGGTCATGGCGGGAGTGCTGGTAGCGATATTCGGCACGGCAATGGATGTCCAAGGACCGGCGATGCCGGTCGCGCTTTCCACAGTGACGGCGTAGGCCTTCGCTGCATCAACGCGCTTGAACTGGAGAACGAGATTGCCGGAGCCGTCCATGGTGTTCGACATGGGGGCAGCATTGGAAGCCTCCGCAGGCGAGGTGCCGGTCAGGAACTCGATGCCATTCGGAATGCCGTCGCCATCCGGATCGGCAGCGGCCCCGCGCGCGGGACCGGTGATGGAAGGATAGTCATCAAGCCAGCCCTCGTAACCGACCGCCACCGGCGTGACGGACACCTGGCTGGAACTACCGGTTTCCTCTGAGCCATTGAGCGCCGTCACGACGTAGTAGTACGGGGTGCCATTGGTGAGTCCGGTGTTCAGGAAGCCCGGGCTGGAGACGCTGCCGATCGTGGCATAAGGCCCGCCATTCACGGTCGAGCGCTTCACGTTGTAAGAAGAAGCGCCCGGGGTCATGGCCCAGCTCAATGTCGCCTGCGCATCTCCCGGAGTAGCGGTCAGGTTGATCGGCGACGAGAGCGTCGGCGATCCATAGACCGCGAGCTGCGCGTAGCCGACCCAGCCGTTCTCCGAACCCGGGGTGCTGAAGTCGAACTTCACGGCGGCCACGTTGGTGGCAAGCACGCCGTTCGCCGCGGTCAGGGTCGAGCGGGTCGTGGATTGGACGGCAGCCGTATTGGTGGGGTTGTAGTTGACCGAGCTTAAGGTGACGAAGGTGTTCGGCGTGGCCACCTTCGAGTAAGAGAGGGTGTAGGCCTGCTGATCGCGACCGGCATCCGACCAACCGCCGTGCACCATGATCTTGGTCAAGGTATGGCCATTACCCCCGGCAGGAAGGGTGTAAACCACCGAGGAGCCGGCACCGCCGCCATTCCCGCCGCTCAGGTAGTTGAAGCTGTTCTCCCCCACGGTGGTCGGGCTGATGGACAAACTGCGAATGGTGGTGAGGGCCGCCGTGCTCTTGCCATTTCCATTCAGGCTGAAATTGCCCGCCGCACTAGATGGAGCGAGGCCACCGATCAGGCTGCCATCCGCCATCAACTTCCAGCTCGGGGTGAAGGTAGTGTTACCCCCGAGGCCGGTTTGCGCGGCCAACGAGGTGATCACGTTGTTCACGGCCGCAGGCACATTGTTCACCGTCAGCTTGCCCGGCGTGCTGGTGGCGGTGCCTTGGGAGTTGGTGGCCTTGAGCTGGTAGCTGGCGGCATCTCCGGCCTGCAGATTGGAGAGCGTGAGAGAGGGACCGGTGGCACCGGCGATATCGCTCGGAGTTCCGTTCACGACCTTCTGCCATTGATACGACAGTGGAGTGGCACCGGAGATCGAGGCGGTGAAAGTCACCTGCCCACCCACGACTTCCGTAGCGGTTGCAGGTGAAGTGTGCATCAGCACCGCAGGCTCCTGCGAACTGCCGTAGACCGAGATCTCGGTGTAGCCGCAATAGCCGTTCTCGGGAGAGGGCGTGGTGAAGTCGAACCTGAGAGCGGCAACCCCGGTGGCCAGCGGGCCACCGGTCGAAGAGACCAAGGTCGAGCGGGTCGCGGACTGGACGGCGGCTGGGTTCGCTGGATTGTAGTTCACCTCCGCGAGCGGAAGGAAAGTGGTGGGCGCCGCAACGGTGGCATAGGAGACCGTGTATGCCTGCTGGTCCCGCCCAGCATCCGGCCAGCCGCCGTGAACCACGATCCTAAAAAGGCTGTAGCCGCCGGGCGAGGTGCCGAGCGTGTAAGTGAGCGACTGGCCCGCGCCACCGCCAGCGGTCACTTGAGTAGCAGTGGCGCCACCCGAGCCGAAGGTGGATCGCCCGACGCTGCCGTTGGTCAGCACGTTCGTGCTGTTGGTGAAGTTCCCGCTACCGGCTTCCGATGGGGCCTTGGTGGCGATCAGGCTACCGGGAATCACCTCCCATGTGGGCGAGAAGATAGGGCTGGAACTGCCAAGTCCGGTCTGGGCCGCATGGCTGACGATCACGTTGTCCACCGCTGCCGGGACGTTTGCGACCGTGAGCGTGCTGGCCGCACTCACCGACACGCCTGCGGCACTAGTGGCCTGAAGGCGGTAGGAACCGGCATCCGCCAACTGGAGATTGGCCAGCGTAAGGGTCGGAGTGGTCGCACCGGCAATATCGGTGAGCTGACCATTCACGATCTTCTGCCATTGGTAAGTCGTGGGGAGCTGGCTGCCGAAGGCCGCCGTGAAGCTGACCTCGCTGCCGACCACATCGGTCGCCGTCGCGGGCGAGGTATTCGCCACCAAGGCCGGTCCTTGATTGCTTTGGAGAGGCGGATTGAAGCTGATATTGTCGATGAAGATCGTGTTGTCACCCCCGGCCAGATTGGTGCCTTCAAAGGCAAGAGCGTGATAGGCAGCTGAAGCGGTGAAGCTGGCCGAGCGATTGGCGAACGAGGAGCTGCCGCCGCTCGCGGATTGAATGACCGCGCCATCGATCTTCACGTTCCATGTCTGCTGGTTGCCCGAACGCTGGGCGGCAGAGTAGGTCACCGTGTAGTTCGTGCCGGGAACGAAGCCGGTGATGATCTGCGAAGTGGTACCGGTGAACTGGACAAAGCCGACTTGCGTTCCCTCCGGAGCGGCCGGGCTATTGAAGGCACTGCCATTCGAGGCGATGCCGGTCTGTGAGAAGGTCCACGAAGCCCCGGCCGGTGCGTACTGGTGGCCCCCTCCGAGATTCGGGGTTTCGAAGCCGAGGTTGAGATTGGTATTCGCGACGACGAAGACGAGCGGCGCGGAGTCCTCGGAGCTACCATTATTGAACAGCACGCGGGCAAAGGCAGTGTGTTTCCCGGCGCTGGCATTGCTCCACGCGCAGGTGTAGGGCGCGTTGTTGATTTGGCCGATCAGGGTCTTGCCGACGAAGAACTGGACGGCGTTGATGGCATTGCCATTCGCGGTGACCGAAGCGGTAAGATTCACCGGAGCATTCGAGGCGAAGACGGTGTTGTTCGCAGGGCTTGTCAGGGCGAGGCCGGGGACCACCGGCTGAATCGCATCGCTCGGGCTGATGCTGACGTTGTCGAGGAACACGCTGCGATCGCCGCCATTCAAATTGGTGCCGGCGAAGGACAAGGTCTGGGTCGAGGAAGAAGCGACGAACCTCGCGGTGTAGCTGGTGAAGCTGGTGCTGCCCACGCCATTCGACTGAATGACGTTGCTGCCGATCTTCACATCCCACGTCTGCCCGCCGTAGCTGCCCCCTCGCTGCGCGGCGAAGTAGCTGACCGTGTAGGCCTTGCCCGAAGTAAAGCCCGAAAGAGCTTGGGAGAGCGTGCCATTCTGCTGCACGAAGGCGACCTGAGAACCATGCGGCGCGGCCGGGCTGCCGAAGGCGCTGCCATTCGCCGCGATGCCCGTGCCGTTTCCGGCGGAGCCACCGAAAGTCCAGGAGCCACCCGAGGGATTGTACTGATAAGCACCCGAGCCACCGCCGAGGCCGGGAGACTCGAAGCTGAAGTTCGCGATGGTGGGGCCCGCCGCGACGATCTGAAGGTTATCGATGAAAACCGTGTTGTCCCCGCCCGCGGTATTGGTCCCGACGATGGCCAAGGTATGGAGAGCGGCGGTGGCGGTGAAGGTCGCGGTGTGGGCGGTGTAGCTGGCAGGCCCCGCCGTGTTGGACTTGATGACATTCCCATCGATGACGAGATCCCATGTTTGCCCGCTCTGCCCGCCACGTTGGGCGGCGAGGTAGTTGATGGTATAGAGCGTGCCCGGGGTGAGCCCGGAGATCGTTTGGGAGATCGAACTGCTTGACTGCACGAAAGCGGCCTGGGTGCCTTCCGGAGAGGTGGGGTTGCCGAAGGCGCTGCCGTTCGAGACGAGGCCCGAGCCATTCCCGGCGCTGCCGCCGAAGGTCCAACCGGCGGTAGCCCCGGCGGGCGCATACCGGAACGTGCCGGCGGCCAAGCGCGGCGACTCGAAGCCGCCCGCAACCGGCAAGGCAACCGCGCTGGCTTCCGCGGAGTTGTTGCTCCCTCCATTCTCATTCACCGCGGTGACCACGTAATAATAGGTCACTCCCTGGGTGAGTCCGCTGTCGGAGAAGCTCATGCCGGTGACAGTGCCGCGGCTGGCGTAGGGACCGCCTGGCGTGGTCGAGCGCTTCACGTTGTAACCGGTGGCACCATAGCTCTGCGCCCACTCCAGACGGATCCGCAGGCTGCTATCCAAGGTGGCGATGAGCCCGGTAGGTTTCGGCGCATAGAGCTGCTCCACGGCGATCACAACGCGACGGTTCGTCTCCGAAAGTGCGGGGTTGTTCACGTTCGCGATATTCACGAAGAGCTCGAATTGGGCGGCGTACAACGCGGGGTTCGCAGCCAAGGTGTAATAATCGAGCAAGGTGTTGTTCGCCACGTTGACCACACCGGCATTGCTGATGGCGAAGGTGCCCCCGGTATTGCCGGAGGCGATGGTATAGGTGAGCGGGCTGTTATTGGGATTGGTGGCCGGGATATTACCGACGACCGTGCTGTTAGGTGCACGCTCATCGACGCTCAGGCGCGTCGGCTGACGGGCTCCCGGCACGGTGCCGGAGACGGAGTAGTAGCCGAGGCTGCCGTAGTCCGAGAAGCCGTTGGTAAGCGGATCGTTCTTGCCGACACCCGTGACCCTGAAGGTGTAAGTGCCCGCCGCGAGGTTCGCGTTGATCGTCGAGGAGACATCTTCCTGCGCATTGGCGGTGAAGAGAACATTGCCCGATGCATCCGCCAGCGTGGCCATGGTGGCGAGATTCCCCCAATCTCCGGGTGCCACGGGATCGACCCGTAGATTGACGGTGCCGCCGGTAGTGGTGAACTGGAAGGCATCCGTATCAGCGGTGCGCTCGATCACGCCCTCGGCAGAGACGGAGTTGCCGGTGTAGATCTCGAGGTAGCGTGAGGTGGCCAGGGTGCTTCCGGTATCGTCGGCGCGGTAGCCGACGTTGTTGTTGGTCGTGGTGATGGTCAGCAACTGATCCTGACCTTGGTTGGCGTTCGTATACTCGCCCTTCGCCCAAGTGGTGACCGCTTGGTAATAGCCTACGCCCATGATGGGTGCCCATCCGGTTTCGCCACCGCCATGGCCGCCGTAGTATTCGCCGCCGCCCGTCTGCCCCTGATGGGCTAGGCCGAGGGTGTGGCCGACTTCGTGCGATCCGACTTCCGCGGCGGCCTTGCCTACATTGTAGACCGACCAGCAGACGGTATCGTTCCCCCAGTTCCATGAGCCGTAGTAGGCAACACCGGCGGCGGTGACCGGGGTGGTGGTATAGCAGCAGCGCTGGCGGCTGGCCGCGGGTGCCGCAAGGAAGACATTGATGTCGGTGGTGACGTTGATGTTGAAGGGCATGAAGTCCTCCGCCACGCGCTTCCAGACGTCCTTGATCACCTCGTTGCTGACATTCGGGCGGGCATAGGCGATGCCGCCCCAGCTATTGGTGTAGCCACCCGCGAAATCGAGCAGGAGCACCGCGGGTGAGCCGGGGTAGCTCTGCAGGGAGATGATCTCGTCATTGTGCTCGGGCACATAGTTCGGCACTTGGTCGGGCCGCAGGGGAACGATGTCGTGAGGCTTGCCGCAAGAGCAGGTGGCATGATCTAACAGGGCAGGATCCGCCTCCGCGCCGCGCATGCAGACGACTTCATCCAAGCGGCGCTGCCAGAGCTCCGGAGCGCCATCGGCTCCGGTGGGCTCGACGCGATATGCGGTTTCACTCGCGGGAAATTCCACGACACCGACCGCCTTGCCGGCCTTGCCGCCTGCGGGAGGGGTGAGGAAGAAGAACTTGCCCTGCTCCGGGGCGCTCAGTTCGCCGGAGACGTAAAAGACGCTGCCCTGATCGAACTGGACGATCCGCACGATGCCCTCGGCGATGGCTCCGTTCGTGAGCTCGAAGCGGACGGGATCGCCGTCCTTCGAGCGCTGGAAGCTCTCGATGAACTTGGTGTCCCAAGCCCGCTTGGATTTTCCGGGGGCGCTCAAGCCGGCGGCATAGGGATTGATAGCGAGATCCATCTCGCGGGTGAGCGGAGCGGCAGCCTGCAGGGATGGGGCCGGGGAAGTGGTGGCAGCAGGAGCCTCCGGCGCCTTGCCGGGGATTTCCGCGCCAGCTGGAAGCTCCGGCGACGGTGGCGCCTGATGGCGAACCGAAGACACTGCGGGAGCTTGGACCGCCTCGGGAGAAACCGGCGGAGCTTGGGTCCAGATGTAGGCCCCGGTGCTTATCGCGAGGAGGGGCAGACCGAGACGCAGCGCCCGACGGGAGACAAGAGGAGAGGAAAACACGAGGTTTGTGGCTTAGGGTTTGGATGCCGATTCGTTTCCGGAGATGGCGTACCGAGCCCAAAGACAAGCCGCGCTCCCGGCGAACGGAAGCGATGCGCCAAGCGATCCACGGGTTTAATGGATCGAGTGCCGGACGGACTCGGGAAATTGGGTTTGGTGGGCGCCCGAAGGGCCGTGGCGTGGAGACTCCGCCGGTACATCGAACGCCGCCAATCGTCTGGATAGCAGGAGAATCCGGTCCCGCCTACCTATCCATTTATGGAGGATTCGAAGGCACTTCCCTCTTCATGAAGAGGAAGCAGCACCAATAACCGCAGTCGCGGAGCGAGCAAAGTGGCTCGCAAAACAAAGGGAAAACTTTCCGCGGACAGGGAGGAATTGACCTCCGGTCCATGCCAAGCTGCGGCTGTGCCGATAAAGAGAGGTCGCGAAGCTCCTTCCTGCATTCAAACCCATTTCGCTGCGCTCAAAAAGGGCTCTCGTCCCTCCCTGAAACGCCAAGGTCTGGCGAGAATGGCCGAGCAAATCGGCTCTCAAAACAAGGGGAAAACTTTCCGCGGACAGGGAGGGATTCGAACCCTCGGTACTATTGCTAGCACACACGCTTTCCAAGCGTGCTCATTCGACCACTCTGACACCTGCCCTTAAGCGGAAGGGCGCGCACCCTAGGGGGAGGTCGCGGGCTTGGCAACCCGATTTTCTGAAGAGTTTCAGAGGAGTTTTCAAAGCCCCGATTCCGCAAGTGGGCAGGTGTGACACGGTGTGTCAGATTGTCCTCGCTACGGGCGACATTCTGGCGCGATCGGAGCCCTTCGCCCACCCACCTCTGGAGGGGATGACACGAGCAAACTCAACTGCAATAAGGCTTGAAACACCCGGCTAACAGGGTGGCACGTTGCTTGCGAAGAGGGGGCCAGCAATTTCCGCGGCTCTCTCGCGGAGCCCGAACCAAACCTCCAACCCACCCTCAACATGTCAAAGATTCTCGGTATCGACCTCGGAACGACGAACTCGTGTATGGCCGTCATGGAAGGCGGCGAGCCCGTCGTGCTCGAAAACTCGGAAGGCGCCCGCACCACGCCCTCGATCGTGGCATTCACGAAGAGCGGCGAGCGCGTGATCGGCCAGGCCGCCAAGCGCCAGGCGGTGACCAACCCGAAGAACACCATTTTCTCCGCCAAGCGCCTGATCGGCCGCAAGTTCTCGGAACTTTCCGAGGCCGACAAGAAGATGCCCTACACGATCGTGGCCGCCGCGAATGGCGACGCGCACATCGAAGTGGAAGTGGGCGGCGAGAAGAAGACCTACTCTCCGCAGGAGATCGCGGCGATGGTGCTCGGCAAGCTGAAAGCCGACGCCGAAGCCAAGCTGGGCGAAACCATCACCGACGCGGTGATCACGGTGCCAGCTTACTTCAACGACTCCCAGCGCAACGCGACCAAGGCTGCCGGCGAGATCGCGGGCCTGAACGTCCGCCGCATCATCAACGAGCCGACCGCAGCCGCGCTCGCCTACGGCCTCGATAAGAAGTCCGACGAGAAAATCGCCGTGTATGACCTCGGCGGCGGCACCTTCGACATCTCCGTGCTGGAGATCGGCGACGGCGTCTTCGAAGTGCTCGCGACCGATGGCGACACCCAGCTCGGCGGTGACGACTGGGACAACGCGCTGATCGCTTGGATCGTGAGCGAGTTCAAGAAGGACCAAGGTATCGACCTGTCCACCCAGCCCGACGCGCTGCAGCGCATCAAGGAAGAGGCGGAGAAGGCGAAGATCGCCCTGTCCTCCAGCCAGTCCTACGACATCAGCCTGCCCTTCATCACGGCGGACCAGACCGGCCCGAAGCACATTCAGCTCACGCTGACCCGTGCGAAGCTCGAGCAGCTCACCGACCACCTTTTCGAGCGCACCAAGAAGCCGGTGCGCGATTGCCTCAAGGAAGCCGGTGTCAGCAGCTCGCAGGTCGATGAACTCGTCCTCGTGGGTGGTATGACCCGCATGCCGAAGGTGATCGAAGTGGCGAAGGAACTCGCCGGCAAGGAGCCTCACCGCGGTGTGAACCCGGACGAAGTGGTAGCCATCGGCGCCTCGATCCAAGGCGGCGTGCTCAAGGGCGACGTGAAGGACGTGCTCCTGCTCGACGTGACCCCGCTGACCCTTTCGATCGAAACGGAAGGCTCGCGTGCGACCTCGATGATCGAGCGCAACACGACCATCCCGGCGAAAAAATCGCAGGTCTTCTCGACCGCTTCCGACAACCAGCCTGCGGTGGACATCCGCATCTGCCAAGGCGAACGCCCGATGTTCAGCGACAACAAGCTGCTCGGTAACTTCAAGCTGGATGGCATCGCCCCCGCACGCCGCGGCGAGCCGCAGATCGAAGTGACCTTCGATATCGACGCGAACGGCATCCTGCACGTGTCCGCGAAGGACAAGCAGTCCGGCAAGGAGCAGAAGATCTCGATCCAAGGTTCCTCGGGCCTCTCGAAGGAAGAAATCGAGCGCGCCAAGCAGGAAGCCGAATCGCACGCCGAAGAAGACCGCAAGCGTGTCGAGACCATCGACACGAAGAACAAGGCGGAGAACCTCGTCTACAGCGTGGAGAAGCAACTCTCCGAGCTGCCTGCCGAGGCCCCGGCCGAACTCAAGTCCGGTATCCAAGCGAAAGTCGATGCGGTGAAGGACGCCCTGAAGAGCGACGATATCGACGCGATCAAGGGTGCGACCTCGACCCTCGAGTCCGCGCTGCAGGAACTCTACAACGCCGCGCAGCAAGCGCAGGGCGCGATGGGTGGCAACCCGGGCGGCGGCGATGTGGACGTGGAGCCCGCCGAAGGCGGCCAGTCCTCCGAGCCACGCCAAGCCAAGGGCAAGGTCGTGGAAGCGGAAGTCGTGGATAAGTAAGCACCCGATTGACGGTATTGACGCCCGGTTCGCCGGGCGTCATTTCCGTGACCCCTCGAAAGACGACAGATTTCAGACACTTTCCGCCGCCGTTCCGCACGGCGCGGTCTCTCAACCAACAACGCAAACCAAACCAAAGCAACCACATGGCCAGCATCAAACCACTCGGTCAACGCGTGCTCGTGAAGCGCCTCGACGCCGAAGCAGTCAGCGCCGGCGGCATCGTTCTCCCGGACACCGCCAAGGAGAAGCCCCAGGAAGCCGAAGTCCTCAGCCTCGGCACCGGCGGCTTGGACGAGAAGGGCAACAAGCTCGAGTTCACCGTGAAGGTGGGCGACAAGGTCCTCATCTCCAAATACGGCGGCACTGAAGTGAAGATCGACGGCCAGGAAGTGCTCATCATTTCCGAGTCCGACATCCTCGGCATCGTCGCTTGATAGTCACTGGTCAGAAGTCATTTATCATTGGTGGAAGGCATCTTGAAGACGGCTGTTTCCCAATGAGCACTGACCGATGACGGTTGGCGATCACTCCCTCAATCCTCGAAATATCTAAATTTTAAGTATCATGGCTAAGCAATTGCAATTCGACGAAGCAGCCCGCCAGGCGCTTCTCCGCGGCGTGGAGAAACTCGCCCGCGCCGTCAAGGCGACCCTCGGCCCGGCCGGCCGCAATGTCATCCTCGACAAGAAGTTCGGCTCCCCGACCATCACCAAGGACGGTGTCTCGGTCGCCAAGGAAATCGAACTGGAGTGCCCCTACGAGAACATGGGCGCCCAGCTGATCCGCGAAGTCTCCAGCAAGACCTCCGACATCGCCGGTGACGGCACCACGACCGCGACCGTGCTCGCGGAAGCAATCTACAAGGAAGGCCTGCGCAACGTGACCGCCGGTGCCAACCCGATCTCGCTGCAGCGCGGCATCCTGAAGGCCACCGAGGCCATCGTGGCCCAGCTCAAGGCCATCTCCAAGGAAGTCAACGACACCAAGGAAATCGCCCAGGTTGCCACCGTCTCCGCCAACTGGGACGAGACCATCGGCAGCATCATCGCCGAAGCGATGGACAAGGTCGGCAAGGACGGCACGATCACAGTGGAAGAAGCCAAGGGCATCGAAACCACCCTCGACGTGGTGGAAGGCATGCAGTTCGACAAGGGCTACCTCTCCCCGTACTTCGTGACCAACGCGGAGACGATGGAAGTGTCCCTCGACAACGCCTACCTGCTCATCAACGAGAAGAAGATCTCCTCGCTGAAAGACATGCTGCCGCTGCTCGAGAAGGTGGCCAAGACCGGCCGCCCGCTCCTGATCATCGCGGAAGACGTGGAAGGCGAAGCGCTGGCTACCTTGGTGGTGAACAAGCTGCGCGGCATCCTGCACATCGCAGCCGTGAAGGCTCCGGGCTTCGGCGACCGCCGCAAGGCGATGCTGGAAGACCTCGCGATCCTCACCGGTGGCAAGGTCATCACCGAAGACCTCGGCATCAAGCTCGAGGGCGTCGAACTCTCCGACCTGGGCACCGCCAAGCGCGTGACCATCACCAAGGAAAACACCACCATCGTTGAAGGTGCCGGTTCCAGCGAGTCCATCACCGGCCGCGTGAATCAGATCCGCCGCCAGATCGAGGAAACCACCAGCGACTACGACCGCGAGAAGCTCCAGGAGCGCCTCGCCAAGCTCGCCGGCGGTGTGGCCGTTATCAACGTCGGTGCCGCCACCGAGACCGAGATGAAGGAGAAGAAGGCCCGCGTGGAAGACGCCCTGCACGCCACCCGCGCTGCGGTGGAAGAGGGCATCGTCCCCGGCGGTGGTACTGCCCTGATCCGTGCCCAGGCCGCCATCGGCGACCTCGGCTTGGCAGGTGACGAGAAGACCGGTGCCGGCATCGTGTCCCGCGCGATCGAGGCTCCCCTCCGCCAGCTGGCTGCCAACGCCGGCCGCGAAGGTGCTCTGATCGTCGAGAACGTGAAGACGAACAAGGCCGGTCACGGCTACAACGTCGCCACCGACACCTACGAAGACCTCATCGCTTCCGGCGTGGTCGACCCGACCAAGGTGACCCGTTCCGCCCTGCAGAACGCCGCCTCGATCGCCGGTCTCCTGCTCACCACGGAAGCCCTGATCACCGAGATCAAGGAAGAGAAGCCCGCCGGCGGCGGTGGCCACGGCCACGACCACGGCATGGGCGACTTCTAAGAGCCCGCGCTGCAGACTCAATTAACGCAAAGCCGGACGGGAAACCGTCCGGCTTTTTCGTGACTTGGGAAAGGGCTGCGACCGCGAGACAATTCCAGAGAGCAACAGGCGGGCCTCATTGACGATTCGCTCCGCAGTTGTCACTCTCGGCCTGTGCCAGACGAAGATCAAGAGGTCGCCGAAGAAGAGCTCCTGGATGAGGATTGGATTCCCCTGCCGCCGGGAGTGAGCGATTTCTGCGAACTTCCCGGGTCCACGGTTGAGTACGAAACCTTCGATGGTAAGGGCTTCATGGGCAAGATGAGCGCGTTCCGCAGCGAGGACGATTTGTTCAAGCTGGAGATCAACATCGAGCTGCCGAAGGGCGAGTCCGCGGAGCCCTACTTCCCCAAGGCCGGGCTGATCGACGACTTCGCCACGCTGCGGCGGCACCCGAATCCGAAGAAGGCGAAGTGGATCCTCGGCGATCCGCCGGTCTGAAGGCGAGGCCTACCCGCAAATCGGCTGGCGAGGGAGCCACGGACAAATCAGCATGCGCGGCATGTTGAGGATTCTTTCGATAGGCGTCGCTCTGATCGGTTTGGCTGAGGCCGAACCGCTGAAGGTGGAGGGCCTGCCGATCCCGGTGGAGCTCTCGCTGCCGGCCAACCACGACCCGGGAAAGTCATATCCCGCGGTTTTCTATTATCACGGCTCCAATGGCCGCCCGACGACCAAGGTATTCCGCGAGCATGCGGGGCCGAACGACTGGATCGTGGTCGGGATGACATACACGAAACCCGGGCCATTCACCTACACGCCGGAAAACCTGCAGAGGGAGATCGCCGTGCTGCACCGCGTGCGCGACCAACTCGCACAGACGAAGGGACTGGATCCGAAGCGGGTTTATGTCTCGGGCTTTAGCATGGGCGGCTGGATGAGCGGGATGTTCCTGCAAGCCGATCCCTCGCTGGCTGGCGCGGTGATCCTGGGGGCGGGGCATATGAGCGAGATCAAGCCCAAGGCGGTGCCGCTGAAGCCGGGAACTCCGCTGTTCATCGGGGTAGGTCGCAAGGATGGCACCTATCCCTTCGCCCTGAAGGCCCGCCTGTTCTTCGGGAAGCTGGGCGCGGAGGTGCGGATGGAGACTTGGAACGATCTGGGGCACGATTTCCCGAAGACCGGCTCCCCTGCCCTGAAGGAATGGTTCGCTCTGCGGAATGGCGGCACCCGGGACGAGAAGGCGCTGCAGGCGGAGTATGCGAAAATCGGAGCGCTCCCGCCTCTACAACAATGGCGCGGCCTGTTAGAGTTCCGCGAGCGACCCTACGTGAACGTGGCGGGACAAAAATGGCCCGAGACGCTTAAGGTAAAGATCGCGGAGTTGGAGCAAATGCCCGAGGTGGCCGAAGAGGCAAAAGCCTTCAAGCGGCACCGGCAACTTCTGGCGGACGAGGTGAATGCCGTGACACTGGAGGATCTCCAGACGGTTCAAGCCGGATATGAGACGCTGGTGCTGCAAGCGGGGAATGGCGAGGAGGTGAAACTGATCCAAGAGGACCTCAAGCGGCTGAGCGGCTTGTTAGAAAACTTCGAGGGCCAGCGGGCGGCACGGGAACAAACGAAACCGCAGGAAGTGCCGCAGCCGCCGAGAGGCGACCGGCAGATTCCGAAAAATCCAATGGTGAGATAGCGAGCTCTCACGATCCCGAGCATCCCGATTCAAAGAGCTTTCCCGAGCAGAGGTAGATACCTCTCCTCCCCATCCATGCTGGCGGATTCCCTGCCGCAGAGGACGGCTCCCATGCGGAGGTAGAAGGGCTCTGCATGGGGATCGCTGAGGATGGTCATGCGGACTGCAGCACTCTCACGAGCCGCTTGTTCCGCGGCCGAGAACAGGGCTCGACCCGCGCCTTTCCCCATAAAGGCCGGCAGCACCCAGAGGTGATCCAGAAGCGCGACTTCCCCCTGCAAGCTCACCGCGCTGAAGCCGATCACCTCGCCCTCGTCTTCGCTCACTGCGACCAAGACCCGGTTCTCCAGCACATATTCGGGCGTGATGGTGAGGAGATCCTGCCAACGCCGGATCCAATCTTCGGGATAGTTCCAGTGCCTCTTCGCGGCGAAAGCGATCTCCGTCAGAGCGTTGGCGTCTTCCGGAGTTGCAGGCCTGATTCTCATGGGTGCATGCCTTGCGAAAGACCGCCGCCGAGCCGCCTTAGTTCCGACTGCCCGAAGAACCGCGCAGGCAACCTTTCAATCCATCAGCTCCGGGTAATACTGCTTCGCCATGCCCATGGTCGCGTCCATGATCTCCTGGCTGATACCGGTCATGAGCGCTTGCTCCGCCATGACAGAGCACTCGGAGTGGCTCAGTGCACGGATGGCGCGGCGCACGCGGGGAACCTGATGCGGTCCCACGGAAAGTTCCTCCACCCCAAGGCCTAACAGCAGCGGCGTGAGACGAATATCGCCGGCCATCTCACCGCAGACGCCGGTCCAGATGCCGGCATTCGCGGCGGCATCCACGGTGCGCTTGATGAGGCGCACGACGGCGGGATGCGTGGGGCGATAGAGATCGGCGACGTGATGGTTCACACGGTCGACCGCCACGGTGTACTGAATCAGGTCATTCGTCCCGATAGAGAAGAAGTCGACCTCCGGGGCGATGAGATCCGCAATCACCGCGGCGCTCGGCACCTCGATCATCACGCCGGTTTCGAGCTTTTCGTCGAAGGGCACGCCGTCCTTCGCCAGCTCGTCCATGCACTCCTTTAGGTAATCCTTCGCGCGGCGGACTTCGCCGAGGCCGGAGACGAGCGGGAACATGACCGCGAGCTTGCCGTGGGCGCTGGCGCGCAGGATCGCGCGGAGCTGCTCCTTGAACATGCCAGGGCGATCCAGCGAGACCCGGATGCCGCGCCAGCCGAGGAAGGGATTCGGCTCCGGCTCGGTGAGCGGCTCGACCGGCAGCTTGTCGCCACCGGCATCGAGGGTGCGGATGATCACCGGATGCGGGGCCAGTTCGGTGGCGAGCTTCTTGTAAGCCTCCGCCTGCTCGTGTTCGTCCGGCATGTCCTCGCCATCGAGCAGCAGGAACTCCGTGCGGTAGAGACCCACCCCCTTCGCGCCGCTGTTGCGGACCAAGGCGAGTTCGTCGAGGAACTCAATATTCGAGGAAAGCGTGATCGTGCGGCCGTCGGTGGTGGCGGTGGCGGCATCCCGCTGGGCCTCCAGATCCTGGCGGACCTTCTCCTTGCGCTCCTGTAGCTCCTGATAGCGCTTCAGGGTATCCTCGGTGGGATTGAGGATCAGGCGGCCGGAGTAACCGTCGAGAATGGCCGGAGTCAGGGTGCGGATATCCAACACCGCGTCCTCGATCCCGACAATCGCAGGCAGGCCGAGCGAGCGGGCCAAAATCCCGGAGTGGGAATTCACGCTCCCCAGCTCGGTGGCGAAGCCGAGGACATGGCGGCGGTCGAGCGCGGCGGTGTCCGATGGGGTGAGATCGTAGGCGACGAGGATGTGCTTTTCCTCCGGGGCCGAGTGGCGCGGGGCCTCCTCCGAGAAATTCCGCAGCACGCGCTGGCAGACATCCTCCAAGTCGACGGTGCGCTCCCGCAGGTACGGGTCCGGCACGCGGCGCATGGCCTCCAGGAAATGCTGCATCACCGCGTAGAAGGCGAATTCCGCATTCTGGCGGCGGGATTTGATCGCCTCCGCCACGCGGTCCAGCATCGCGCGGTCTTCCAGCACCATCAGGTGGGCCTCGAAAATCCGGCTGTCCTCCTCCCCCGAAAGGGATTTGATCGTCTGCTGCAACTCGTCGAGCTGGGCCTTGGTTTCCTCCAGGGCGACGCGGAAGCGCTCCTGCTCCACCGGGATTTCACTTTCCGAAATGTGGTAAACTTCCGGGGCGGAAAAGCCGCGAGCCACTACATGCACCGGGCCAATACCGATCCCTGGCGAGACCGGAGTCCCTTGGAGCACGGTTTCCTGAGGCGCGGACTTGGACATTCTTGAGCGCATGGTGCGGGGGAGCGCCACGGCTTCAAAGAACAAAAATTGGAGCGCCCGACCGGGGTCCATTCTCCGGCCTTGAAAAAATCCCTTGGAAGAGAGGCGGACATACTCCTACGCTGCGGCCCGTCCGACACACCATGCCGATGGCGCAACGCGAATTTACCATTCAGAACAAGCTCGGCATCCATGCCCGTCCCGCCGCTCAATTCGTGAAAACGGCGAGCCGGTTCTCCTCGGAAGTCCGTGTCGAGAAAGATGGCGAGGAAGTGGACGGCAAGAGCATCATGGGTCTCATGATGCTGGCCGCCGGTCACGGCTCCGTGATCAGCGTGGCTGCCGAAGGCTCCGATGCCGATGCCGCGCTGGAAGCGCTAGCCGATCTGATCGGGCGGAAGTTTGAAGAAGAATGAGGCCCTCTGCGAGGGAATGCCGAATGAAGTGCTCGGGAAGATCCGGGGATTTCCTTCATTCGGAAATCCGGCATTCGTCATTTGCCTTTAGACTTCTCCTGCCATGTGGCGGAGGAGGCGCTGGTTGAACTCATCCGCCATGTTGTAGCCGAGGCGGCGGAGTTGCTGGTCGAGCGCGGCGATGGCCACCATGCGGGCCGTATCGCGGCCCGGGGCGACGGGGACCTCCACGTGAGGGACCTGCTGGCCGAGGATTTCGTAGGACTTCGGCTGGAGGCCGAGGCGGTCGATCTCGTTCTGATCGGCGTAGGCGATGAGCGTGACCACGAGGTCGAGGCGCTTCTCCGGGCGGATCGAGGCGAGGCCGTAGAGGTTCGCCACGTTCACGATGCCGATGCCGCGGATCTCCAGATAGCCGCGGGAAAGGGCGGGGGCGGAGGCGGTGAGCTCGCCATTGGCCAACTTGATGCGGACCATGTCATCCGCGACGAGGGCTCCGCCTTTTTCGATCAGGCCGATGGCGGTCTCGCTCTTGCCGGCACCGCTCTTGCCAATGATCAGGACGCCGATACCCCGAAGGTCCACCATGCAACCGTGCATGGTGACGTTTGGCGCGAATTCGTTCTCCAGCCGCAGGGTCGCGGCGTTCAGGAACTTCATGGTCACCAGCGTGGTGCCGAAGACCGGGATGCGGTGCTCCGCGGCGATCTCCATATGCTCCTTGCAAAGGCTCGCACCACGCGAGACGACGATCCCCGGGATATCCCGCTCGCACATGCGGCGGAAGCGCTCGCTGCTCATCTGCGGGGTGAGCTTTTTGAGGTAGGAGATTTCGGAATTACCGAGGACTTGGATGCGCTTCTTGGCGAAATAGCTAAAGAACCCGGCTAGCGCGAGACCGGGACGGTTCGGCGCGGGCTCGCTGATGGGACGCTCGAAGCCGTGTTTTTCCCCCAGCAGGGTCATCGACAGGGCACCGGCGTGGCGCTCGAAAAACTCTCCAATGGTGATCGAGGCCGTTTGCTTGACGCGGGGTGTCATCCGCCAAGGAATCTAGCGGATTCGCCCCGGCGATGGCGATGGGAAAAGGCGTCCATCTTTCAGGACTCAGAAGCGTCCCGAAAGCCCCAGTGAGATCACATCCGCAGACCCCGTCGCCTCGCCACGGAAGAAGCCGGTGGCTGCACTGCCTTCGCTGATGAAGGCGTCGTCCGCGAAGATGTGAGCGTAGCCTGCATCCAAGGTCCAACAGGGCGTGAACTCCCATGAAAACCCGGCGGTGAGCCAGATGCGGTCGGCATCGGGAATGCGCAGGGTGAGATTGGCATCCGGCACGGGAGTCCGGTCATAGGCCGCCCCGGCACGGAAGGTCCATGTCTCCGTGGCCCGCCATGTGGTGCCGAGCGCGAAGCGCCAGGAATCATCCCAATTCTCCGGGGTGGCGGGCGGCTGGGCGGGAGCGCCGATGATGAAAGGGGCGAGCTGCTTGAACTTGCTCCAGTTCGTCCACATCACGTCACCATGCACCGACCACGCGCCGATATCATGCACGGCGCTGAACTCGACGCTATCGGGCAGCTCGACCGCGAGGGTGGCGGGACCGTTGAAAGCCGGGACCACGGACACGGCACGCCCTTCCAGTTCCAGCTCGATGGCCGAGCGGTAGTGCAGGCCGAGGCGGGTATGCTCGGCCGGCTTGAAGAGAACTCCGGCATTGAACCCATAGCCCCAATCGTCCCCGGCTAGATCGAGCAGCGGCAGGGTGGAGGTGGTCGAGGAGCTCAGTTTCCCATCCGCCCGAAGGGCATCGAAACCCAAGCCGACAGACCAGGTCTCGCTGATCTCCCACGCCAGCGAAGGATTGAGGTTGTAGGAAACCAGCTCGCTGAAATCCGCGATGGCCCTGCCGGGAAATCCGACGGGGTAACTCGTCTTCAGCCCGAAGGTCGTGTAGCTCCCGAAGCCGAAGACGAACTCATCGTTCAGACGCTTGGTGAGGTAGAGGTAGGGAATGTAAGCATCATCGGCGACATTCCCGCCATTCGCGGGAATGCTGGTACCGGGAGGAGCCCCGGGGGGAGCGTAAGTCCCGGAGATCTCCACCTCCGGGAAAATGGCGCTGACGCCAACCGCGAAGGACCACTCGTCCTGCAGCAGAATCATGCCGGCGGGATTCGAGGCGAGTACGGAAGCGTCGTCTCCCATGGCAGCCTCTCCGGAGAAAGCCCGACCCAGCCCGGAGGCGGAACGCTCCTGAAGCTGGAAGCCGGCAGCGGAGGCGGAATCGAGGGCTACGAGGGGCAGCAACAGGAAAAAGCGGGGATTCATGGGTTTGGAAAAGCGGTGCCGAAAATCGACACAATTCCATGATCCCTAACATGTGGCACAACCGGATGCCACCAGCATTTGATGGCCGATTTTGGCCCTGTTACCCTTCTATTCGTCGCGATGCACCGTGCTCGGCGAAAAGGCGGGAAGGCACACGGCGATGTACTCGGCGCCTCCTTCCTCCGGCGTGCTGTAGCGGATCCACTCGCCGCCGCGGGTAATCAGGGCTTGGCCTGCCCGGACTTCGATGACGCCGTCCGAGTATTCCACATTCAAGCAGCCGCGCAGGACCACGGTATACTCGTCGAACTCGGGCGTCTGTCCCGGCTCAACCCAACCCGTCGGGCTGGTCATGCGGGCGATGCTCACCGAGCTGTCGCCCGAGTTCACGCGACCGAAGAATTCCTCGATCTTCTTGGGAGGTTGACCGGCCGCCTTGATGACGGTGGGGGAGAGAATCAATTCCGGCATGGCCGCATTCTTGCTGAAACGGAGGCGGCAGGCAATATTGACAAGCGGCACCGGCATGCTCCCCTCCCCGCCGTCATGACAATTCCCGATCTCCGCGATCCGGTCGGCCGCGTGCGCGCGGTGGGCATGGTGGAAGCCATCTCGCTCCTGATTCTGCTCGTCTTCTCCGTGCTAAAGCGCGCTGAGGGCCTGGGCATGCAGGATATGGGGGTCACCGGCGTGCGCATGGTGGGCATGATCCATGGGGTGCTGGTGATGGCCTTCCTGCTGGTACTCTTCCAAGCATGGGGCGCCCGGGCCCTGAGCGGGAAGAAGTGCGCGATCGCTTTCATCGCCTCGCTGCTGCCGTTCGGCCCCTTCCTGATCGACCGGAAGCTTGCAGAAAGCACGAAGGACGAGGCCTTAGATTCGGCGGATTGACAGTCAGGCGATCGCGGGCCAAGGCTCCCCCCGCCATGCCAGCCGCTCCTGAAGACGTCAAAGCCGCGCCCGCCGATGCCATCACCAGCCCGACGGGTCTGGCTTCCAAGGTCCTGCAAGCAGGGGACGGCTCCGATAAGCCGGGGCCAGCTGACACCGTGACGGTTCACTACTCCGGCTGGACCACCGATGGCCGTCAGTTCGACAGCTCCGTGGATCGCGGCAAGACCATCTCCTTCGCCCTGAACCAAGTGATCGCGGGCTGGACCGAAGGCCTGCAACTGATGGTGACCGGCGAGAAGCGCCGCTTCTGGATCCCGGCGAACCTTGCCTACGGGGAGAATCCCCGCGGCGGAGCACCGAAGGGCATGCTGGTTTTCGACGTCGAGCTTTTCGACATCAAGAAGGCTCCCGAGCCGCCGCCGGTGCCGGAAGACGTGGCCGCGCCGCCGGCCGATGCCGTGAAAACGGCGAGCGGGCTGGCTTCCAAGGTGCTCTCCCCCGGGAATGGCAGCCGCCACCCGAAAGCAACCGATCAGGTGGAAGTCCACTACACGGGCTGGACCACGGACGGCGAACTCTTCGACAGCTCGGTCATCCGCGACGAGCCGGTCGTTTTCCCGCTCAACCGCGTCATCCCCGGCTGGACCGAGGGCGTGCAGCTCATGGTCGGCGGTGAGAAACGCCGCTTCTGGATCCCGGCCAAGCTGGCCTATGGCGAGAATCCGCCTCCCGGTGCGCCTGCCGGCATGCTCGTCTTCGACGTGGAACTCCTCGATATTCTCTAAAATGCCCGACTCATTCGACAACGTCTCCGTCTCGACCAAAGCCAATGTCTACTTCGACGGCAAGGTCGTCTCCCACAGCCTGATCCTGGCCGACGGCCGGAAGAAGTCGCTCGGCGTGATCTTCCCGGGCGAGTATCATTTCGGCACCGCTGACCCGGAAGTGATGGAAATCACTGCCGGTGCCTGCGAAGTGGTGATCGATGGCACCACCGAGACCCGTGCGGTCGCCGCCGGTTCCTCCTTCACCGTCGCCGCCAATAGCGGATTCACGATCCGCGTGACGGATTCGCCCTGCGAATACATCTGCTCCTTCGGCACGCCCTGACACAGGCTGCCGACGGGCCAACATCCCGTTTCCCGCCATGTTCCTGCTCCGTTCGCTTCTCCTGCTCCCGCTGGCGATTCTGGCCTCCTGCACGATGCATCTGCCGGAGCCGGAACATCTGGCCACGCGGGTGAAGACCCGTACGGTGCCGGTGGCGGCCGACGAGGGCGTGGAGCTCTACCTGCTCTCCGATAACCTCCACACCGCTTTGGTCTTCGACCGGAAGTGGCTGGAGGAATCCGGCTACGTGATGCCGCCGGAGGTGCCGAAGACGGACTTCGTGACCATGAGCTGGGGCGAGAAGACCGCCTACACGCAGAAGCGCTGGCTCTCTCCGGTTCAGGTTTTCCGCGCTCTCTGCACCCCTTCCGATTCGGTGATGGAGGTCATCCCGATCGATTGGAAGGTTCCGGAAGTCTGCCACCACCAGACCGGCTATCTGGCGAAAGTGGAGCGCTCGCACGGCCCGGCGCTCGCCGCATTCCTGAACGCTTGCGCGGACAAGAATCCGGACGGGACCCCGATCACGATCGCGCCCTCGAGCTGGGGCAAGGGGCGCCTCGTGCAGTGCCCGGACAACTACTCTTATTACTTCCCCCGCATCTGCAACGTGTGGACGGCGCAGGCGCTGGGGCAGTGCGGTTTCGACATCACGACTCCCGGAGCCGTTTCCGCCAGTGGCTTGGTCAGACAAGCCACCCGCGAAAAGAACGGCTTCCGGAAGATGTGGGATGGGGACTGAAGCTCCTTAGGAGAGCACGTGCTTGTGCACCGCCGTGATCGTCATCCAGCGGGTTCCCGCCGGAGTCTCCCAGGAAACGCGGTCGCCGATGCGCCGACCGAGCACGGCGAGTCCGACCGGCGTCATCACGGAGATGATGTCTTCATCCAGATCGACCTGATCCGGCAGGACGATCTCCGGCTTGTACCAATCGCGGGAATCGAGCGGTGAGACCAGGGTGATGCGGTCGCCGAGCGCAACGCGGCATTCGAGTTCGGCGGCATCGCGGGTGGATGCCGCTTGGCCGAGCAAGACGAGCAGTTGGTTCCGGTGTTCGGTCGTGAGGCGGTTTTCAAGAAGGCTTGCGAGACGCGAAAGATCGCCCTCGTTCAACAGGCGTGGTGAGTTCATGACATAAATCGGTTGAGGCCCGGACGGTGGAGTGCCGCGGGCGGAATGCGCAAACGGGTGACAAGGAGGGCGGGCAAGCACGGGGATAGTCCCGCATCAAGGAGCTTGCCCGGTCAGACCCGGAAGGCAGCCATGCGATGACCGCACCAACCCTGACCGCGCTTCGCCGCGAGGCGAATGCCGGTGCCGGATTTGATGACGGTGAAAGACTGCATGGAAAGCCCGAGCATAGCTCACGAATGCGCTGCGGCAACTTCAAAAGGCCTGCATCGCCGGGGCCCGCGGGCAAATCAGGGATAGATCTGCTTCAGTCCCTTTGCCTTGGCCATGTCGCGCGGGGTGATCATCTCGCGGTCGAGCGGAAGATTCCCCTGCCCTTCGATCGCTTCGATCACCGGCTTGTAGCGTTCCCACTTGAGATCACCGAGCTTCACGACCTTGCCCAAGTCCTCGCCGGTGGCCGCCTTCCAGCCGCGGAAGATGAGCTCGGAGCAGTAGATGTTCTCGGAGTCGAAGCGGTAGCGGGCATCGTATTCCTTGCCCATGTCTTCCCGCATCGCCTTCAGCGCGGCCGGGATATGCTTCCGTTTGTCCTCCTCGAAGCGGTAAGCCCAGAACTTGTGGTCGCGCCCACGCTGGATGTATTCCTGCAGCGGGGTCTCCTTCACCGGACCGATGGCCTCAAGCACGACCCATTCCTCGCCATCCTTGGTGACCATGCCGCAGTGGGAATAGGGTGACTCGGTCGCGCCTTCAATAGCGTCCACAAGATCGAGACCGGGCTCGTTCGGCAGCGACTGGAAGAGGATGTCTCCTTCCATCGGCTCATACTTGGCCTGTTTGCCGGCGTCCGAGCAGGAAGCAAGAAGCAGGGTGGAGAGAAGGGCAGTCCAACGGATCATCCCGGATAGATGGAACATCCCGGCGCCCAGAGCAAGATCCGGCTTGAGGCGGATCGCGTGTAGACGTCCGTGACGGGATGGCCAATCCTTCCGCAGATGCCCGCCGCGCGTGTCCTGATCGACGGACCTTCCGAGCTCGTCTTCGACTATGCCATCCCCGACGGCCTGCCGGTCGTGCCGGGCTGCCGCGTGCGCGTGCCCCTGCGGAACAAAACCTCGCAGGGCACGGTGCTGGATCTGGTCGAAACTCCCGGCGATCTGGGATTCGCGCTTCGACCCTTGCACTCGCTCAGCGACCCCGACCCGCTAATCACGCCGAAGCTGCTGGAGGCGGGGCGCTGGATCGCGGACTACTATGGATGCAGTATCGAGAGCGTGATCCGGGCCTTGCTGCCGGAAGCGGTGCGCACGGAGGACAATTCCGCGAAGGTGCGGAAGACCGTGATTCTGGACAAGGATCCGGATCCCGAAGTGCTGGCGAAGATCACGAAGCGGGCACCCAAGCAGGCCGCCATTCTGGCCATCCTCGCTCACTCGCCCGACAGGAAGATCGCCCTCGCGGATCTCGGTGAAGGGGCTTCCGCCTCGGTGAAGTCGCTGGTGAAGCAAGAGCTGGTACGACTCATCGAGGAGGAGGTGCGGCGCGATCCCGAGGCGGATGGCGTGGAAGAGATCCTGCCTGACTCTCCTCTCCCGCTGAACGAGGAGCAGGAGGCGGCGCTGGCGGTGATCCTGGAGTTGCTGCAAGCCCCCGATGGCACGCCGCGGCAGCCGATCCTGCTTCACGGCGTGACCGGATCGGGGAAGACCGAGGTATATCTGCAAGCGGCCCGGCGAACGCTGGACCTAGGCAAGACCGTGCTGGTGCTGGTGCCGGAAATCTCGTTGACCCCGCAGACGGTGCGGCGCTTCCGCTCGCGCTTCGCGGACATCCAGGACCAAGTGGCGGTCCTGCACTCGAATCTCTCGCAGGGCGAGCGATTCGATGAGTGGCACCGCATCCGCAAGGGCAAGGCGAGGATCGTGATCGGGGCTCGCTCCGCGGTCTTCGCGCCGCTGCCGGATCTCGGGCTGATCCTCGTCGATGAGGAGCATGAGAATTCCTACAAGCAGGACCAGATCCCGCGCTACCACGGCCGGGATGTCGCGGTGCTGAGGGCCTCGCTGGAGGGCTGCCCCATCATTCTCGGCTCCGCGACTCCATCGCTGGAGTCCTACCAGAACACACTCGAAGGGAAGTACCGCTTGCTACGCATGCTCAAGCGCGCGGACGGACAATCACTCCCCTTGATCCGGGTGCTCGACATGCGCCTGGAGTCGAAGAAACACAAGGGCGGGATGGCAATCCTCTCGGACCGCCTGCGGGTGGCGCTAGAGCAGCGGGTCGCGAAGAAGGAGCAGTCGATCCTTTTCCTGAACCGCCGCGGCTTCGCCCGCTCGCTCCAGTGTCCTTCCTGCGGTCACGTGTGTATGTGCCCGCACTGCTCGATTTCACTGACCTACCACCGCGAGGATGAACGGTTGATGTGCCACATCTGCGGGCATCAGGCGGTGGTGCCGAAGAAGTGCCCGGAGTGCCGGGACCCCTCGATCGCCCTGCAGGGCTTCGGCACGCAGAAGGTGGAAGAGGTTTTGGCGAAGGTGCTACCCGCGGCGAAGATCGCGCGCATCGATGCGGATGTCATGCGCAAGAAGAACGCGCTGCGTGACCTGCTGAATGCCTTCCAAGCACGGAAGATCGACGTGCTGGTGGGGACCCAGATGATCGCGAAGGGACTTCACTTTCCCAACGTGACCTTGGTCGGCATCCTGAATGCGGACATCGGCCTGCACGTGCCGGACTTCCGCTCCGGCGAACGGACCTTCCAGCTCATGACGCAGGTGGCAGGACGGGCCGGCCGCGGTGACCTGGAGGGAGAAGTCATCGTGCAGACCTTCACGCCGCATTCGCCCTCGATCCAGTTTGCGCGGCACCATGACTTCGATGGCTTCGCGGAACAGGAGTTGGAGTTCCGCAGGCAGTTCGAGTTCCCCCCCTTCGCTCACTGCGCGATGCTGACCAGCCGCTCGACTCACGAGCGCCGGGCGGAGTTCACTTTGGAAACACTGCACCGGCGTCTGAAAGAAGACTGTCCGCCGGGGATCAGCTTGGGAGAGCCGATGCCGAGCCCGCTGGTGAGATCGCACGGACAGTTCCGCTTTCAGCTCATGCTGCGCAGTGCAAAGGCCCGTCCGCTAACCCGCCATGTCCAGCAGGTCCTCCAGAAGACCACGCTGCCGGAAGACGTGACCGTGGTCTTCGACATGGATGCGTGGAGTTTCACCTAGGTTCTCCCTTTAAACGGCCCGGGCGATGCTATGGTATGGCACGGATGTCCTGGTCCACCACCATCACCGGTCGAGGCTATCAGTTTCGCGATCTGCGGACCCTGATGGCGAAAGCGACCCCTCATCGCTCCGGTGATGTCTTGGCGGGCTTGGCGGCAGAGTCCGCTGAAGAACGGGTGGCCGCACAATATCTCCTCGCGGACCTGCCCCTTGCCCACTTCCTCGAGAATCCCCTGATCCCCTATGACGAGGATGAGGTCACACGCCTGATACTCGACCGGCACGATGCCGAGGCCTTCCGCCCCATATCCGGCATGACCGTGGGCGAGTTCCGTGATTGGCTTCTCGCCTACGAGACGGATCACGCCGCCCTCAGCGCACTGGCCCCGGGACTGACCCCGGAGATGGTGGCGGCGGTGAGCAAGATCATGGCCAACCAAGACCTGATCCTGGTCGCCTCCAAATGCCAAGCGATCAGCCGCTTCCGCAATACCATCGGATTACCAGGAAGGCTCTCGGTGCGCTTGCAGCCGAATCACCCCACCGACGACCTGCGGGGGATCGCGGCCTCCATGTTAGACGGCTTACTGATGGGTTGCGGCGACGCGGTGATCGGCATCAATCCCGCGACTGACCAAGTCGGCACCACCTGCGAGTTGCTGTACCTGATGGATGATCTCATCTCACGCTACGGGATTCCCACCCAATCCTGCGTGCTCGCCCATGTTACGACCCAGATCCGGGCGATCGAGGAAGGGGCTCCCATTGATCTGATGTTCCAATCCATCGCCGGCTCGCAAGCGGCGAACAAAAGCTTCGGCATCGATCTGGCCCTGCTGCGGGAGGCCCATGATGCCGCGCTCTCGCTGAAGCGGGGAACGATCGGCACGAACCTGATGTATTTCGAAACCGGCCAAGGCAGCGCGCTCTCGGCGAATGCCCACCACGGCATCGACCAACAGACGCTGGAAGCGCGCGCCTACGCCGTGGCACGGGAGTTCTCGCCACTACTGGTGAACACGGTCGTCGGCTTCATCGGCCCTGAATATCTTTACGACGGCAAGCAGATCATCCGCGCCGGACTGGAAGACCACTTCTGCGGCAAGCTTCTGGGCCTGCCGATGGGTTGCGACGTTTGCTACACGAATCATGCGGAGACGGATCAGGATGACATGGACAACTTGCTCACGCTGCTCGGGGTGGCCGGTTGCAATTACATCATGGGCGTTCCGGGAGCGGATGACATCATGCTCGGCTATCAATCGACGTCCTTCCACGACGCGCATTACCTGCGGCAGGTCCTAAAGAAGAAGCCCGCACCCGAGTTCGAGGCTTGGTTGGAGACGGCCGGGATCGCCGACCAGCGGGGAAGGCTTCTCGATCACTCCCCCGCCCTCGCGGATGCGCCGGCCCGGCTGGGACTACTCGACACGGCATGAGCGGAGAACTCTCAGATTCGCTAAGACAATGGACTGAGGCCCGTGTAGCGCTTGGACGTAGTGGCGGCTCGGTGCCGCATGGCGAGTTGCTCGACTTCCGGCTTTCCCACGCTCGGGCCCGGGATGCAGTTCACCAAGCTTTCGATCCTGTGGGGTTGGCAGCCGAATTGGAGGAGCGGGGTCTGTCTTCGATCCTAGCTCCCTCCCAAGCGCCGGATCGAGCAACCTACCTCCAGCGCCCGGATTTAGGCCGGTGCCTGACGCCGGATGCCGCCGGGCAGCTTTCGGCGCTTCGCCGGGCGGATGGCTTCGATCTCGTCATCATCCTTTCCGACGGTCTGTCTGCGGAAGCGGCCCACCGGCATGGGCCTCCCTTTGTCGCCGTGCTGATAACGCTGCTCGTCGGGTGGGAAATCGCCCCCTTGGTGATCGCACCCTTCGCGCGGGTCGCACTGCAGGATGAAATCGGGGATCTGCTGGGAGCGCGGACAGCTCTGATACTCCTCGGAGAGCGGCCGGGATTGGGCTCACCGGACAGCTTGGGGGCCTATCTGGTTCATACCCCGAGACCCGGGAATACCGATGCAGAGCGGAATTGCGTCTCGAACATCCGAACGAAAGGACTGCCTCCGATGGCAGCGGCCCAGAGGATCGCATGGCTGCTGAAAGAAGCCCGGCGGCTGGGCTTCAGCGGAGTGGACCTGAAGGATCTGAGCGCCGACGTCCCCGGAATGGCGAAAATCCACGAAAAGCAGGCATCCGAGACGCAATAATTGCGATTTCACGGAACCTTCACTCTCCCTGCATGCGCTTGATTTCCAATCAGCCCGTGCCAAGCAGCTTGTTCTGGATTCTGAGTTCCACCTCGTGGATCGCATACGCCTCCGGGCGGGTCGACCAAGCGGACGCGATTCCGCTGGCGATCGCCATCCTCGCGGCTTGGATTCTCCTCGCCAGCCGTTTACCCAAGGTTCTGTCGCGGCCCGCTTTCGTGCCCTTCTAAGTCCATTTCCCCGGCTGCGTTTTTCCCTTACCATCCTGCCATGAACGTTCTGCTCGTCGAAGACGAACCTGCCATCGCCGATACTCTCGTCTATGCCTTGAAAACCGAATGCTTCGAGGTGCACCACGCCCTGACAGGGCAGGAAGCACTGGATGCCTTCGCTTCGAAGCCCTTCGACTTCGCGATCCTCGACATCGGCCTCCCCGATATGACCGGTCTGGATGTCTGCCGGAAACTGCGAGAAAGCTCGAGCATCCCGATTCTTTTCCTGACCGCGCGGAATGGCGAAGTCGACCGAATCCTCGGACTTGAATTGGGCGGAGATGACTACGTGACCAAGCCCTTCAGCCCGCGCGAGATCGTGGCCCGCATCCGGGCGATCCTGCGCCGCGCCAGCACTGCCGCCCCGGCAGGAACCGCTCCGGCCGCGAACGGCACCCCCGCCCCCGCCGGGGAGAGCGCCGGCCCGCTGCATCACGACCCCTCCGCCATGCGGATCCACTGCCACGGGACCGAGCTTGATCTGACCGCCCACGAGTACAAGCTGCTGCTGGTCTTTCTCAAAAATCCCCGCCGCGTGCTGACCCGCGACCAACTTCTCGACCACGCTTGGGCGGATCCCGGCGCCGTGACCGACCGGACGATCGACGCCCACATCAAATCGATCCGGGCCAAGCTGCGGGTCGCAAAGCCAGGTGCGGAAGATCACATCCAGACCCGCCGTGGCCTCGGTTACCTCTTCGTCCCCTAAGCGGCGCAGTCACTCGCGAAGCCACCGATGCGCCTTACCCGGGTCACGCTCCTGATCATCGCCCTCATCATCGGGGTAGGCTTGTACTTGCTGCTGCGGCAACAGCTTTCGGTGGTGGAGCCCCAGACCTATCAGGCGACCGAAGAGGCCATGGTGGATGTGGCCCAACTGCTGGCGACCTTCGTAGAGGAGGACTTGAAGAAGGGTGGCTTCGACGAGGAAACTTTCCGCAAGGGATTCGAGGGAGCGCAGGACAGGCAGTTCAAGGCGCTGATTCATGGTCATCTCAAGGACCATGTGGGACTGGGGGCCTATCTCACCAACTCGCGAGGGAAGGTCATCTTCGATTCGAGCGGCAGGCTGGAGGGACTGAATCTTTCAGGCTCGCGTGACGTGGCGCTCACGCTGCGCGGCGAGTACGGCGCCCGCAGCAGTCGGGTGGACAAGGACAATCCCGATTCTTCCGTGCTCCATGTCGGAGCCTTGGTCGGAACTGTCGACAAGCCCTTCGGCGTGCTGACCGTCTACAAACCGCAGGCGGACGTGCTGCCGATCGTGGATGCCAGGCGCCGCAGTATCTATTGGGGCACCGGCCTGATCGGCGCGGGAATCCTCTTCCTCGTGACCGCGGTCTTCATCTGGCAGTACCTGCCGGTAGGTCGCCTGACCGAGTATGCGCGCGAGATCGAATCAGGCAAACGCCCGCCGCTGCCGAAGCTCGGCGCAGGCAAGGAAGTCAATACGCTGGCGCGCGCTCTGGAATCGATGCGCGAAGCGCTCGAAGGCCGCCGCTACGCCGAGCGCTATGTGCAGACGCTGACCCACGAGATGAAGAGTCCGCTCGCGGCGATCCGCGGTGCGGCCGAACTTCTCGGCGAGGACATGCCGGTAGCCGACCGCCAGCGCTTCCTGGGCAACATCCGCTCCGAGTCGGTGCGGGCCGAGCGACTGATGAACCGTCTCCTCGAGCTCTCCGCCCTCGAAGGTCGGAGCAGCCTTGATGTCACGGAAATCGTGGACCTGAGCCCGATTGTCGCGCGAGCCGTCGAGCAGGGACAACCGCCGGCGGAGTTAGCAGCAGTTCGTTTCGAAGTGGAGCTTCCCTACGAGCCGGTGCCCGTGCGAGGTGAAGCCTTCATCCTGCGTTCCGCGGTGACGAACCTGCTGGAAAACGCGATCGATTTCTCACCGGCCGGCGGGACCGTGGATATCGCCCTGCGGCGTGAGAACGGCACCGCGTTTATCGAGATTTCCGACCGCGGGCCGGGTATTCCGGACTACGCCACCGACCGCGTCTTCGACCGCTTCTATTCGCTGCGCCATCATGCCTCGGGGCGCAAGGGTACGGGTCTCGGACTGACCCTGGTGAGGGAAGCTGCTGAACTGCACGGCGGCTGGGTAAGCCTCGAACCCCGCGAAGACGGCGGCACGATCGCGCGTCTTGCACTGCCAGTACAACCATAAGTGGCATTGCAGCGCGGATTCGGGGTTGGACCGAGGGCCTCCGGGCGTTCACTCTACCCGGGCATGCCGGTGTCCCGTCCCCTTGTTCTCATTCCCAGCTACAATACGGGACCTATCTTGCCGACCACGGTGGCGGCGGCGCTGGAACAAGATGTCGATGTTCGGGTGGTGATCGACGGATCTACCGACGGCTCCCCTGCCCTGCTTGAGCCCCTGTTGAATCATCCACGTCTCCGGGTGGAGGTGCTACCGAAGAATGCGGGCAAGGGTTCGGCGGTGCTGCATGGCACGCGTGCCGCGCTGGCGGAAGGATTTACTCACGTGCTGTGCATGGATGCGGACGGCCAGCACCCGGCGGATCTGATTCCACGCTATTTCGGAATTTCCAAGATACATCCGGAAGCGGCGGTCTTCGGTCGCCCGGTCTTCGATGCATCGGCGCCAGCCTTGCGGGTGAACGGCCGGAAGGTTTCCAACTTCTGGGCGAATCTCGAAACCATGGGCTGGGGCATCGACGACTCGCTCTTCGGCATGCGGCTCTATCCCGCAGAGGAACTCGTGCGAGTCTTCGAGAGCACCTGTTTCGCGCGGCGTTTCGACTTTGATCCGGAGGTGGCGGTGAGGCTCGCCTGGCGGGGTGTGCCGATCGTGAATCTTCCGACACCCGTGCGATATCTCACCAAGGAGGAAGGAGGCATCTCGCAGTTCCGTTATCTGCGGGACAACACGCTGCTGACCTGGATGCACACGCGCCTGTTCTTCGGCTTCCTGATCCGCCTCCCTTGGCTTGCCTTGCGCGGGGAAAACCCGCTCCTTTCCTACAGTCCACCCGTCCTGTGACCGCCCAACTTGCCAAAAAGCTTTCCGCCCCCTTTCCCGGGATCTGGGCGCGATCCTACGTCTCTTCCAAAGTGAAGACCGATCCGCTCTACGGGGCGGTCTTTCACGAACTGGACGGCAGCAAGATGCCCTTGCTGGACCTAGGCTGCGGCATGGGTCTGCTCGCGTTCTATTTGCGGGAGAAGGGACTGCATTTCCCTATCCACGGGCTGGACTATGATCCCCGGAAAATCGAAGCGGCACGCAGGGTGGTATCGGTGCTGGCGCATAACGGAATCAGCTTCGACACCCACGACGCGCGGGAGGGACTTCCGGAGCATTCCGGCAACGTGACGATTTTGGACATCCTCCAGTTCTTCACCCCGCAGGAGCAGGAAACGCTGCTGGACATCGCGGCTTCCCGCGTGGCGCCCGGCGGCAAGCTGGTGATCCGCTCCGCGATCAAGGACGAATCCTGGCGCTTCAAGGTGACGGTGGCGGGAGACCTGCTGGCCAAAGTGACCGCGTGGATGAAGGCGGCTCCGACGCACTATCCGACTGCCGCGGACTTCGAGCGCGTGCTATCGAAGCACGGCAAGGTGCGTATCGAACCGCTGTGGGGAGGCACTCCCTTCAACAATCACCTGATCGTGCTGGAGGTGGCCTGAGAGCTAGCGGCGCATCGAGTCGAGCACGCCGGATAGGACTTCCTTCGCCACCGGTGTGACTTCGTGGAGAAGAAGGATGTCGCCGTCCTTCATGTTCTTCGTGAGGCAGCTCACGATGCCCGGAACATCCGAACGGACGGTATCGAAGGCGCGGCGCTTCCATGCGACGACTTCCATGCCGAGTTCGTGGCAAACGGGATGGGTGAACCAATTCCGGTGACCGACGGGAGCCCGGAACCAGCGCGGGCGGACGCCGGTGATCTCCTCGATGATGCGGCTGCAACCGGCGATCTCGCGGCGGGTGCGAAGCGATCCGGCGGCCCAGAAGCTGCCGGCGGGGTGGGTCATGGTGTGATTGGCGATTTCGTGGCCGCGGCGGACAATTTCCCGGGCGAGATCGGGGTAGGCGGCGACTTTCTCGCCGATGACGAAGAACACGGCCTTCACGCCGTGGGCATCGAGCAGATCGAGGATTGCCGGGGTGTCTTCCGGGTCGGGGCCGTCGTCGATGGTGATGAGAGGGCCGTCTCCTTCGACGCGGGAGACCATGGGACCGAAGAGGCGGGAGTTCGGGAGGAAGGTGCCGAGACTCCAAGCGAGGGCGAGTGGGATGAGGCCGGCGAAGAGGCCGGGAAAACCCCACTTCCCGGCCATCCAGCAGGCGGGGGTGTGGAGGATGACGAAGAAGAACCAGCGGAAATTGGTGGTCAGGAAGGGCTGGCGGGTCATGAGGGCCTGCCAGATGAGGGCCATGATGCCACATAAGTTCAACAGGATGAACAAGCCCCAAAGGAGAACGAAAAGGCCGACGCCGGTGCCGCCAGCGAACCAGAGTTGCCAGACGGCCCAGAAGGAAATGGCCATTTCCCAACGGCCCCACTGGAGGCCTGAGGTGCGGCCGCCGAGACCGAAGGCCATGAGGTGCAGAAAGAGGAAGGTGCCGGGCAGGACGCCGATCCATGCGACCATGGGCCCGCCCAGACGCCAGAGGAGGTCCAGCACGATGGCGGCAACCATGAGCGGGACGAAGAGCGAGAGGGCGATGCGCTCCGGGCGGTGAAGGCCTTCCTGAGCGGACATGCGCACGGCATCGCCGGGGGGAACCTTCAGGCGACCGCCGAAGGCGCGGAAGAAGGGAGTGACGGCGCGATTGCGGGAAAGCTTTTCCGGGAGGCGGGGCCAGTTCATGCGGGCCCCCTTTCATCGCGGCGGAGGACGGGCTCGAAGACGAACCACTGCTGCCAGTGGCCGCGCACGGTCTCGAGGATGGCACCGGCCCAAACGGGGGTGGCCGGGTCTTCACCGCGGCCACGGACACGCGGCGGGAGATCGAGAGGCGGATGGACCTGGATACGATAGCGGCGCCAGCCCTCGCGAATGATGAAGAGCGGGAAGGTGGCCGCGCCGGTGATGCGGGCAAGATAAAGCGGGCCGCGCGGCAGGCGCATGTGGAGGCCGGGCTCGACCTCGGCTTCCATCGGAGAAACTTCGAAGATCACGCGGTCGCCTTGGACGGCGACGACATCGCCCTGGTTGAGGAAGCGGGCGAGTTCCACGCCGAGCATGTCGCCACCGGTGTTGAAGCAGGTCTTGAAGTAGGGGTTGAGGCGCTCCTTCTCCTTTTGCTCGGCTTCGCGGATGGCCTGCATCTCGGGCTCGCGCTCGGGGGCGCGGACGGCGTGGACGGTGCGGCCAAACTTGGAAGAGAACAGCGGGGCCGCCATGTCGTAGTTCCCCATGTGCGCGGTGAGAATCAGGCAGCCTTCCTGCCGCGAGCGGAGGTCCTCGAAATGTTCAAGGCCGTCGATGACCCAATCGACATCGCCGGTGCCGGTCTCACAGCGCAGGGCATCGACGTAGGTCGAGGCGAAGTTCAGGAAGACCCGGAAGGCTCCGGCGAGGGCGCACAGGTAAGACCACTGCGGAAAGAGGGCCCGCAGGTTGCCGATCACGGCGCGGCGCTGTTCGCCGGCGACGATGAAGAAGAGCAGGGTCCAAGGCGGGATGAGCACGGGCTCAAGGAACCACGGGGCGGACTTCAGGCCGTGCATGAGCAGGCGCGTCGGCAAATCGCCGAAGACGCTGATCCGCCGCCACCGGCTCTGCTTTTTTTCCTCATCCGCCAAGGCCGGGGGAGCAAAGCGCTTGAAACTGCGAGGGGCAAGCCTGCGGCGCTCTGAATCTCAGGCGGGCCCCGGGGCACCCTTGACAGGTTTCCTCATTTGAAAGCGTCTAAAGCCACCCATGCGATCGTTTCTCGCCTTTTTGCTCCTCGTGCCGGGCCTCGTGCTGGCGGCGCGGCCAGCCTTTGAGAAGCCGAACGTGATCGTGATCCTGCTGGATGACGCGGGCTACGGAGACTTCGCGCATGCGGGCAATCCGGTGATCGCAACGCCGAACCTGACGAAGATGGTGCGAGAAGGGGCGAACTTCCCGCAGTTCTATTCCGCAGCGGCGGCCTGCACGGCCTCCCGCTACGGGATTCTGACGGGTAGGAATCATCTGCGCTCCGGTTTGCCATCATGGGCGATCGGGCCGGAGACGAAGCGACATCTGCATGTGAAGGAACTGACGCTCGCGGAAGGGCTGAAGGAGCAGGGCTATGCGACGGCGATCTTCGGCAAGTGGCATCTAGGCACACCGAACGCGGCCAACGAGATGACAGCGGAGGCCTTTCCCCTCGCCCACGGTTTCGATCGCTGGCTGGGGACGAACGTGTCCAACGATTACGAGACGGGATCGAACCTGATCCAAGGTCCGGCGGAGAAAGGAAATCCGATTCCCGGCTACGAGATCGTGGAGGAGGACATCGACACGAAGGTGTCGGTGCAGGAAAGCCTGACGAAGCGCTATGCGGATGCAGCGGTGAGCTTCATCCGGGAGAAGAAGGAGCAGCCATTCTTCATCTACATGACGCCGAACATGCCGCATCTGCCGGTACATGCTTCGGAGGAGTTCAAGGGGAAGTCGCCGCGCGGGCGGTATGGCGATTGCATCAGCGAGATCGACCATCAATTGGGGCGGATCCGGTCGACGCTCGAAGAAAGCGGGATCGCGAAGAACACGCTGATTATCTTCACTTCCGACAACGGGCCGTGGATCCTGTATCAGGATACGGCGAGGCATCCGGTGTATGATGAGGCGCGATTGTTGGTGGGCTCCGCCCTACCCTTCCGCGACGGGAAGGGATCGACGTGGGAAGGCGGGCAACGCGTGGCGGGCGTGTGGTGCTGGCCGGGGACGATTCCGGAGGAGACGGTGGTGAGGGAGCCTGCTTCGGCTCTGGATGTGTTCCCGACGGTGATGATGCTGGCGGGGGGCAAGGTGCCGGAGGACCGCACGATGGATGGGCGAGATGTGCGGGGATTGCTCGGGGTGACGGGTCTTCAAGGGATGGTGAAGGACTTCCGCTTCATCTATGCGGACAGCAAGGAGGTGAACGCGGCGCGTTTCGGGCCGTGGAAGATTCACACGAAGATCATCTCGCAGTTGAAGACGGGCCACGGGTTCGAGGCTTCGAAGGAGAAGCCCTTGTTGTTTCAGGTGGAGGAGGATTTTCCGGAGCGGATCGACCGGGCGGCGGGGCGGGTGGATGAGCTGAAGGAGGGCTTGAGGGTGATCCGGGAGTTTGAGGATTCGCTGGTGAAGGAGGGGAGTTTTTGGGATGGGCGGTGAAGAGAGGCAGGGGGGCGGGTTACTGGGTCTAGCCGCGAGAATGCGCAGAAGGACGCAAAATTTGGAGAAGAGATAAGGGGTCTCGTCTTGGGAGGATTGTTGGCTTGGGGTGAGCGGGGATTGTCGTGGGATTTCGGAGTGATTGCTAATGTGTGAATCCTTGGCGGGGTTTGGGGGTGTTGGTCTGTTAGGTGAGTGATCCCAGATTAGGATGTGTTGCTTTTTATCTGGGGCTTCCTTGGAGAGATGGAGCGGTGAAGGCGGCGCCTTTTCGAGGGACGCGCCCGGCCGGAATGACGAAGTCATTCCGCAACGATGGGTGGAGTGGGATGTTAGAGCTGCTTCGTCCGCCTGAAGGCGGGACTACGTACCCTTTTGGCGGGCGGTGAGGGTGGGTTCGGGCAGACTGAAGTTGTCCGACTAAGATTGGAGTAGTCAGCCGGACCTCTTCGCTTCGCGAAGTTCGCGCTCCCAGAGGCTAAAGGGATCTGATAGGACGCTGATGATCCGAGTGCTACTATGATCACGATCCGCCTGATCCGATCCGCCGATGCGGCGGGATTTCATGATACGCTGGGTGAGGTGTGCCGGGAGCGCCGCTATCTTGCGACGATCGAGGGGCCACCGCTGGCTAATGTGGAACAGTTCGTGAACGGCAATGTGAGCGCCGGGCATGCGCAATTCGTGGCGGAGGACGAGGGCAGGATCGTGGGATGGTGCGATGCCATCCCGGGAGAACATGGTGGGGCGCACATCGGGAGACTGGGGATGGGCTTACTGAAGGACTATCGCGGCCAGAAGATCGGGCAGCGGCTGCTGGAGGCGACGATCGAGCGGTGCTGGGAAAACGGCCTGCAGAAGATCGAGCTAAGCGTGTATTCCTCCAATGAGGCGGCGATGCAGCTCTATCGAAAGCTTGGCTTCGTGGAAGAAGGGGTGAAGAAGCGCGGACGGCTGGTGGACGGCATCTATGACGACGTGGTGCTGATGGCGCTCTTCCCGGACGGAGGTGCCTGAGGCTGTGCGGCGAACGCAGATTATTTCGCCGTTTCTTGCAATCTCCGCCAGCGAGGGGCTAGATTTGAGGAAACCCGGAAAAGCCTATGTCTCAAAACCCTCCCCGTCGTCCGCGGATTCTCGTCGTCACCCCGGAGATCACTTACCTGCCGGAAGGCATGGGCAACCTGGCCCAGCGCATGTGCGCGAAGGCGGGTGGTTTGGCCGATGTGTCCGCCTCACTGGTGAAGGCGCTGTATGACCAAGGGGCCGACGTCCACGTGGCGCTGCCGAACTACCGCCGGATGTTCCATCTGGATGTGGCGAGCGTGTTCGACAACGAGTTCGAGAAAGTCAGCCGGGCGCTGCCGGAGCAGCGGATCCACCTGGCGGAAGACCGAGTCTTCTATCACCGCTCCAGCGTTTATGGTGCGGAGAACCATCTGATCGCGCTGGCCTTCCAGCGCGAAGTGATCAACCACACGATCCCACAGGTGCGGCCGGATCTGATCCACTGCAACGACTGGATGACCGGGCTGATCCCGGCGGTGGCGAAGCGGCACGGGATCGCCTCTCTGTTCACGGTGCACAACATCCACTCGGAGCACCTGACGCTGGCCCAGATCGAGGACCGCGGGATCGATGCTGCGGACTTCTGGCAGCATCTCTTTTACCGCCGTGCGCCCTGGACCTACGAGGAGAGCCGCGGCAACAACCCGGTCGACCTGCTGACGAGCGGGATCTTCGCGGCCGATCATGTGAACACGGTGAGCCCGACCTTCCTGAAGGAGATCGTGGAGGGAGGGCATCATTTCATTCCTGATGCGATCCGCAACGAGCTGCGCGGAAAGGTTCACTCCGACTGCGCGACGGGGATCCTGAACGCACCGGATGCCGGCTTCGATCCGGAGACGGATAGCTACCTGACGCATCACTTCACGCCGCAGACGCACCCGGAAGGGAAGAGGAAGAACAAGCTGGAGATCCAGGAGCGGCTGGGACTGGAGGGTGATCCGGACATCCCGCTCTTCTACTGGCCCTCGCGACTCGATCCGGTGCAGAAGGGCTGCCAGCTGCTCACGGAGATCCTCTTCGATCTGGTCTCCAACAAGCGGATGCAGATCGCGGTGGTCGCTAGCGGGAGCTTCCAGAAGCACTTCAAGAACATCGTGAAGATGCACAACCTCTTCGCGAGCGTGGCGGTGCACGACTTCGACGAGAGGCTGTCTCACCTGGCCTACGCGGGCAGCGACTTCATCTTCATGCCGTCCTCCTTCGAGCCCTGCGGTCTGCCACAGATGATCGCGCCGAAGTATGGCAGCCTGACGATCGCGCATGATACGGGCGGGCTGCACGACACGGTGGAGCCGCTGGATGTGCCGGGGAACCGCGGGAACGGCTTCCTCTTCAAGCATTTCAACGCGGACGGGCTGCGCTGGGCGATTGAAGAAGCGCTGAGATTCCACGCGCTGCCGGCCGAGGAGAAGGCACGCCAGACAGCGCGGGTGATGGCGGAATCGTCAGCAAGATTCAATCACGAGACCACGGCGGCGGATTACATTCGGCGCTACGAGCAAATGCTCAAGACCCCGGTCACTGCATGAATCGCCGCCGTTTCCTCACCAGCACCGCCATCGCCGGGGGACTGCCCGGCATCGTGAAAGCCGAGGAAGGAGCGCCGCCGTTGCTACGCTTCGGCCTGATCACGGATGCTCAGTATGCCGATGCGGAGGCGAAGGGTGAGCGGCACTACCGCTCGACACCGGAGAAGCTGAAGCGGGCGGTGGAAGAGCTGCATGGCAAGGATCTGGCTTTCACGCTGCATCTGGGTGACTTCATCGACCGGGATTTCAAGTCCTTCGATGTGATGCTGCCGCTGATGAAGGGGCTAGGGCACCCGGTGTATCACCTGCTGGGGAATCACGACTACGATGTGGCCGATGGGGAGAAGGGCCGGGTGGTCTCGACGCTGGAGATGCCGCACGACTACTACAGCTTTCGTAGCAGGGGGATCCGGTTCATCATGACGGACACGAACGAGGTCTCGGTGTACCGGAATGCGGCCGCCTCCGTGGAGACGGCGAGGGCGAAAGAGATCCTGGCAGGGCTAGAGGCAGCGGGAGCCGCAGGGGCGAAGCCTTGGAACGGTGGATTCTCCGCGACACAGATGGCGTGGCTGGAGCGCGAGCTGGCCGCGGCGGATGCGGCGAAGGAGCGGGTGATCGTGTGCGGGCATCATCCGCTGGCGCCCGCGGACATGCACCAGATGTGGAATCATGTGGAGGTGATGGCGCTGCTGGAGAAGCATCCCTGCGTGATGGCTTGGTTCAACGGGCACAACCATGCCGGGGACTTCGCGGAGAAGAACGGAATCCCGTATGTGACTTTCCGCTCGATGCTGCATCACCCGGAGAACACGGCGTATTCGATCGTGGAGGTGCATGCGGACCGGGTGAAGATCGAGGGATTCGGGCGGGAGGTATCGCGGGAGTTGAGGTTGAGGGTGGCTTGAGGAGGAACCACGAATTTCCACGGATGAAAGGCGGGATTGTGAGGTGGAAAGCGTGAGAGTTCTTGCCGCGAAAAAGCGCAGAAGGGCGCAAAATTTGAACGGCGGTGGGGGCGTGGGATGAGGAGTGGAGTTTGGGGGAGGAGGGCCGCCAGAAGCCTGACCGCTCGGAGAGCGGTCCCTGCCTTATATGCCTGATGTGCCTGATAGTGTTACGGATTGGGGACTGGGGACTGGAGGTTCGGCAAGTGACGCGAGAGCTTCTGGCTTGAGGCGGGGATTTTCGTGAAGATGGGAGGATGAGATGGCTCGCATTCTTCGCAATCGAATCGCTGGTGGTTCAGGCACAGGAGATCCAATCGCCGATTCCGGAGAAGATCCGTGAGGAGTTCAAGCTCTCGCCCTTCTATGCGAAGGTGGTGATGACGGGTGAGTTCCCGATCGTGTCCTCCGCGAAGGTGAGCGATCCGGCGCTGAGCGAGGCGGCGGTGCTGGTGAAATCGATGCTGGAGGGGCGGGACGACATCCTCTCCGCCATGGCGAAGAACAAGGTGCGCCTGACGGTGATGGCGACGGGCGAGCGGACCTGCGATGTGCCGGAGCACTCCGATCTAACACCGAAGGAATTCTGGAACCGACGGGCCCGGGGACTGGGGGCGACGCACGAGCGGCCATCGGTAAGCTGCGGGGAGGAGAACCTGCTGTGCTGCCCGGGCGATCCGTATTCGACGGAGAGCATCATGGTGCACGAGTTCGCGCATGCGATCCACCAGATGGGAGTGAACTCGCTGGACAGCAGCTTCGACGAGCGGCTGAAGGCGGCGTATGATGCGGCGCTGAAGGAGGGGAAGTGGAAGAACTGCTACGCAGCGGAGAACCACTACGAGTACTGGGCGGAGGCGGTGCAATCGTGGTTCGGGACGAACCGGGAGAACGATGCGATCCACAACCATGTGAACACGCGGGCGGAGCTGAAGGAGTATGATCCGGGGGTGGCGAAGCTGTGCGAGGAGATCTTCGGCGACAAGAAGTGGAGCTATGTGCGGGCCGATGATGCGAGCCGGAAGGGCGAGGCGCACCTGAAGGGATTGGACCGGGCAAAGCTGCCGAAATTCGAGTGGAGCGAGGCGGAGAATGAGGCGGGGAAGAGGGAGAAGTGAGGGGAGTGTCGGGGGATGGGGGTGGGTTTGTTAGGCGCACTCTGGGTGTGGGCGGTGAGAGAGCGTGAGACCCTCGCTTTCCTTGATGCGGACTGAAGTTGTCCGACTAAGATTGAAGTCGTCAATCGGACCTCTTCGCTGCGCGAAGTGCGCGGTCCCGGGGCGCCGGTCTGGGGGAAGACAAGTTGACGGAAGAAGATGGCGTCCCGAGTGGTGGACGCGAGCAGCCGGAAGGACAAGAGTCCTTCCGCTACAGAGGGGTTGCGGCGCGGAAGAACGGCTTCGTCCGCCTGAAGGCGGGACTACTTACCCTTGGTGGCGAGCATCTATATGCAATGTAGGAGGCGCGAGACGCGCGCTCTCCTTGATGCGGACTGAAGTCCGCGCTCCCGGGGCGGCTGCGCGAAGTTCGCGGTATCGGGGGGCGCGGGTTTTAGGGAAGACAGGTTGACGGAAGAAGATGGCCTTCCAAGGGGTGGACGCGAGCAGCCGGAAGGACAAGAGTCCTTCCGCTACAGAGGGGGTGCGGCGCAGAAGAACGGCTTCGTCCGCCTGAAGGCGGGACTACTTACCCTTGGGGGCGAGCATCTGTGCGCGATGTAAGAAGCGTGCGAGACGCGCGCTCTCCTTGGTGTATGCGCACCCGGTATCAGCCTTCCTTGCGCTTGAGGAGGGGGAAGAGGACGACGTCGCGGATGGTGGGGGCACCAGTGAGCATCATGATGAGGCGATCGATGCCGATGCCGATGCCGCCGGCGGGAGGCATGCCGTGCTCGAGAGTCTCGATGAAGTCGTAGTCGACCTTCTGCGTTTCCTCGCCGGACTGGTGTTCGAGGCGCTCGCGCTGGACATCGGGGTCATTGAGCTCCGAGTAGCCGGGGGAAATCTCCTGGCCATTGATGACGAGCTCGTAGACTTCCACGGTCTTGCCGCCGGGGCTGAGCTTTGCGAGCGGGACCAACTCGCTGGAGACACGCTGGACGAAGCAGGGATTGAAGGACTTCTCCTCGACGAGCTTTTCAAAGACCTGCTGGATGACCTCGTGGTCTTCCATCTCCGGGGAGATCTGGACGCCGAGTTCCTCGCAGCGGGTGCGGCGCTGCTCCGCGGTGATGGTGAAGAAGTCCTGACCGGCAGCGGCGGCGACGAGGTCGTTGTAATCCGCGCGCTTCCAAGGGCGCTGGAGATCGATGGTGCGGGTGACATTCCCCTCCTCGTCCTTGTGCTCGATCTGCAAGGTGCCGCAGAACTTCTCCGCGAGGTGGCAGATGAGGGACTCGACAAGGTCCGCCATGATCTCGAAATCCGCGAAGGCCTGATAGGCCTCGAGCATGGTGAACTCGGGATTGTGGCGGCGGGAGATGCCTTCGTTGCGGAAATTGCGGTTCAGTTCGAAGACCTTGGTGAAGCCGCCGACGAGGAGACGCTTGAGGAAGAGCTCCGGGGCGATGCGCAGGGTGAGCGGCATGCCGAGGGCATTGTGATAGGTCTCGAAGGGACGCGCCGCGGCACCGCCGGGGATGTCCTGCAGCATGGGGGTCTCGACCTCCAGGTAGCCCCGCTCGTGGAAGAAGGCGCGGATCTCCGCGAGCATACGCGAGCGGGTGACGAAGATGGCAGCGCTCTCCTCATTCGACATGAGGTCGAGGTGGCGCTTGCGGTATTTGATCTCGCGATCCGCGACGCCGTGCCACTTGTCGGGCATGGGACGGAGAGACTTGGAAAGGACGGTGAAGCCGGAGACCTTGATGGAGGGCTCGCCGGTGCGGGTGAGGAAGGTCTCGCCCTCGATGCCGACCCAGTCACCGCGGTCGAGGCAATCGAAGATCTCGCGGTCGTGATCGGAGAGTTCCTTCACGGCGAGGTAGCCCTGGATGGCACCGAGGACATCGCCGACGTGGAAGAAGCAGGACTTGCCCATATTCCGCAGGCCGGTGATGCGGCCGGCAACCTTGACCTGCTGGCCTTCGGTGAAATTCGAGCGGAGATCGCCGGGGGTGTGGGTGGTCTCGAAGGCGGCGCCGTAGGGGTCCACGCCGAGTTCGCGCAGTTTGCCGAGCTTCTCACGGCGGACGGCGATGAGTTCAGCTTCGGTGGATTGGGGTTGCGCGGTGTCGGACATGGCGGGGCAGGGAGTAGAGCGCCGCGCGACAAGAGTCCAGAGCCCAGATGCAAGGGACTGAAAAAGAACGGGCGGCACAGGCTCCCGACCGGACGATGGAGCCGCTACTCAACGGTCTCAACGGTGAGGGCGAGGTGCCGGGGCATCTTGCCCTCCAAGGAAGGGAAGCGGTAGATGACAGTGGTGCCGGTGGAGACATTCAGAGCCTGACGGATGAAGCGACCGCTGCGAACCTCTCCGGGTTCCTTCACCGAAATGTCGAGCGAGACCAAGCCCTCGTCATTCTTGTAGCGCCGGGCCGCGAGCATGAGCTCCGGAAGCTTCTCCCATGGTTGGTGCTCGATATTTGCCGAGAAGGTGGCGGGGCCGAGGTCCTCGACTTTCAGATCCTTCTTAACCAGACGCCACTGCCAGGGTGTGAAGATGCCGACAATGTGAGTGGCCATCATATCCGGGCTGTAGATCCGGTTCACATCCTTGAGCGAGGTATCCAGATAGCTCAGGGAGGGTCCGCTGAGAAGCGCGGCGTTTACACGGACCTTGCCGGGCAAGGTTTCGCGCGGATGGGGTGAGTAGATGGCATCGCGATAGCGAGCGACCGTTCGCCCCGTGGGATCGATGGGAATGACCTCGGTAATGAGAATGGTGTGCAGGCCAGAGGAGTCCTCGCCCATATAGGTGATCACCGCATGGCTCTCCGGGACTTTGGCTTCCGTGGCTGCCGTCATGACCTCCAGCTTGTTCCAATCGGACTTGCTCAACGGGGCTTCATTCCCATCGGGCGACTGCGAAGAGAAGGAGAACTGCTTATCGGGAACGAAGGCATACCGGATGTGATTGCCCAGCCTGAGGGACTTCCCGTTGTAGCGGATGGTCTGATTGAGTTCCCAGCCGGCGGTGATCCTTTCCTCGCCGGGGACGGGAGGCTTTTCGCGGATCATCTCGATGACTGCCTTCTCGCCATTTCTGATGGAGATGGCAGGGAAAGTCCGGAGCATGGCTCCGCGCATCGTGGCGGCTTGTCTCATCAACAACTGCAGCTCTAACGAGGTCAGGACCGTGCCGCTCTTGTCGAGGACCACACCGTTGAACGTGAGCGGCGTGGCTGTGGCGAGAACCTTGTTGCTGAGCTTCACCATGAGGTTCGGCATGCTTCCCTTCCTATCCTTGCCGGCTTCGAGCAGGAGCGGCGGCATCCCGGCGGACGAGGTGGCGACTTGTTCTTTCTTCCCGCCGATATGGACGCAGGAGCTGCAAAGGGCGAGGACGGGCAAGGCCATCGCAAGGATGGCGATGAAGGGGCGACCGACCCGGAGGCTGATCGTTTCCGGAGCATTCAGGAACGAGACGAGACGCTTACGCAGACGGCGCTTGGCTCCGCTGGCCATGGGGGCGGCGAGGCGATGCGAGCCCTTGCAGGCGGTGGCCAAGCGGATCAGGAAATTGCCGTAACCCGAGCGCTCCGCGGTCTCCGCGTGGAGGTCGCAGACTTCCTCGCGGGCGGCAGCCCAGTGCCCGGCCAGATGGTGGATGAAGGGATTCCACCAGAAGAGGGCGCGAGAGAGGGCGATGAGGAGGGTCCAACGGGAGTCGTGACCTATGAGGTGGCCTTGCTCGTGGCGGAGGATCCAAAGGAGCTCGCGGGCGGATGAAGAATCTAACAGAGCAGAAGGAATGACCAGAAGAGGGCGGATGAAGCCGGTGACGCAAGGGCTGCACGGAACCGCGGTGAGGCGGATCTGTCCGAGCGCAAGACCGGGAGGGAGAGAGGAAGCCAAGAGGCTGGCTTCATCGGAGCGGGGCTCGCGGAACGAAGTGCTCCAGCGGTGGAGCTTCAAGAGGCTGCAGGCGATTGCGAGGAGGGCGATGACGCTGCCGGCGGGCCAAGCCCATGCGGCGAGAGTCCATGCCGATGGCAGGGTGAACGAGGGTGCGGATCCCGCGTCCGGGGTCGGAGCGATCGTGAAGTCATCGGCGGGAATCGTGAAGACACGCCATGAGCCCGAATCCGTGGTGGAGGGTAGTGGGAGCGGTGCCGATGGCTCCGGTGTATGAGTGGGAAGCAGTGCCGAAAACCAAGGGAGGATGGCGACGGCGATCACTCCCGCCAAGGCGAGGGCGGAGCGGCGAGCGGGTGTGCGGAAACATGCCAGCAAGAGAGCCACCGCCGCTGAGAGCAACAGCGCGTGAAGGGCCACCGTCATGAGATAGGGTGAGAGGGTCATGGCTTGCCTCCTTTCTTGTGATTCGCGATGAGGGCCTTGAGGTCCTTGATCTCTTGATCGCTGAGGCCGCCTTCTTCCACGAGGCAGCGGACGAGGGAGAGGCCCGAGCCGCTGAAGAGGCGTTGCTTGAGCTCGGAGAGGATCTTGCCGCGGCCTTTCTTCGCCTGGACGGCGGCGCGGTAGAGGCGGATGCGCTCGCCCTCATCGCGCAGGAGCCAGCCCTTCGCCTCCAAGCGGGTGAGCTGGGTCTGCAGGGTATTGCGGGTGATCGGCTCGTCGCGGTCGGCATTCACGAGGTCGAGCAGGGCGGCGACGGACACCGGCTGGCGCTGCCAGACCAGGTCCATGAGCGCTTGCTCGGCTGGAGAGAGAGGAGGCAGGGACTTCATCGATGGCGGAAGGAGTGACGACAAATGTCGTCATCGTCGAGAGAATTTGACGACATTTGTCGTTACTCTCCGCGAGAGGCATTCCGACATCTTTGAAACTTGTGGCCGGGCGTGGCGTTTCCAAGGGATGCGATTCGTGCTTTTGCTGCCGGGATTGGTGCTCGGTTTGATTCGGCCTGTCGTGGCCCAGGGGTGGGAGGGTGGCGACTATCCGCGCATCCATGATCCATCGACGGTGGTGGAAGATGGCGGCGGGGTGTGGTGCCTGAGCACGGGACAGGGAGTGCATCTCCTGAAGCGGGAGGCCGATGGCCGCTGGAAGAAGGCGGGGCCGGTCTTCGCGGCGCTACCGGCGTGGCACAAGGCGGAGGTGCCGGAGAACAAGGGGCATCTGTGGGCGCCGGACGTGATCCGGGTAAAGGACCGGTGGCTGGTTTACTACTCGGTATCGAGCTTCGGCTCGCAGCATTCGGCGATTGGGCTGGCGAGCGGGAAGACGCTGGATCCGACGGCGAAGGACTACGGGTGGAAGGACGAGGGTGTGGTGATCCGTTCGCGGCGGGGTGATCCTTACAATGCGATCGATCCGGCGATCATTGCGGATGGAGGGAAGCTGTGGATGAGCTTCGGTTCGTTCTGGGAAGGGATCTTCCTGATCGAACTGGATGCGGAGACGGGGCTGGCGAAGAAGGAGGCGAAGCCGGTGAAGCTGGCGATGTATCCGGAGATCGAGGCGCCGTTCATTCACAAGCATGGCGGCTACTACTACCTCTTCGTGAACTGGGGGAAGTGCTGTCGCGGGGTGGAGAGCACGTATGAGATCCGGGTGGGGCGGAGCAGGGATGTGAGGGGGCCCTACGTGGACCGCGACGGGGTAGATCTGAAGGATGGCGGGGGCTCGGCCTTCCTCGCGACGGAAGGGCGGTTCATCGGGCCGGGGCATGCCTCGATCTTCGCGGAGAAGGGCAAGGAGATGCTGGTGCACCACTTCTACGACAAGGACCGCAGGGGGAGATCCGACCTGCGGATGCTGCCGCTGAAGTGGAAGGACGGGTGGCCCGTGGTGGGGAAATGACTAGAAGCGCCAGCCGAGGCCGAGGGTGAAGCCGAGGGCGTCGATGCCGGGGTTCGGGTCGGTCTGGCCGCCGTTCGAGTGGTGGATGAAGTACGCCCCGCCTAGTACCGAGAGGTTCGGCGAGATCTCGCGGCGCAGGCCGAGGTGGGAGAACCAGTTCAGGGTGAAGTCCTGGCCCTGGCCTTCCGGGTCGCGGGTGGAATTCGTCCACCCGAAGCCGCCGCCGATGGAGAAGAAGGCGGAGGTCTTCTGATCGGGGAACCAGTATTCGATGGAGGGGGCGCCATTGATGCCGATGTAGTAGTCCTCCGGGCCTTCGACGATGGACTCGCCGAGGAGCGAGAAGCGGCTGCGGACGACGAGGCGCGAGCCATCCGCCCCGGCGAACCAATCGAGGACGGTAGGGCTGCGGAAGGTGAGCTGGGTGGGTGCGATCTCGTAGTCAATATCGGTGTTCGAGCCGATGTTCCAGAGGTAGCCGGACTCGAAGGTGAACTCCCAGGCATCGGCGGGGTGAGCGGCATCGGCAGCGCAAGCGATTCCGGCGGAGGCAAGAAGGAGGCAGATGGCTTTCATGGCGATGGTGGCGGTCGGTCAGGGCAGGTCGTCCTCATCTCCCGGGACGGGAGGGATGAAGTCTTCGCGTTGAAGGAGGCGTTTGAGGTCGAGATCGTCGAGAAGATCTTCCGGGGTGCGGATGACGGTGGAGGCGTAGGGGGCGATGCGGTCCATCTCGGCCACGGTGCAGTGGACCATGGAAGAGACGATGTCGGCATCATAGCGCTCCTTGTCGAAGAGGTTCGTGATGCGGAAGACGAGGCGCTGCCGGTCGAGGTCGTATTCGAAGCCGCCGAGGTTGAGGGTCTTGTTCGCGCGGGCGAGGAGTTCGAGCAGGTAGGGCTGGTGTTCCTCGTCCAGCGGCAGGGGCATTTCACCCATGATGGCGAGTGCGTTCATGGGCGGGTAGGCCTGAACGATCATCTCGATGCGGGTGTGGTGGGCGGTGAAGACCGCGCGCAGGACGTCCTTGCCCTCGACCGCCTCGCAGTGCCAGCCCTGCTGGCCGAAGGCTTCTTCTACGGAAAGGATCTGTCGTGATGGCGGGCGCATGCGGGGAAATTGAACATCGGGGACCGGACGTCCAACCCGAACATCGGATTATGACGGCAGACGGCCGCGGATCGCCTTGGCGAGGAGTTCGCGGCGGTCCTTGGCGATCGGGGAAAGGGCGAGGTGGATGCCGGCGGTTTTCTCGGCGGAGAAGTGAAGGGTGAGCATTTTGTCGCCCACTTCGGCGGCGGCGATCTGGGCCCATGGGATGACCTGCATGTTCGCGGCCGGGCGGAAGAAGGGGAAGATCTCCACGCCGATGGGGCTGAGCAGGATGTAGGCGTGGCGGGCGCAGTGCCAGGCGAGGCGGGCGGCCAGCAGGGCGAGGGCCAGCGGCAGGAAACCCCAAGCCGGGTGCGGCAGGACCGGGTGGTCCGGCCGGTGGGGGGCGAGGAGGAAGAAGACGAGGGCGACCATGACCAGCACGGCGGCGAGAATCGCGAAGACGAGGGCCTGTCCCGCACGGGTAAAGCGGAGTTCCTTCTGGGGCTCGGCGACAGGCATCGCCGGATCTTCGGCAGACAGACGGAGGGAGGGAAGCGGGATCTTCGGGACCGGGTGCCGGTGGTTTCAGCTTGCAGAATAGATATAAGGGAGTTTCTTCGGAAGCGTGCGCGGTTGGCTTTCATGGCTGCTGGTGTTCGGCGTAATCGCCGGGCTCTGCGGTCGCGTGCTCGCGATGGACCATGTCCACTCGGAGCCGAAGATGGAGCACAGCTGCGGCCACGATCATGACCACGGCGGTCACGACGAAGAGGGCGGCGGGGATTCCCATGGCCACGATCACGGCCATGGCCCGGATTGCCCTCCGGGACCGCACGAGCACCATCACGCGAACAGTTGCTGCCATACGGGAGCGCTGGCCGGTGACGAGCTGCTCCGCTACACGATCCTGCCTCCGGGCGGATCCCGTGTGGATGTCGCATGGCACTCCGCGCTGAAGCCCGACGAGCCGGTCTTCGCCTTGGATAAGCCGCCTTTGATCTGAGCATCGAGATTCCGATGCTCCGGCCGGCCCGTGTGCCCGCCGTCCATCCGCCATGGCCCCTTTGTCGGCCGGCGGAGTTCCTTCAAAGGTTTTCCAAGTGATTCATCCGTCCCGTGTCTTTGAACATAGGGACGGCTCCCTTTCATCCATGCACCGTTTTATTCCCCGTGCCATCGCGGCCTGGTGTGCCGCGATCTCCATGGGCCATGCCGAACCCGGCGTCGTCATCTCGCTTGCGAGCGTGGGAGACCGGGTCCGCGCCCAAAATCCCGGTCTGGCCGCCGCCCGGCTCCGCATCCGCGAAGCGCAGGGCCGCCAGACGCAATCCGGACGACTTTCGAATCCCGAGCTGGGAATCGAGATGTCCCATGATCCCCGCTACCGCGAGCGCTCGCTGGAGATCGGTTTCTCCCAGCGCTTCCCCGTGACCAACCGGCTGCGGCTGGAAAAGAACGTCTCCGCAACCGAGGTGAAGGTGGCGCAGGCGGAGGTCCGCGAGGTCGAGCGCCAACTCATCGCCGAGGCCCGGCAAGGCATCGTGAAGGTGCTGGCCGTGCGGAAGCGCCGCGAGCTGCTGAAGGACCAGGAAGCGCTCTCCAAGGAGTTCGCGGAGTTCCTCTCCGGCGTGGCCGAGAAGGGCGAGGGATCACCGCTCGATGCCGGGCAGGCGAAGCTCGAGGCGGCGAGCCTGACGCTGGAGATGCGCCAACTGGATGCCAGCGAGGCTGCAGCGATCGGCGAGATCAAGCCGCTGCTCGGGGTCAGGCCGAACGAACCGCTGCATGTAGGCGGGAGCTTGCCGGAGGCGAGTCTGCCGGCGAGCGCGGTGGATCCCTCGAAGCGGCCCGACTTCCAGGCGGCGGTGCTGGGAGCTCAGGCGGCGGGACAGAACGTGGCGGTCGAGCAATCGAAGCGCTACGAGGACGTGGAGGCCGGGGTCTTCTTCGGGGCCGAACGCTCGGAAGATGCACCGGAGGGCTACGACCGCGAGGGCATCATGGGCCTTCGCTTCACCCTTCCCCTGCCCCTCTGGAACAAGAACGAGGGGGCGATCGAGGAGGCCAAGGCCAAGCACGAACGCATGGAGAAGGAAGCCAGCGCCCTGGCCCGCGGCATCCGCCTGGAAGCGGAGGCGGCCAAGGCGGAAATGCAGGAGTGGCTGAAGCTCCTGGGCGAAGCGCAGAATGGCCTGCTGCCGCTGGCGGACGAGCAAGCAAAGGCGGCGGAGGAGGCCTACAAGAAGGGACAAGGTGAGATCCAAACCGTGTTCCGGACCCGCGAGAAGCAGGTCCAACTGATGGCCGCCCGACTGGACGCCCTGCGTGAATTCCACCTCGCCCGCGTGCGCTACGAATCGGCGCTGGCGAAACCCTGAACCCTTTCTGTTAGAAGATGAAATTTTCCGTTTATTGCATGCTGGGAGCGCTGTGCCTCCCCTACTCCGCGCTGAAGGCAGCGGGACCCGGCGCCGGGACGGTGCTGCTGACCGAGGAAGGCGTGAAGAACCTCGGGATCGAGACGGTCACGGTCGAGGAATCGACCTTCGAGGAAAGCGCCTTCGCCCTCGGGCGGGTCGAGGTGATCCCGGGTCGCACCGGAGCGGTGAGCAGCCGTATCTCCGGGCGACTGGTCGAACTGAACGTCAACCCCGGCGACACGGTATCCGAAGGCCAAGTCATAGCGAAGGTGGAAAGCCGCCAACCCGGTGATCCGCCGCCCGTGATCCCGCTCTCCTCTCCCATCAAGGGGCTGGTGATGCACTCCGACGCGCGGCTGGGCGATCCGGTGGAGCCGGACAAGGCCCTGTTAGAGATCACGGATCTCTCCGAAGTCTATGCGGTCTCGCGGGTGCCGGAGTATCAGGCCGGATCGATCAAGCCCGGAGCCAAGGCGAAGATCAAGGTGGCGGCGCTTGGAGAACGGGAGTTCGAAGGCGAGCTGCTGCGCTTCGGCACGGCGGCCGACCAGGAGAGCGGCACGATCGACGCCTACTTCAAGCTGCCGAATGCCGATGGCATCCTGCGGCCCGGGATGCGGGCGGAGTTCACGATCCTCAGCGGCATCCGCGAGAACGTGCTCTCCGTGCCGAAGGACGCGCTCCAAGGCAATCCGGCCAACCGGCACGTCTATGTCAAGCATGTGACCCTCGCGAACGCCTTCGACCGGGTGAACGTGCAGGTCGGAGAGGCCAGCGGGGACCGGGTCGAGATCGTTGACGGGCTCTACCCCGGCGACGAGGTCGTGACCCGTGGTTCCTACTCCCTCGGCTTTGCCGGGGGCGGCGGGGGGATCTCGCTGAAAGAAGCCATGGATGCGGCCCACGGCCACACCCACAACGAAGACGGCTCCGAGATGACGCCGGAGCAAGCGGCTGCCGCAAAGGCCAAGGCCGAAGGCGGTGGAGAAGCGGGACATGATCACGGCAGTGAAGGCAGCGTAAGCAGCCGCGAGCTGCTGTTCATGATCTCCACCGGTGTCTTGGCGGTGTTGCTGGTGATCACCTCGATCACCAAGCGCAAGGGTCCAGACGGAACCACCGAACAAGCTTGAGCCGATGTTGAACCTACTCATCCGCTGGTCGCTCCGGAACCGGGCGATCATCATCGGGCTTGCCATCATCCTGCTCGCCGCCGGTTTCAAGACCGGGCGGGAGCTACCGGTTGAAGTCCTTCCCGACCTTACGAAGCCGACTGTCACCATCCTGATCGAGGCTCCCGGCCTCGCGCCGGAAGAAGTCGAAACCCTGGTAACCCAACCGGTAGAAAGCTCGCTCATGGGGATCGCTGGCCTGAACCGGCTGCGCTCCACCTCGGACATCGCGCTCTCCCTCGTGTTCGCCGAATTCGACTGGGGCACGGATATCTACAAGGCGCGACAGTTCGTCCAAGAACGTCTCCAGAGCGCCCGCGAGTCCCTACCGGAGGGCACCGAGCCCTATCTGACCCCGGTCGCCTCGATCATGGGTGAAGTCCTGCTCATCGGTGTCCGCAGCCCGGATGGCAGCACAGCCCCGATGGACGTGCGCACCATCGCGGACTGGAACATCCGGATGCGCCTCCAGTCGATCTCCGGCGTGGCCGAGGTCTTGAACATGGGTGGCGGAGTGAAGCAGGCCCAAGTCCAACCGGATCCCTTCCGGATGCAGGCGAACGGCGTGTCGATCGAAGAACTCGAACAAGCCGTCCGCGAGGCGGCCACCAATTCCACCGGTGGCTTCATCGATACCGGCTCGCAAGAAATCATGGTGCGCAACCTGGCGATGACCATCCAGCTCGAGGACATCTCCAAGACGGTTGTCAAGCTGGTCAACGGACGCCCCATCAGCATCGGCGATGTCGCGAAAGTGGCATGGGACACCGAACCGAAGCGGGGCGACTCAAGCGTGAACGGCACGCCCGGGGTGATCATGAGCATCGTGAAGGCCCCGGGCTTCGACACCGTCGATCTCACGGAAAAGATCGAGGCGGCGATCGAGGAGCTGCAGCCTTCGTTTCCCGAGGGCGTGGAGGCGACGATCCTATTCCGCCAGCGCGACTTCATCGACCGCTCGATCAACAACCTGATGGAAGCGATCCGCGATGGGGCGGTGATGGTGGTGATCATCCTGTTCCTGTTCCTGCTGAACTTCCGGACCACCTTCATCACGCTGATGGCGATGCCGCTGAGCTTCGCGATCACGCTACTTACCTTCAAATGGTTCGGGATGAGCGTGAACAGCATGACCCTGGGAGGGCTCGCGGTCGCGATCGGGATGGTCGTGGACGATGCGATCGTGGACGTGGAGAACGTCTTCCGGCGACTGAAGGAGAATGCCAATCTGGCAAATCCCCTGCCCAAGCTGGAGGTGATCGCCCAAGCCTCGGGAGAGGTGCGAAACTCGATCCTCTACGCGACGGTCCTGATCGTGCTGGTCTTCGTGCCCCTGCTCGGCTTGGCCGGCGTGGAGGGCCGACTCTTCGCGCCGATCGCCATCGCCACGATCGTCAGCATGATCGCCTCCTTCGTGGTGTCCCTCACCGCGATCCCGGTGCTCTGTTCGCTCTTGCTCAGAGAGCGGCCCAAGGGTCCTGCCCATCATGCGGACGGCGCTCTGGTCAGAGGAATGAAGAAGCTCCTGAGCGCTACCCTGCTGCGCGTGAGCCTGAGGCACCCGACCATCGTGATTGCCTTGGTGGCGATTCTTTTCGCCTTCGCGCTCACGCTTTACCCGAAGATGAGCAAGGACTTCCTGCCCGCCTTCCATGAGGAGACCGTGATCGTGACCACCGCAGCCGCGCCGGGAACCTCGCTGGCGGAGATGGAACACCTCGCCAAGGCGGTGGAGAACCAGATCCGGCAGGTGCCGGAGGTCAACCACATCGGCCGCCGGATCGGGCGTGCGGAGCGCAGCGATCACGTCGTGCCGATCTCGAATGCCGAGTTCGATATCGACTTCAAGAAGGACGTCAGCGACCGCAGTACCAAGGAGGTGCTCGAGGACATCCGCAAGCGGATCAAGACGGTGCCCGGCACCTTCAGCATTCTCTCGGGGCCGCTCTCGCACCGCATCAGCCACTTGCTGAGCGGCGTGACGGCACCGGTCGCGGTAAAGGTCTTCGGCCAGGACATGACGGCGATCACGGAGATCGGCACCAAGATCCAGGCGATCGCGAAGACGATCCCGGGACTGGAGGATGCGAAGCTGGACCAGCAGGCACCGATCCCGCAGCTCCGGATCGAACTGGACCGCGAGCGGGCCCTCGCCCACGGAGTGACGCCCGGCGAACTGAACTCGGAACTCTCGATGCTGTTAGGTGGTGCCTCCATCTCCCAGCTCCGGGAGAACCAGCGCACCATCGACCTGGCGATCCGGCTGCCGCTGGAGTGGCGGAACGATCCGGAGAAGATCCGCGAGCTACCGGTCCACACCAAGACCGGTCGCAACATCCCGCTGAAGCTCGTGGCCGACGTCCGCGAAGCCTCCGGGCCCAGCTCGGTGATGCGCGAGAACACGCAGCGCCGCTACATCGTCTCGATCACGCCCACCCAGCGGAATGCGGGCGAACTGGTGCGCCAGCTCCAGGAGAAGGTCGCGGCGGAGATCAAGCTGCCGGAGGGAACCTTCATCAGCTACGAGGGAGAATTCCAAGCGGAGAAGGCCGCATCCGAACGGATCGCGGTGCTCTTCACGGTCATCCTGGTGGTGATCGTGATGCTGCTGTGGAGCTACTTCAAGAGCCTGATGCTGGCCATCCAGGTGCTGTTGAACCTGCCACTGGCACTGATGGGAAGCCTCTGGCTGACTTGGATCCTCGTGGGGAACATCAGCATCGCCACGCTGGTGGGCTTCATCGCCGTAGGGGGTGTGGCGGCCCGGAACGGGATCATGATGATCTCGCACTACCTGCACCTGATGAAGCATGAGGGCGAGGGATTCACGGATCGCATGATCCAGCGCGGCACCTTGGAGCGCTTCGTCCCGGTGACGATGACGGCGCTCTCCGCGGGGATCGCGCTGATTCCCTTCGTGATCTCCATGGGCGAGCCGGGGAAGGAGATCCTGAGCCCGGTGGCGATCTGCATCGTGGGCGGTCTGATCACCTCGACCTTCCTCGACTTCGCCGTGACGCCGGCGGTGTTCCGTCTCTTCGGCAAGAAAGCCGCGGAGCGGGCCCTGGCGCTTCATGCCCCTGCCACCCACTGAATGAATTCACCGATAAACACGTCTGAACCGAAAACCGACAACCCCATACCAAGACCAATGAAACCGAAACTGTTGATCCTGCTCGCCCTGATCGGAACCCCGCTTGCCTTCGCCGAAGAGAAGCATGACCACGATCACGACCACTCCAAGGAGAGCAAGGAGGAGCATGCCAAGCATGACCACGATCACGAGCATGAAGACGAGGAAGGGCACGAGCATGCCGAGAAGGGCCCTAACGGCGGCCACCTGGTCGAATCCAAGGGCGGCTTCACGCTCGAAGTCGTCGTGGACAAAGAGCGCAAGGCCCGGATCGTGTTCCTCGACAAGGACAAGAAGACCCTGCCGATCGAGGCGCAGACGATCAGCGGCACGAGCGGCGAGCGCTCCGCCCCGGTGAAGCTGGCCTTCGCCAAGGGCAAGGATGCGGATGCCAACGTGCTGATCTCCGACAAGGCCCTGCCTGCCGGTGCGCACGTGCCGATGATCCTGGTGGTGAAGACGGCAGCCGACGCGAAGGCGGTGACCGAGCGCTTCGAACTGCACCTGCATTGATCCGATGATGGCGACCTGCCGCGGCTATCGGGCCGCGGCAGGCAGGAATCGGGGGAATATCCCCTTGACCCTGAACTCCCACTGATGAGATTTGTTTTCGTGATGCGACGGGTCATTGCAGCGTTCCTGCTGGCATGCCTCGGGATGATGGTCCCGCTGGCAGCCGCCCCCGTGCGCGTCTGTCTGATCGAGAACGAACTGAAAGCGGCAGGCGAGAAGGCCTGCTGCTCGAAGTGCAAGAAGGAGACGAAACACGATTCCCACTGCTGTGTGCAGGTGGACGAACTGCCGGATGCGCCACCGATCGGCGCGCCGGAGGGGGTGCCGCCGCTGATGGCGGTGGACCTGCCACCGCAGCCCTTCCTGCTGCCACCGGTGGCGATCGTGCCGACGGAAAGCTATGCCGCGGCGACGCCGATCCGCGGTCCCGACGAGCCCTGCCGACAGCGGGCGATTCTTGGAGTCTGGAGACTGTGAAGCATCGGCCTTGAGCCGTTGCCCGGTCGCGCCTTTGTGCGGCCGATTTACCGCCCCTTAACCGGGGTGTCATCTCTCCCGATTCCTTTTATGACCCCATCTCTCGATTCCCTCACCCGCCGTGAGCCGGAGAGCCAAGCAGCCCCGAGGGTGCCTGCGTGGATCATCCCGGTCGGCCTGCTTGCGTGCTTCGCGCTCTTATTCTTCGCCCTCTTCCGCGACCGGCTGCTGCCTGCGCCCGATGTCTCCACGGCGACCGTGCTGGCCACGGCCAGCGAGGAAACCGCTACGACGACCAACACCAGCAGCGGGGGCAGCATGCTGTTCCAGGCCAGCGGGTGGATCGAACCGGATCCGCTGCCGACGAAGGCGACGGCGCTGATCGACGGCGTGATCGATCAGGTCCACGTGCTGGAAGGTCAGGCGGTGAAGCAAGGCGAGGCTCTGGCCACCCTGATCGACAGCGATGCGAAGCTGGTGCTGGCCTCTGCCGAGCGCAGCCACAAGGCGCTGGAGTCCGAATGCACAGCGCACCGGGCGATGGTGGAGACGCTGAAGAAGCGGCTGCAAGGAATGGCTACGCGAATCACGGCGGCGAAGACGTCCGAAGACGAGGCGGAGGACCGTTACTCACGGATCAAGGATCTGAAGGGAGCGATCTCCGCGGCGGATGTGGTATCCGCGCGGCTGCGGTATGAACGCGAGCGCTCGCTGCATCTGGCGACGCAGTCCGAGGCGGCGGAACTGGAAGCGGAGATCAACCGCGTGAACCTGGAGACCGAAGCGAAGGCGGACCAGATCGAGGTGGCGGCGGTGGCGGTGGATCAAGCGAAGCTGGCGCTTTCCCGAACGAGGATCCCCTCCCCCATCACGGGCCGGGTGCTGCGGCTGGCGGCGGCACCGGGGCAGAAGAAGATGCTGCTGATGGATGACCCCGACAGTTCGACGATCGCGGTGCTGTACGATCCCACGAAGCTGCAGGTGCGGGTGGATGTGCCACTGGCGGATGCGGCGAAGCTGAGCGTGGGGCAGAAGGCGAAGGTGCGCTGTAGCCTGCTGCCGGACACGATCTTCGAAGGTGAGGTGACCCGCATCACCGGCGAGGCGGATGTGCAACGCAACACGCTGCAAGCGAAGGTGAGGATCGAGAAGCCCACCGAGCAACTACGCCCGGAGATGCTGTCCCGGGTGGAATTCATGAGTGGCGGGAGCAGCGTGACCACGCCGGCTGCGGCCGGTGCGCTGGCGACATGGGCACCGCAGGAGGCGGTGGATGGCGGCAGCGTATGGGTGTGCGACCCGGAAACGAAGCGCGTGACGAAGCGGGCGGTGCAAGCCAGCAGCGAATCACGCGAGGGGATGGTCCGCATCGCGGACGGACTGCGCCCCGGAGAACAAGTCGTCCTTTCACCCCAAGGCCTGCGCGAGGGCCAACGCGTTAACCCGAAGCTGCCATGAAGGAGATCATGATCGAATGTCGCGCGCTCTCGAAGAGCTATCGCAAGGGTACCACCATCGTGACCCCGCTGGAAAAGCTCGACCTGGAGGTGGCGAGGGGTGAATTCCTCGCGCTGATGGGTCCCTCCGGATCCGGGAAGACGACCTTGCTGAACCTGCTTTCAGGGATCGATTCGCCGACGGAGGGCTCGCTGGTGATCGGCGGGCGCGAGATCGCGAAGCTCAACCGCCGCGAGCTGACGAAGTGGCGGGCGAACCATGTGGGCTACATCTTCCAGCTCTACCATCTGGTGCCGGTGCTGAGCGCCTTCGAGAACGTGGAGCTGCCACTGCTACTCGCGCCGATGTCGAAGAAGGAGCGCCGCGAGCGGGTGGAATCCGCACTGACGTTGGTGGGTCTGGCCGACCGGATGCATCACACGCCATCCGAGCTTTCCGGCGGGCAGGAGCAGCGGGTGGCGATCGCGCGGGCGCTGGTGGCGAACCCGGAGCTGCTGGTAGCGGACGAACCGACGGGCGACCTGGACCGTGAATCCGCGACCCGGATCCTGGACCTGCTGCGCCAGCTTTCCCGCGATCATGGCAAGACCATCGTGATGGTGACGCACGATCCGAAGGCGGCGGAGGCTGCCGATCGAACGCTGCATCTGGAGAAAGGCCAGCTGATCCTGTCATGAGTGCGATCCTGAATCTACTACGTCTCTCGTGGATCCAGCTCACGCGGCACAAGGTGCGCTCGCTGCTGACGATCCTGGGGGTGGCGACGGGCATGTTCCTCTTCACCGCGGTAGAGACGCTGCAGCGGGCGCTCGCGAAGGCGACGGAGGAGACGGCGGCCGATACCACGCTGGTGGTGTATCGCCAGAATCGCTACTGCCCCTCGGCGAGCCAGTTGCCGGAGCACTATGCCGATGAGATCCGGCGGATCGAGGGTGTGCGCGAGGTGATCCCGGTGCAGATCGTGGTGAACAACTGCGGGGCATCGCTGGATGTGATCACGTTCCGCGGGGTTCCTGACGATCAACTGGAGAAGTTCGCGCCGGAGATCCAAGTGCTGGAAGGAAGCATGCAGCAGTGGAAGGATCGCGGGGACGGAGCCTTGCTCGGCGAGGTCTTCGCGAAGCGGCGCGGCTTGAAGCCGGGTGACAGCTTCGATGGTGCGGGGGTGACGGTGACTGTCTCCGCGATCATCAGCTCGCCTTTCGCACAGGACAACAACGTGGCCTACGTGAAGTTGCCCTTCCTGCAGCGAGCCTCGAAGGTGGGATTGGGCACCGTGACGCAGTTCAATGTGCGGGTGAATGCCTCGAAGGATCTCGGCCCGGTGGCGAAGGCGATTGACGAGCGCTTCCACTCCGATGCGCAGCCGACCGACACGCGGCCGGAGAAGGCCTTCTTCGCGGAGTCTGCGGCACAGCTGATCCAGTTGATCGGGTTCACGCGCTGGCTCGGTGTCGGCGCGGTGATCGCGGTGGCGGCGCTGGTGGCGAATGCGCTGCTGCTGGTGGTGCGCGGCCGGGTGAAGGAGAATGCGGTGCTGCGGACGCTGGGCTATCCGGGGCGTGCCATCGCCTGTCTGGTGGTGAGCGAGGGAGGGATGCTGGGCCTGGTGGGCGGCGTGACCGGTGTGGCGCTCTCCGCAGGATTCCTGAAATGGCAGAACATCACGATGGGGAACGAAGGGCAGACGCTTTCGGTCCAGCCGGATGCGCTGGTGGTGGCGAGCGGCATCGTGGCGGCGCTGCTGCTGGGGGTCTTCGCCTCGCTCTGGCCCGCCTTCCAGGCGATCCGCCAACCTATCGTCAAGAACCTGAGGAACTGAGATGCTACCTCTAACTTATGCCGTGCGGAATCTATTCCGCTCGAAGGGCCGGCTACTCCAGACGATCGGCGGTAGCGCGCTGGTAGTGCTGCTGGTGATGGCCGCGGTGGCGATCAACTCCGGGATGAAGCGGGTGCTTTCCGCTTCCGGCTCGCCGCACAACGTGATCCTGGTGGGCGCGGGCTCGGAGGAGAGCATCCAGCGCAGCGAGGTGAGCGAGGCGGCCGCAGGAATCGCGGAGGCAGCGGTCCCCGGAATCACGGAGGCACTCGGGGTGCGCGCCGTATCGACGGAGATTCACTACATGGCGCCGGTGGATCTAGCAGACGGGAAACGCGTGCAGGCCCTGATGAGGGGTGTGACGCCCCAGGCGCTGCGAGTCCATCCGGAGGTGAGGATCGCCGAAGGCAAGTTTCCCGGTGCGGGCGAGGTGGCGGTGGGCCGTCTGGCGTGGAGGAAACTCGGCATCACCGCAGAGAGCCTGAAGCTCGGGAGTTTCATCGTGCTGGATGGACAGAAGCTGGCGATCTCCGGGATCTTCTCGGCACCGGGCACGGTGCTGGAGTCCGAACTGTGGGCGACGCTAAGCGATCTGCGGGTGCTGGCGAAGCGCGATACCGTCTCCTGCGTGACGCTGCGCTTGAGCGATCCGGCGGACTTCGTGGAGGCGGACCTCTTCGCAAAGCAACGTCTGGACCTGGAGCTGAGCGCGCTGCGGGAGAGCGACTACTATGCTCGCCTTAGTTCCTTCTTCCAGCCGCTGCGGGCGATGACCTGGATCACCGCCGCGCTGATCGGCGCCGGGGCGATCTTCGGCGGGATCAACACGCTCTACGCCGCCTTCGCCTCCCGGGTGCGGGAGATGGCCACGCTACAGGCAATCGGTTTCGGCCGGGGGTCCCTGCTGGCGAGCCTGGTGCAGGAAAGCGTTCTAGCCTGTCTCTGCGGGGCCTTGTTCGGCTCGGTGATTGCCATCGTTTTGCTGGACGGTGTGGCGGTGCCCTTTTCAATCGGCACCTTTACGATGGAGATCGGGCCGGAGGTCGCGGTGGCGGGCATCGTGACCGGATTCCTGCTCGGTCTCGTCGGGGCGATCCCGCCTGCCATCCGCTGCCTGAAGCCTGCGCTTCCCGTAGCTCTTCGTTCCACTTGATCTCATTCAACCCTACCCAATCGAACCATATGAAAGCCATTGTTCCCATCGCCCTCGCCACTTGCCTGCTCGCGTCCTGCGGGGAGAAGAAGGAGGCGGCAGCCGCATCCTCCGGCAGCCCGACCGCAGCACCCGCCGCGCCGAGCGCGGAGGTTACCAAGGTCACTTCCACCGCACCGAGCGGAACGGCCCAAGCCATCCATACCGTGCGGACCACGGCCAAACCGGGGGATACCATCACGATCTCCGGCAAAATCATGGGGAATGCCTCGCCCTTCGTGGAGGGTCGAGCGGTCTTCATCCTGGGTGATCCGGAGTTGCTGACTTCCTGCGACGAGATCCCGGGCGACAAGTGCGACACGCCTTGGGATGTGTGCTGCGAACCTGCGGAGGAGAAGAAGCAGGGAACGGCGACCGTGCAGATCGTGGATGCCGAGGGGCGCCCGTTGAAAGAGGGTGTGAAAGGCGTGGCCGGGCTCGACCACCTCGCCAAGGTGACCGTCACCGGCAAGGTCGCAGAAGGCTCCTCCGCCGATCTGCTCGTGGTCAATGCGACCGCGATTCAGGCAGGGAAATAATCCGGTCAGGACTGGTCCAAGCAAGGCATCAGCGGCCGAAGGCGCGAGAGGCAGGTATCGCCATTTACCAGCTTTTCGAGCCATGGCATGGCCGCGGGTGCCTTGCGGAAGGCGTCCATCACGGAAGCGCGGTCCGAGAGATCGAGAATGCGCAGGCTGATCTCGGAGAAGTAGAGCGCGGCATCCATCCGGAGCTCGGGATGATCAGGATCGGCGAGAACCGAGCTGAGATTCTCCAAGGCGATGGTGTAGTCGCCGCGGTGGGCAGCCAAGGCGGCACGCAGCATGGCAAGATCCGCCACGTAGCGATCCGGGTAGCGGGCGGCATGGGCGGCGAGTTCGGCTTCCAGCGCGGCCACCTTTTCGGGAACAGCGGACGAGGGACGGAGCAAGTGCTTGTAGCCGCCGGGGATCGGGGCTTCCGGGAAGAAGAAGGCCCGGACTTGAGGTATGGGTGCGATCTCGCGGACCTTGAGGCGAAGCAGGCGGAAGGAGGCTGAGCGGGACTTGGGACCGTTCGGGAACATCCGCAGGTATTCTTCCCAAGACGCGATGGTGTTGCCGTTGGGCCTCATCCATCCGTCTTCATTTTCCACTTCGCGGATCCGGTCGAGGAAGGCGAGATGGGCCGCGAGCGGCTTCCACTCGCCCTCAGCGGCGGGAGGGACGCCGCGGGACAAGCGCAGCTCGGCATAGCGCTGGAAGAGATCGATGGTGATGCCCGGTGCCAGGGCAGCGGATGAGAGGTCATCCAAGTCGTCGCCAATGCGATTGATTTCATCCGTCTCCAGTCCCGGGCGCTTGCGAGCGAAATCCGCGCGCCATTCGCGGAGGGTGCGGCGGATGTCGCCGATATCGCGGCCGTCCCGAGCTGTTAGAGAGGAGAGGGACCAGAGGAGTTGCTCGGAGGCGCCTTGTCGGGATGCCACTGATGCCAAGATCGCTTCGGCGGAATTCGCCGCGTTGTAGTCCCCAGGCATCCAGCGGCCGAGCATGATCGGCGGGGTGAACGTCCAAGAAATGGCGCGGCCTGCTTCAGCGCGATCGGCGAACTCATGGCGCAGGCGCTCCACGGCGCGAGCAGAGAGGGCGGCTGCGTCCGTCTCGATGGCACGCGACAAGCGGTACTCGGAGAACTCCGCGAGGCGGAAAAGGGCTTCGTTCGCCTCTTCCAGCGCCGGGGCAACAATCGCCGGATCCTTCGAGAGATCCGCGGCGGCGAGGAAGTGCCGGAGGGCGTGATGGAGTTCATCCCTGGAATCCAGTTCCTTCACAACTGCATCCGCGGGGATGCGGAGGAATGCGGCATTGCGGCGGCGCAGCAGATCCAGCTTCTCGCCCTCGCTGCGGGCGTAATCGAACAATTGCTGCAGCGGGAGGGTGAGCCTGCCGCGGGCTGCTTTCCATGCGCGACCGACCTCAAGTTGCAGGGCGGCCTCGTTTCCGTCTCCTTGCTGAAGGCGCTGAAGGGCGGCGGCCAGCGGTGCGACGTCTTTCTCCCAAGCCGCTTCATCGAGATGGAGGCGGTCGGGAAGATAGAAGACCGAGATCCACCCGCGATCATCCTCCGCGCGAGGAGGATCCAGATGACGGCGGGCCAGATCGAAACGGCCCACCGCCATGGCCCGGCCGCGGACCACCGCGCGAAGCAAGCGTGCGCCATCTTCCTCCGGGGCGAGACGCTCCAGAGGTTTCGCCAGTTCATCCAAGGGAGCGAACTGAGCGATGGAATCGAGCCATTGGCGCGGTTCGAACTCGGGATGCAGACGGGGTCCGGCATCCTCCGAGTAGGAATCCGAAACGAGCCCGAGCATGTCCAGGAATGCTTCGCCCGCCTCGCCACCGCGATACCTGGCGGTGGCACGGTCGAAGCCCGCAGGCTTCGCTAGAATGCTCGCGGGGAAGGATTCCATCAGCTCGCCATAGGCAGCCGCCGCTTCACGGTGACGGCCCAATGCGGTCAGAGCCACCGCCCGGCCTTGGAGCAGATCATCCGACTTGCGGTTCGCAAGCGCGCGGCCGAAGAGGACGAGTGCCTGGCCGGGTTCATCTTCCATGATCGATGCCCAGCCGAGAACGAGGAGAATAAACGGATCGGGACTGTTGCCAGGAACTCCCGCTACTGCCGCGCCAAGCTGCTTGAGCGCGGACTTCGTGAAGCGCCGCGGAGAGATGACGCGGCGATGGAGGAAGTCCAAGGTGCTGGCATCGCTGGTGAAATTCTCGTGTGGATCGGGGAAGCCCGACCGGGCAAGCGGGTCCAAGGCCTGATAGACAAATATGCGGGCGACTTCGGGGTACTTCGCAAGAGTCCTCCACGGCAGGGCATTGCCCTGGAAATCCCGGTGGGAGGACGCATCCGGAGCCGCGAGCAATGCGGCAAAAAGCCCATCGCACTCGCGCAAAACCGAACGGAAGATCTCGCGCGAGGGACGACTCTCAAGGCGCTGTAGCTGCAACTCGACCGCAGCGGCATGATTGCCTACTTCCACCTCCGCCGCCGCGAGCCAGCCGTAGGCATCCGGAACGAATCTGCCCTGAGGATACTGGGTGAGATAGGCTTGGAAGGAATCCACCACCTCCTGATGAAGCTTTCTCATTTCAGGACTCCCAAGGCCGGGCGGCTTGAGGACGGCCCTCTGCTTGCGCATGCTTTCAAGGAGACAGCGCCCGACCATGAAGCGGGCGATCTCGACTCGCGGGTGACGCGGGAAGGCAACGGCAGCATCCGCGAAGGCCGCGCGGGCCGAAGCATAGTCACCACAATCGAACAGGTAGCGGGCGCGGCGAATCCCGTAATTCGGCAGCAAGGCGGGAGGAGCCTCCTTCATCGCAAGATCCATGCGGGTCAGCACCGCCTCCTGCCGGACCCGATGGTCCTCGACGGCTTGAGCAAACTCATCAGGAGTCTGATTCCAGTTCCGGACCGGTGCCGGAGTGGCATCCGCGCTCCCGGTGCGGATCTGCTCGATGCGCTCCGTCAGGTAAGTGGCGACGGGAGCACTCAGGGAATCGTCGGCAGCCAACTCGCGGAACTCATTGAGAAGATCCGCGATTCTCGCGCTGAAGACGCCCTCGCGATTGCGAGCGATCATTCCATCGATGCGTGCCTGGCATTCGGCGGAGCCCAGCGAGGGCAGCTCCCCGATCAAGACGACGCAGGATTCGATCAGCTCCGACTCCTTCGCGGCATCCGGCGCGAGAGGGCGGAAGTCTTCGAGGACCTCGCTCCAGCCTTTTCCGGGGATACGCTGAGGATAGCTTTCGAGCGGAGGCGGTGCCTGATAGAAGAAAGGTCCACAGGCGATGAGGAGAGGCGTCAACAGCAAGACGCGGCGTTTCATTCGAAGGGTACGGGTGCGGAGTCGTCGAGGGACCACCGGAGTTCGCGGCCTTCCCTGGAAGGGATCAGGCCCGATTCGCTTGCGATCTCCGATCCTACGCGGAGCTCCACAAAAGATAACGCGATTCTTTGCGAAAATTCGATGGAGAGAGCTGAATCAGGGTGCGGCTCAAGCGAGAAGAATCGGCCCGGCCCGCGCGCCTTGAAGGTATGAGGCTGATTGGCCTCCAGAACCAAACGGTGCGGTGCTTCACCCGGCTTGATCGAGAGATCTGCAGGCCCATCATTCCGGAGCACCACGCGACCATCCCCATCGATGCGCATGCGGAGGGACGGAAGCAACTCGCTGCCCTTTGAAAGCGCGGAGAGATGGGAGGGCGAGTAACTCGCCCGCAGCCCGGGCCCGGGCAGGGCAAACCACACGATGCCGCGTGACCCGGATGAAGTGGAGGCCGCGAGCAATCGACGCAAGGAGTCCTCCCCCGGTGCGCGCCAAGCGAGGATCTGTCCGGGTTCGAGCGCGGTGCCATCAAGCGAACCGGCACGAATGACGCGGTAGGAGGCAAGGCCCGGAGCTTGATCGAGCGGTTCGAAAAGAGAAGAGGCGGCGAGCGATTCAGGACTCCACTGCCGCAGGTGGCCTACAAGATTGCCATCACTTTCGAACAGAGTGAGCCGCTCGAAATTCGGAAGACCCGCCCGCCACGGAGTCCGGCAAGCCTTCCAGCGTCCGATCCATTTCTCCGCTTCCGCACCCGCCATGGGAACGAAAGTTCCACGGCTCACCTGATCAGGAGGATCCGGAGCGATGTCGTAGAACATCGGTACCAGTTCGCTCACGACCTCTCCAAGATCCGCCAATGCCGGTGAATCGATCCACGAAGCCAAGGCGGTGACCGAGATCTCTTCCAGACCGAGCTGAGACTTCAGCTCCCAGAGATACCCGGCATAGCGGGGAAGCAGCCGCAGCGGACAATCGTAATCGAGTTGGAGGATGCGCGGTGGGGCATCGCCATAATGGAAACGCAGCCAACGGACGAGCGATGCGGCGGCCTCCGGCTTGAGCAGGCTGTCCGCCCCGGGATCGAGGCGGACGACCGGAACGATCACGGGACCACCGTCCGGCAAGGGTTCCGGCGGTTTCCCCAGAGACCGGGGAGTCCACTTGCCATCACGCCACCCGAACTCGGCAATCTGCCAGTAGAGGCGGGGTGCAGCGACCGATCTCAAGGCGGCGATTTCGCCGTCGCTCAAATCACTGGAGCGATGCCAGACCCAGAAGGAAGACTCGGACACCGTGACTGACACCGCGGGGGCCGGTGCCGGAGCAGGACGTTTGCAGCCCGCTCCCAGCACCAGCAAAAAACACCCGATCGCGGTGAACCGTGGTCTCACCTCACCGGTTCCAGCTCGACCTTGCGGAATTCGACTTCGGTGCCTTCGGCTTGCAGGGCGATCTTACCCTTCTCCGCGGTGGCCTTGCTGCCGAAGTTCACTTCGGTGCCGTTCACCTCCACCTTGATGGTGTCCTGCTTGCAGGTGATCACCATGGTGTTCCACTCACCGAGGGGCTTCTCGGACCCGTCGGTGAGGTTCTTGATGTTCCGCGCGTCCTCCGGACCGCCACCGAACTTCTGGCCTTCCTTGTGCGGGCGACGCTTTTCCATGTCCGGCACGTCGATGTTCTCGCCGATGCACCAGAAGTCTCCCGCATTGCCTGACTGCATCTGGACTTCGATCGATTGCGGAAACATCCCGTAGAGCATGCGCGGCTTCGAGCTGTGGACCAGTACGCCGCAATTCCCGCCCTGACCGGTGAAGCGATACTCCACGGTCAGGCGGTAGTTCGCGTATTCCTTATCGGTCACGAGATGCCCGAGGGGCGTGCCGAGCGAGACGAGCTTGCCATCACGCACGATGAAGCTCGGCTTGATGTCCGGCTTCTTGTCGGCCTCGGGGACATCGGCGGTCCAGCCGCTGAGGTCCTTGCCATTAAAGAGAGCTTCCGGTTCAGCAAGAGCGGATGCGAAGAGGAGAGGAAAAAGAAATAGAGCGGGTTTCATGATCGGCACTGGCTACGTGACACCGAGTAACATCATTTCTTAGCACAAAGTGTTTCAAACCAAAAAGACGGCGACGTTTGATGATTATCGAACTAAGGTGGCGCGAAACGCGCTGCCGGGAAAAGACCTGGCGCCGGACGAATTCGGGAATACCGCACAGGTCCCGGGCATCCGGTGCTTCGTCAAATCAAGCCCCTGCGAGGGGCGCGGGACTCCGATAAAGTCATGTGGATCGTTCTCTTTGCACTCCGTTACAAGTATACCATCGGCGTTCTCGGCATTTTGATCCTGCTCTTCGGGGTCATGTCTGCGCGGAAGATGTCGACGGACATCCTGCCGAAGGTGGATAGCCCCGAGATCACGCTGGTGTGGTCCTACAACGGCCTGAACGCGGCGGAGATGGCCTCGAAGGTTACCTCCTTCTCCGAGATCGCCACGATGAACAACGTGGACGACTTGCTGGAAGTCCGCTCGGAAACCTCGAACGGCATCGGCCTGGTGAAGCTGAAGTTCCAGCCCTACGTGAACATCAACACGGCGCTGGCCCAGTCTACCGGTGTATCGCAAACGATCCTGCGACGGATGCCCGCGGGGACAACGCCGCCATTGATCGTTCAGACCAGTCCTTCGAGCGTGCCGATCGTGCAAATGGTCATCTCCTCGGACACGATGACCGGGGGGCAACTCTTCGACTACGCGCGTCTGGCATTGCGTGCCCAGCTCCAGAGCATACCGGGCATGCGGATCTCGCTGCCCTACGGCGGCGCGGCACGTCAGGTGATGGTGGATCTGGATCCCGAAGCACTGAATGCCTTCGACATGTCCGCCGCGGAAGTGAATACCGCGGTGGGTCGCCAGAATCTCACGCTGCCCTCCGGCTCGCTGCGCGAAGGTGGCCGCGAGCTGCCGGTGGAGCTGAATGCCAGCCCGGAGAACATCCAGGCTTTCCTCGATCTGCCGCTGCGCTCGGTCGATGGCCGCACCATCCTGCTGCGCGACGTGGCAAACGTGCGGGACGGCGAGGCCGTGAGCTCCAACATCGCCCGCCTCAATGGCCAGAACGCGGTGATGATCTCGATCCTGAAGCTCGGGAATGCTTCCACGGTGGACATCATCGACGGGATCATGGCGCGCATGGACGAAGTCCGGAAAGCCGCGCCTCCGGGGATGATGATCGAGCCGATCTTCGACCAATCCGTCTTCGTGCGTGCGGCGGTGAAGGGTGTGGAGCATGAGATCCTGCTGGTCGGCGGCCTGGTAGCGGCCGTGGTGCTGCTCTTCCTCGGTTCCTGGCGCTCAACAATGATCGTGCTCACCTCGATCCCGCTGGCGCTGCTGTGCTCGATCGTGGGCCTGAGCCTGGTCGGTGCGACCTTCAACCTGATGACGCTGGGCGGTCTCGCGCTGGCCATCGGCATCCTCGTGGACAACTCGCTGGTGGAGATCGAGAACATCAAGCGGCAGATATCGCTGGGCAAGGACGTGCGTCAGGCGATCATCGACGGTGCGAAGGAGGTGGCCTTCCCCGAGTTCGTTTCCACGATCTCGATCTGTATCGTCTTCCTGCCGATCTTCCTACTGAGCGGCACCGCCTCCTATGTCTTCCGCCCGCTAGCGCTGGCGGTGGTTTTCGCGATGATCGCGAGCTATCTCCTGGCCCGTACCTTGGTGCCGACGCTGGCCTCGATCATCCTGCCGGCGGAAGCACGCGCAGAGAAAAAGCGGGCGGGGCTGCCGCCGCGCGGCCTTTCGAGAATCCACCACGGCATCGAGCACGGCGTGGACAAGGTGGCGGAGTTCCAAGGCGGCATCCTGAAGTTCCTGATGCGCTGGAAGGTTCTCATCCTGGTGCCGATTTTCATTGCTGCGTCCATCGGTGTGTTCTCCGCCTTCAATTCGGGCCGTGAGTTCTTCCCGAAAACCGATGCCGGTCTTATCCGTCTCTTCGTCCGCATCCCGAGCGGAATCCGCATCGAGGATACCGCCCGGGTGATGGCGGACATCCAGCGCGAGGTGCGCAGTATCATCCCGAAGGAGGAGCTGCAGTTCGTAGTGGAGAACATCGGTGCGCCGTCATCCGTGAACCAAGCATGGGTGGAGACCACCTCGATCAGCTCCGCGGACGGCGAGATCCTGGTGCAGCTCCAAGGTGAGCACGGCCCCAGCGCGGGCTACGAACGCAAGATCCGCGAGATGCTCGCCGAGAAATTCCCGGAGGTGCAGTCCTTCTTCCGTCCTGCAGACGCCACCAGCCAGACGCTGGCCTCCGGTGCGCCGACCACCTTTGAAGTCCGCTTCATGGGCCGTGATGTTCCCGGCAACCTGGCGCTGGCAAAGGAACTCCGCGAGAAGTTCTCAAAGGTTCCCGGCGCGGTGGACGTGACGCTGCGCGAGGTGCTCGATCAACCCGGCTACGCCATCCGCGTGGATCGCTCCCGCGCCGCCACCTTCGGCATCACCCAGCAAGATGCGGCGAACGCGATGCTCGCCGCTCTGGGCAGCGGTGGCTCGATCGCGCCCAACTATTGGTCCGATCCTACCACCGGTGCCTCCTACGACGTGCAGGTGATCGCTCCACCCTCGACCCTCGGTTCCGTCGAGCAGCTGCTGAACCTGCCGATCCGGCCTTCAGTCGGGGGCGGGCTCCCGGTGCCCTTGCGCGCCTTCGCGACGGTGGTCGAGAAGCGCTCACCTGCAAGTGTTTCGCGGACCACGCTGCAACCGACCTTCACCGTGGTGGCAAATGCCGATGGCCGCGACCTCGGCAGCTTGACCAAGGAGCTGAACGGCATCATCGGCCAAGAGGCGAAGCCTGCACTCGACGGCAAAGATGCGGTGGCCGCTACCGGCCTGCGCGCACAGCAGAAGCCGGGTAACAAGATCGAGCTCACTGGGCAGGCGGCACTGATGAACTCCGCGTACTCCGAGCTGATCGGAGGCCTGGGTCTGGCAGCCGTGCTGGTCTTCCTGGTGATGGTGGTGAATTTCCAATCCTGGACCCTGCCTTTTGTCGCGATCAGCGGGCTTCCGGTGGCCGTGTCCGGAGCGCTCTTCGGGCTCTGGGTCACCGGCACACCGCTCAGCGTTCCCGCCCTCATGGGCATCATCATGGTGGTCGGCGTCTCGACCGCGAACAGCGTGCTGGTGAGCAGCTTCGCTCGTGATCGCTTCGATCAGGGAGAGACCGCGATGGATGCCGCGATCGAAGCCGCGACCACGCGTCTGCGCCCGGTGATGATGACCGCGCTGGCGATGATCCTCGGCGTGATCCCGATGGCGCTCGGACATGCGGAAGGCGGTGAACAGAATGCACCGCTGGGACGCGCCGTGATCGGCGGTCTCGTCTTCGGCACGATGGCATCGCTTTTCGTGGTGCCGGTGGCCTTTGCCTTCGTGCGCGGTCTGACGGCCAAGAGTGCCCAGAAAACCGAAACGGAATCCGACTCCGATATCGAACCCGAAGGTCTGCCCGAACTGACCTGAGCTTTTCCCCACGCCTTTCATCCATCTTCCATTTGCCATGATCCGCCGCTTTGTTCCCATCCTGATGATTGCCGCTGCCAGCGCGCAGGAACCGGCCACGGTCCGGACCGTAGCTCCTGCTCCGGCTCCGGGCACCCGCAGCTTTGAACTCCCGGGCCGCACCGAACCGGTCGAACAGGCGCGCATCTTTTCCCGCGCTACCGGCACGGTGAAGGAGCGTCCGGTGGACATCGGCGACCGGGTGCAAGAGGGCGACACGCTTGCCGTGATCGACATCCCGGAAATCGAGCAGGAACTGGAAACGGCCAAGGCCGCGGTGGAGCAGGCGGTAGCGCGTGCCGAGATCGCCCGTAGCACGGCGAAGCGCTCCGCCGGACTGGCCGAGGCGAAGGCGGTCTCGCAGGAAGAGTCCGAACAACGACAAGCATCCGCCGCCGAACTGGAAGCCGCGGTCCGCATGGCGCTTGCGGAGGTGAGGCGCTTGGAGGAGCTGCAGAAGTTCTCCGTGGTGCGGGCTCCCTTCCGGGCCACCGTGGTGGCGCGCCGCATCGATCGCGGTGACTTCGTGCGGGGCGACTCCGCCACGACCGCGGAGTGGGCTTTCCATCTCGCGCGGTTGAACCAGCTGCGCTTCGCGGTGGCCGCGACGCCGGATGTGGGCCTGCGCCTCACGAGCGAGACCGAGGCATCCGTGCGCTTCCCGGAGCTGCCCGGGAAGGCCTTCCCGGCGAAGGTGACCCGCTCGAGCAATTACTTCGACACCAGCTCCGGCACGATGCGTGTGGAGCTCCTGCTCGACAACGCGGACCTGAGCCTACCCGCCGGCCTCACCGGCACGGTGACCTTCAAGCTGCCGCCCGCTCCCGGCACCTTCCTGCTACCGAACAACGCGCTGGTGCTGAGAGAAGGCAAGTCCACGGTGGGCGTGGTCGAAGGCGGCAAGGTGAAGTTCATCGACGTGCTGCCGGGCCGCAACCTCGGACCGCAGATGGAGCTGACCTCCGCCGCCCTGAAGGCGGACAGCGTGGTGATCATCAGCCCGAACGCGATGCTCAAGGAAGGCGATGCCGTGACCGCCAATCCGTTGGTCGCCGGCAAGTGAGCTATCAGACGAAGCGGTCCGCAAAAGCTCGCTTCACCGCGGCTATCGCATCCTCGGTGTAAGCCTCCTTGCCCTCGAAAGACCACACAACCCCGGGCCACGCCGGATCTCCCGGCGAGCGCCCGACGATGTGGATGTGCATCTGGCGGACCTGATTGCCGATGCAGGCCACGTTCAGCTTGTCCGGCTGGAAGTGATCGGAGACGAAGCAGGAGACTTCACGGATCAGCCCGGTGACTTCCCGGAATCGCTCCGGCTCGAGTTGGTGGAGATCTTCGATCCCCTCCTCCACTTCCGGGACGAGGATGATCCATGGGAAGAGTGCGTTGTTCTTCAGCAGCACGCGGCAGCCGCGCAAGGTTCCGAGATCGAATCCGCCCGCTTCAAGCCGGGGATGCAGGGTGAAAGCCATGCCGCGAAGTAGCAGAAGGATCGGTCGTGGGTAGTGCGAAGCGCGGAATCTGCGGCTCCGCCGCTCTTGTCATGGGATTGGGCGGCTCCATACTCGCGGTGTGCCGCTGCTCGAATCCGCCTACCGTGCACCGGCCTATCTGCCGGGCGGGCATCTGCAGACCATTCATCCGGCGCTATTCCGACGGATGCCATTCATAACGACGCGGCGCGAGCGGCTGGAACTTCCGGATGGTGACTTCCTCGACCTAGATTGGTCCACCCAAGGACGGGAACGACTGGCGATCCTCTCGCATGGATTGGAGGCCGACTCGAAGGCACCCTACATCCAAGGCATGGCGACAGCGCTCCAGCGGCGCGGCTGGGATGTGCTGGCGTGGAACTATCGCGGCTGTAGCGGCGAGCTGAATCGCCTGCTGCCGTTCTATCACAGTGGAGCGAGCCACGATCTCCATGAGGTGGTGCTTCATGCGCTCAGGGTGCACCCGGCCGCGCGGATCGATCTCGTTGGCTTCAGTCTCGGTGGTAACATGACGCTGAAGTATCTGGGCGAACGGGCACCAGTCTCGCCGCGACTCCATCGGGCGGTGGCATTCTCGGTGCCTTGCGATCTGGCTTGCTCCTCGCGGCGTCTGTCGACGCGGACGAACCGGGTTTACATGGACCGTTTCCTGCGCTCGCTGCGGCGGAAGCTGGCGGAGAAGCAGCCGCACTTTCCCGGCGAGATCGATCTAACAGGAATCGGCGGGGTGCGGAACTTCCGGCAGTTCGACGACCGCTTCACGGCACCCTTGCACGGATTCCGGGATGCCGCGGACTACTGGGCGCGGGCGAGCTCGCGACCCTTCATGCCGCGGATCACGATTCCCGCCCTGCTGGTGAATGCGGCGAACGATCCCTTTCTAGGACCCGGTTGCTTCCCGCGCGAGGAAGCGGAGGCGAGCCGAACTTTTCATCTGGAGATCCCTGCCGATGGGGGTCACTGCGGCTTCAGCGGCGGACCGGATGAATACTGGTCCGAGCGGCGGGCTGCGGAATTCCTCTCGACATGAGATTCCCGCTTCGGGACTTTTCTCCGGTTCCGAAGCGTGGAATCTGGTTGCCGTGAACGACGAGATCGCTGCCTCCTTCCTGCGCGTCACCGGCTATCTGGAGCTCGGCTTGGCGGAGGATGCGATGGAGGAACTCGACGCTCTGCCACAGGAAGCCCAAGAGAGCCGGGTGGTGCTGCATCTGCGTGTGGATGCAATGTTCCGCATGGGCCAGTGGCGCGAGGCGATGGAGGTCTGCCTGCCGATGCTGGAGCAGGATCCCGGAGATCCCGCATGGTGGATTCAAGCAGCCTTCGCAACGCGCCGGGCGGACTCGATCGCGGCGGCGGAGGCGATCTTGCAACGCGGGCAGAAGCAGCACCCTGAGCAATTGCTGATTCACTACAACCTGGCCTGTTATGCCTGTGTGCAAGGCCGGGTGGAGGAAGCGCTCGCGCTGCTTTCCCGGTTACCCGCGGAGGAGAAGAAAACTTTCCTGGAGATGGCTCTGAAGGACGATGATCTGGCGGCCATCCATCCCAGAATCGTTGCTTGGCAGAGGGAGCACTCCGCGGAAGCAAGGGAGTCCTAGGCCTCCGTGCGAGTGCCCTTGCGGCAACCCGATTCCGGGTTTAGACAGGGGGCCGGATGGCATTCCAACTGAACAGCGAGTATTCCCCCCAAGGCGATCAGGCTCAGGCGATTGCCAAGCTGGTGAAGTCCATCCGCGCGGGAAACACCCATCAAACGCTGCTCGGGGTTACCGGCTCCGGGAAGACCTTCACGATGGCGAACGTGATCGAGCAGATCGGGAAACCGACGCTGATCATGAGCCACAACAAGACGCTGGCGGCTCAGCTTTACTCGGAGTTCAAGAACTTCTTCCCGCACAACGCGGTCGAGTACTTCGTTTCCTACTTCGATTACTACCAGCCGGAGGCTTACATTCCCCGAACCGATACCTACATCGAGAAGGACTCGTCGATCAACGACGAGATCGAGCGCTTGCGCCTGTCCTCGATGGGTTCACTACTGACCCGCGAGGACACGATTGTGATCGCGTCGGTATCCTGCATCTACGGCTTGGGATCGCCGGACGATTATCAAGGGATGATGGTGCCGGTGTGGGTGGGGCAGGAGCTCCGCCGCGACGACTTTCTGCAATCGCTGGTCGCGATCCTTTTCGAGCGGAACGACATCGCCTTCGGTCGTGGCAAGTTCCGGGTGCGCGGGGACGTGGTCGAAGTGCATCCGGCCTACCTCGACGAGACGGCGGTGCGGATCGAGTTCTTCGGCGACGAGATCGACCGCATCACCACGATCGACACGCTGACCGGCGCGACGATCGACCGGGTGGACAAGCACACCTTCTTCCCGGCGAAGCAATTCGTGACGCCGGGCGAGAAGATGAAGCGCGCCATCGTGGAGATCCGCAAGGAGGCGGAGGAGCGCGTGGCTTGGTTCGAGAAGGAGGGCAAGCTGATCGAGGCCCAGCGGCTGCGGATGCGGACCGACTACGACATCGAGATGATGCAGGAGATGGGTTTCTGCCAAGGGATCGAGAACTACTCGCGGCACCTGACCGGGCGCCCGCCGGGATCGCGACCGCACACCTTGCTCGATTTCTTCCCGCGCGACTTCCTGCTGATGATCGACGAGAGCCACGCGACGATTCCGCAGATCGGCGGGATGTTCGAGGGCGACAAGAGCCGCAAGACGGTGCTGGTGGATCACGGCTTCCGCCTGCCCAGCGCGCTCGACAACCGGCCGCTGAAGTTCGACGAGTTCATGCAGATGACTCACCAGCGGCTCTACGTCTCCGCGACGCCGGGGCCCTTCGAGATCGTCAATTCGCGCCCGGATAACAAGCGCTACATCCCGGTGAAGGGACGCGGCGATGACCGCGGCTTCACGCACATCGATCTGAAGCAGATGCGGGTCAAGCCGAGCGGCAGTGCCGAGCCGGTTGCGGACTTCGATCCGGAACGCTCGGGTAAGGCGTTGGTGGTGGAACAGATCATCCGGCCTACCGGCCTGCTCGATCCCACGCTGGTGCTGCGACCGCTCAAGCACCAGATCGACGAGACCATCGAGCTCTGCCGCCAGCGGGTGGAGAAAGGCGAGCGTGTGCTGGTTACGACGCTGACGAAGAAGACCGCGGAGGATCTCTCCGAGTATCTGCAGGGCACCGGGCTGAAGGTGCGGTATATCCATGCGGACATCGACACGGTGGAGCGCGTGGAGATCCTGCGGCAGCTGCGGGCCGCGGCTTTCGACATCCTGGTCGGAATCAACTTGCTGCGTGAGGGACTGGACCTGCCGGAAGTCTCGCTGGTCTGCATTCTCGATGCGGACAAGGAGGGCTTCCTACGCAACGAAACCAGCTTGATCCAGACGGCGGGACGGGCAGCGCGGCACCTGAACGGCCAGTGCGTGCTCTTCTGCGACGAGGTCACCGATTCGATCCAGCGGCTCATCGATGTGACGGAGTATCGCCGCAGCCGGCAGATGGAGCACAACGAGAAGCACGGGATCACGCCGCAGAGCGTGAAACGTGCGGTGCAGGAGAGCCTGCAGCTTTACTCGAACCAGCGCGACAGCGCGGACAAGCTGAATCGCTCGATGGTGGCCGAGGACGAGGAGGCCTATGACAAGGTGCGGGTGCTGGCCGAACTGGAGCGCGAGATGCTCGATGCCTCCGCCAAGCTGGAATTCGAACGGGCAGCACACCTGCGCGACCAGATCGCGGCGCTGAAATCGGGAACACCTGCGGCGGCCGCGCCGCGCGACAAGGTGAGCTATCCGAAGAAAGGGCGGGCGGGTCGGAAGCGATAAGCTGAGCGTGATTATCCTTTCGGCTTGGAAGGCCAGCGATGTTCGCTTGGGATGGGACGATGAAGTTCCGCGCCCTGATTCCCCTGCTCGTCGCGCTCGGCAGCTTCGCCTTCGCGGCTTTCGAATCACCTAACAAGGAAGCCCGGACCGCGGCGGTGGGATCGCTCGTCTCGCTCGATCCGAAGCTGCGACGTGTGTTTAGCGACACCGGTGAGTTCCAAGCAAAGAAGGAGCCGGCCTTCAACGATTGGCTTACCCTCCATCAGGAGGACGGACAGACTTTCAACCAATACATCTCATCGCGTCCCAATCTGCCGAACGGACGCCGGAGGAAGCTCTATATCCTGCCGATTGGAAACTTCGAGAAGGGTATCGCTCCCGATCTGGATCTGCTGCGGGAATACACGGCGGCCTACTATCATCCGCTGGAGGTTGGCATGCTTCCGGTGATCGGGGACAAGGAGGTCCCTGCGACGGAGCGCATCAACCGGATCTCCGCGAAGAAGCAGTGGAAAAGCACCGACATCCTCGATTGGTTGAAGGCGAAGCTTCCTGCCGATGGCTATGCGATGATCGCGGTCACGATGACCGATCTCTATCCGGAGGAGGCATGGAACTTCGTCTTCGGGCAGGCCTCGCTCCGGGAACGAACGGGGGTCTTCAGTTTCGCGCGCTATCATCCCTCATGGGACGGCGGCGAAGCTGACGAAGGGACGCGCAACTTGGTGCTACGGCGTGCGGCGAAGATCCTCACCCACGAGATGGGGCACATGTTCGGGATCCGGCACTGCGTTCACTACGAGTGCAACATGAACGGGGCGAACCATCTGGAGGAAGCGGACTCCACGCCGATGGAGCTCTGCCCGGTGTGTTTGAGAAAGCTCTACCACGCCGTTCGCTTCGATCCCTTGGAGCGCTATGGGTTGCTCGATCGCTTCCACGCGAAGCATGGCATGGAAGCGGAGAGCAAGTGGATCAAGGAACGGGTCGCGGCGATCGAGGCGGCGAAGTGATGGGCGCGATCAGAGGCCGGGCTTGGGCGGCATCACGGGCTTTTCCCAGGCACGGATTCCCGTGAGCTTGGTCTCGCGCTTGAACACCTTGTCCCCTGCGGTGGCGTAGAGGGTCTTTTGCTCCGGCCCGCCGAAGCAGAGATTGGAAGGAGCGCGAGAGCCCGCGGGCATCAGGATGATCAGGTTCACCCGACCGGGTTGGTCGCAGACCTGGATGCCCATCGCGGTGGCAACGAGGAGCCAGCCATCGCGGGTAACCTTCAGACCGTCCGCCCGGCTCCGCGGATCGGGATCGGCGGGCGGCAGGTGCAGATGATGGTAAGGCTGAACATTGGTCAGCGAACCATCCGCCGCCCGTGTGGCCGACCAGATGTAGCGGCCGCCCGGATCAGCGATCTCCAGGCGGGTCTGGTCAGGGGTGAGGGTTACACCGTTCACGCCATTGCAACGGTCGGTGCCCATCACCTTGTCTTGGCCCGGGCGGATGATCCACACGGCCTTCTTCTGCGGCTCCGTCGCGTAGATGGTTCCATCGTTCGCCACGACCAGATCGTTTGCTTTGATGTCCTTCGCGTGGACCTTTTCGTCCTTGGTGGCGATGTCCCAAGAGACGATCTCACCGCTGCCCGTGCGGCAGCCGTAGAGCCGTCCATCCGGACCGAAGGCGAGACCGTTGGTTCCCTGCGTGTTCTCGAGGAAGACCGAAACGCCGCCATCGGGAGCGACGCGATGAATCGTGCTCTTCGGGATATCGGTGAAGTAGACGCTGCCATCCGCCGCCGCGATCGGCCCTTCCGTGAAGCCGTGGCCGCTGCTGATGAGTTGCCAATCCTGTCCGGGGATGAGCATGTCCTTCGCCCGACCGCGGCAGGCCTCGTAGTTCACGGTCACCGGCTTCGGGAAATCCTTCCACAACCAGCGCAACACCTCCGGCATGATCGCGCCGCCGTGCTGGTGGGAGTGAGGGCCTTCACCCCATTTGTGATTCACCTCGTAGCCGGAGAAGCTCAGCGCGGTAAGCATAGCTTGGTTCGCCATCCACCAATCGCCGCAATAGATGTTGAGATCGTTCGAGCCGTCTTGCAGGAAGACCCGGATCGGCTTCGGCTCGGTCTTGCGGACCAATGTCTCGAACTCGTCCGCACCCCGCAGGCCGACGAAGGTGCCGATCATCGAGTAGACGCGACGGAAGGCGTCCGGTCGCTGCCATGCCACGTTGAAGGCCGCGATGCCACCGGAGGAAGCACCGCAAATCGCGCGGTGGTCCGGGTTGGTGCTCAGGTTGTAGTTCTTCGCCACCTCAGGGATCAGCTCGTCGATCAGGAACTTCGCATAGTCCCCGCTGAAGGCGTCGTATTCGTAGCTGCGGTTGAAGCGGGGCTGGGCCTGATCGTTCGGTGCGGGCACCACGCCCGGATCGATGAAGAGGCCGATGGTGACCGGCATCTCGTTCTTCGCGATCAGGTTATCAAAGACGATCGGGATCTTGTTCGCGCCGCCCTCGTTCACATAGCCGCCGCCGTCTTGGAAGACCATCAGGCAGGCCGGCTTGGCCGGATCATACTGGGCCGGCACATGCAGCCAGTAGGTGCGCTCCGTGCCGGGGTAGACCTTGCTGGCATTGAAGCTGTGCTTGGTGGTCACCCCCTTCGGCACACCCTCCTGCCGCTGCGAGGCGGGATCGACCGGATAAGACTCCTCGGCATGGAGACACGCGAGGGCGAGGAAAGGGAGCAACGCGACGGCTTTCATGGGATCGGAAGGACGGGACGTGCAGGATACCGCCCATCTTTCCGGTCGCGCGGGGGAAGTCTGTCACCGCAGCTACTCGACCAAGCGCATCCCCTCGTCGCTGAGGGCGATCTTGCGCTTCTTGAACAACGCTCCGGTCGCCTGCTTGAAGGCCTTTTTGCTCACGCCTAGAGCCTTGTGGATCTCTTCCGCCGGGCTGGAATCGCTGAGGGCCCAGAAGCCGCCGCGCTGCTTGAGTTCGTCCTCGATGCGGGTTTCGAGGTCATCGATGCGGGCGCGGCCCGGAGGATAAAGCGAGAGATCGATTTTCCCATCGGGTCTGGCCTGCACCACATAGCCCTTGGTCTTCTCCCCCGCACGCAAGCGGCGGAACACTTCATTGGCGAAGAGAACGCCGGAGTGCTTGCCCTCGATGATCGCCTTGTAGCCGAGCTCCGTCTTACCATAGAGCATCAGCTCCACCTCCTGGCCTTCCTTATAGTCCGGCTTGGTCTGGTTGAGGAACTTGTTCAGGCGGCGGGTCGCGACGATGCGGCCGCTGGCCGGGTCCACATGCACATGGACGACGTAGGACTTGCCCACCTCAAGCCGCTCCTTCTGCTCGCGGAAAGGCAACAGCAGATCCTTAGGCAGGCCCCAATCGAGGAAGGCGCCGACACCGGTCACCGCAAGCACCTCGAGGTAAGCGAAGTCCCCAGGCATCACCTTGGGGTGCTTCATGGTCGCGACCGGGCGATCCTCGGAGTCGTGGTAGAGGAAGACATCCACCTCGCCCCCCACGTGCCATTTCACCGGCATCTCGCGGCGCGGCAGCAGCACCTCGCCCAGCTCGTCCCCGGCATCGAGGAAGAGTCCGAAGGGTTGCTCGCGGAGAATGGTAAGGGTGGCGCGCTCGCCGATATGGGCCATGCCCGGGAGGCTCGGGGAAAAGCAAGGCGGCGTCCATGACGATTCGGTCCGGTTTCCGCGTAGCCGGGGGGCTGGACTCGCTGGAACCAAAAGCTATGCATGATCGCGTGAAACTCCCCCTCCTGCTCTCGCTGATGCTCGGCCTGCACCTTCCGCTACAAGCCGCCGACCAAGTGGTCACTCTCGGGGACTCCCTGACCTACGGCTACGAGGGCGAGTTCTGCTTCCGGATCACCGTGCCGCCCGCGGCGGGATCATCCGCTGGCACCTACGGCGACAACATGCCCGCGACGGTGCGCAACTGGATCGAGACTCTGAGCTCCACCAATTATCGCAATGCCCACTTCGACCAAGGCGCGCGGGTGACCTTCCGTCTGAGCTTCGCCCTCCTCGGCGGAAACACCTACACCCTTTTCCTGCGCAACCGCTTCAACTGGGCCATTCCCGGGTTGAAAGTGGATCAGCTGCGGGAGTTCGTCCTAGGTCAGAAGACCTTCCTCCAGCTTCTCGCCGCGGATCCGGACTTCGCGCCGCTGGCCGACGCCTTGGGCAATCCGTTGGTCTCCAACTTCAATCAAGCGAACCAGTTCAACGTGACCGAGATGAACACCCAGATCACCAGTAATGCCGAGCGGCTGGTGTTCTTCATCGGCGGGAATGACGTGCGCGGGGTTTACCAATCGATCTACGAGGGCAACCCGGTGGGCAGTTTCGTGGACGACTTCATGGCCGATGCCACGGCGGTCCTCGATCACGTGCGATCCAAGAACCCGAACATCCAGTTGCTGGTCGTGGCGGTCCCGCACATCGGCATCACGCCGGACATCAAGAGCACCTGCCCCACCGATCCGGTGAAGACGCCGCGGGTGACGGCCATGCTGCAGGACTTGAACGCCCGTCTCGAGGCACTGGCCAAGCAAAAGGGCGGCGGCTTCGCGGACATTTTCACCCCCACCCTCTCACTGCTGGACTCAAGCTCCTACGGCATTCACGGGATTCCCTTTGCGAATTCCGGCACCGCCACCGGCGATCTCGACTACCTGTGGTTGAATGGCGAGTTCAGCGCGAACTTCCACCCGAACACCAATGCCCAACTGGTGATCGCGAACGAGATCATCCGCGGCTTCAACAAACGCTATCAGACCGGCATCGCCCCGCTCAGTGCCACCGAGATGCTCGGCAACAGGCTGGGCAAATCCGCCGTCCAGATCGACATGAGCTTCGCCAACTGGATGACGGGCTTCGGCCTGAGCGGACAAGGCGAGAACAGCGACGCTGATGGCGATGGCATCAAGGCCGGTGCGGAGTTCGCGCTTGGCCTGAACCCAACCCTTCCTGACGCAGATCAGATCGCCAGCACGAGGGTATCGGGAGGATCGCAACTCGAACTGGCCTATCCGAAGCGGCTGCCGAGCTCGACGCGCTTCACGCTGCAAGCCACGAGTTCGACGGGACTTGCTGCGCCCTTCACGCGGATCGCGCCCGCGCCGACCATCGGCAGCGACGGGCTCTACCGTGCACGGATCCCGGTAACGCCCGGCGGTCGTGGTTTTCTCCGCCTGGAGAGTACCCTCGCTCCCTGAGCGGGCTTAGAGCAGCTTGCGCTTCTTCGGATTCCGCTTCTTGCCGCCGAAGATCACTTCCTTGATATCGAAGGCTTCGGGATCGTACTCGCCGCGGTACCAGCCGATCTGGCCGGTCAGGGCCTCCATGTATTGGAAGGCGCCGCCGAAGTCTTCCGGCGGGCAGGCACGCGCGCCGTCGATCATGATCGGGCCGGTCTCCTCGGACTCTTCCTTTTTCTCCAGCACGATCTCGTGCAGCCAGTCCTCCGCGAAGTCGTAGCGGTAGAGCATCCGCATCGGCAGGCGCTTCTTGCCGATGAAGTCGGCCAGCGTGACCTTGGTCTCGTCTTGGAATTCACCGCCCTTCGGCACCTGATCCGCCAAGCCGACCGGGCCGATGACGTCTTTCAAGTTCTTGCCGGAGCCGTGGCGGAATTCGTGCGGGTGCTTGTTCTCCCAGCCCATCGCATCCTGCAGCGCGTCATTCAGCTGCAGGAAGGTGAAGGACGCGGGCACCGAGAAGCGCCGCCAGATCTGCGGGGTGATCTGGTAAAGGAAGACTTTGACGACAATGCGCGGCACGGACATGCGGAGAGGCTAGGCTCGGGCCTCCCCGCGACGCAAACCGCAAGTTAGCCCCTGTCGCGTCAGGCCGGGACGACCGCGGCCTTCCCGCTCTCCACGACGAAGGATGCCGGTGTGTGGAGCTTCGCACCCGGGCGGGTGACGAAATCCACGGTGCGGAAGTCCGTGCGCCAGACGCCCTTGTCGATCGTGCAGCTCACGTAGCCGCGCTGGGTGGCGTGGTATTTCACGAAGGGGTTCTCCGACTTGAGCTGATCCATGTAGGGCGGCTGGGCCTTGCCATTGCCGCCCGAGGTGATGGAGGTGCAAACGAACTCCGCCCCCGCGATCTGCGAATCCGGCTGGCCCGGGATGCAGGGCAACTCGTTCGCCCAGTGGGTGTGGATATCCCCGGTGAGCACGATCGGGTTGGAAACCTTCATCTGGCAGAAGGCGTTGAGGAGGGCCTGCCGCTCGACCTCGTAGCCCGGCCACTGATCCATGCTGCAGCGCTCTTCTTCGCCCTCATGTCGGTCCACGCGGGCCATCATCACCTGCTGGGCGAGGACATTCCATGTCGCGCGGGACTTGCCGAGTTCACCGAGCAGCCACTCCTTCTGGACGCTGCCGAGGAGGGTGGCATTCGGGTCCATGGCGGCGGTGCCGAGCGCTTTCAGGCCGTCGTCGTTCGGTTGATCGGTGCGGTACTGGCGGGTGTCCAGCACGTGGAAATCCACGAGGCTGCCGTGGCGGACGCTGCGGTAGAGTTTCATCCCCGGGCCCTTCGGCACGCAGGCCGCACGCAGCGGCATGTGTTCGTAGTAGGCCTGATAGGCAGCCGCGCGGCGGGCGAGGAAGGCGGTGACATCGATGTTCTTCTCCTCCGAGCAGTCGCCGGCACAGTTGTTGTCGAACTCGTGGTCATCCCAGGTCACCACCCAAGGCGCATTCCGGTGCATCGCCTGCAGGGAGGGATCGCTCTTGTACTGGGCGTGACGGTTGCGGTAGTCGGTCAGGCTCACGATCTCCGCGCTGTTGTGCTTGCGGATCTGATCCTCCTTCGCGCGGCCCTCGTAAATGTAATCGCCGAGGTGGAAGACGATGTCCGGATTCTCCGCGAGCATGTGCTGGTAGGCGGTGAAGAAACCGGCCTCCCAATGCTGGCAAGAGGCGAAGGCCATCTTCAGCATCGAGGTCTCCGCCGCGGCGCGGTCCGGGCTCTCCAAAGTGCGGGTCCGGCCACGCGGGCTGATCTCGGCACCGGCACGGAACTCATACCAATACCAACGGTCCGGGCGCAGGCCGGTGACCTCCACGTGCACGGAGTGGGCCCAATCCGGGCTGGCCACTTCCTTGCCCTTGGCGACCACCTTGGTCATCGCCTCATCCTCCGCCACGCGCCAGTGAACCCACACCGGGAGATCCGGCATGCCGCCGCCCTGCAGGGGCTCCGGCGCGAGACGGGTCCACAGCACGAAGCCATCCGCGGAGGGATCACCGGAGGCGACCCCGAGCTGGAAAGGATAGGCTTGGAAGGAGGGACGCTCCTTCGCCACCGGGGCGTTCCCCCATGCCCGGCTGGCCCCGAGCGCCACCAGCATCGAGCCGGAAGCACCCAGGAATGAGCGGCGTTTCAGTCGCGGGGAATCGAGAGGAAACAGCGGACGCGAGGAGAGATTCATGAACCTCTGATACTGCGCATCCGTGCAATTTCTTCAATCAACGGAATGGTCACGAAACCACGCTGGACCGCCTTGGCGCTATTTCGCCCCGGCCCATTTCACGGCGTTTACCAGCAGCTTGCGGAAGTCCGGATGCTTATGCGCGGCCTCGTCATGGCCCGGGGCGATGCACACGATCTTCGCCTTCGGGTGGGTCACGGTCCACACCGAGGGATGTTTCTTCCCGGTCTGCCCGGACACCGAAGTCTCGATCAGCACCTCCACGCGGGCACGCGGATCGATGCCGATCTGGTAGTGCTCGTCGTGGATCTTGAAGTCACGATTCAGGCCCTTCACCACCGGATGGTCGGGCTTGAGCACGGTGAGACCGAACTCACCCAGCGGGTCATGGGCGCGGGAACCGCCGCCGACGTAGGAGATGTTGTACTGCGCCCAGTCCACCCAGTTGTACCAAGTGGCCGGATGCAGGAGCACCATGCCGCCGCCGCGGTTCGCAAAGGCCTCGAAGGCTTCGCGGAAGGCCTTGCTCTTCGAGTAGCCGGCGTCGTTCGAGCTGAAGAGCAGGACGTCGGTATTGGCGAGCTGCTCGGCGGCGGTCTCCGGACTGGTGGTGTAGATGCTGACGATGCCGCCGGCCTCTTTCAGAATCGCTTGGTCCTCGCGATCATACCACTGGCCGAAGTCGTGCGAGCTGCCACCACCGGCCAGCAGCACCCGCAGGGTTCCCGGCGTGGCTTTGTCCGACAGGCTTGCATTGCTGCCGGGGACAGGACCGCCTTCGGCCGGGGCGGCCGCCATCTTGCCGTCCTTGCCGGCGGATTCCAAGGTGATCGCCGCGATCATCGGGGCGGGACCGCGGTCGGCGCTGGTCAGGATGAGCTTCTCGATCGTGGCGGAGGGCTTCTTGAGATCGCGCCACAGGTAGCGCATCTGGCCGTGGTTGGTCAGATCGGTCCAAGCCGAGCCCGGAACATCAACCCGTGCCACGTGATCGGAGAACTCCACGCCGTTCCGTAGTACGACATTCTCCGTAGATCCATCGCTGTAGCGGACCTCGATCTTCACCAAGGGCTCCTGGTCATTGGCCACCGGGAAGCCCCAGCCTGCCACGGCACCAAGAAGGTGCAGGCGGCCCGCGGCGAGATTCACGGGGATCTCGACCTGCTTCGGCATCGTCTGGCTCAGAGACCGGGGCTCCATGCCGCCCTTCAGGACGATCACGTTCTTACCACCGGAGGTGGTGGCAGGATCGGGCAACTGAAAAGGAACGCCGCGCTCCTCGACCATGCCGTAGCGCTTCAGGCCGACGCGATCGCCTGCGGTTTCCGCGGACATATAGACTCCGCGGCTGCCATCTGCCGTCGCCGCCTTGCCGAAAGCCACGGTGTGGAAGCGCTGCTCACCGGAACGGAGATAGGTGATAAGGTCGCGCAGGGTTTCGGGCCCGAGCGCTTCGAAGCCTTCGGGCATGAGCGACTTGCCGGTATCGGTGCGGTTCGCGATCTGGTCGCGCGCCACCTCGGTCTCACCGGCGGCGTTTTTCACGAAGATGCTGCCCTCGGTCTCGCGGCTGATGAAGCCCGCGAGGGTGCGGCCGTCTTTCGTGGAGATGTTCCAGACATGGTAGCTCGGCTCCACCTCGCGATTCGGGTCAACGATGTGGGTCAGCAGCGCCTCCACCCCGTGCACGCCGATGCCTTCGAGGACCGGACCAATGGTAACGCCCTCGCCATGGAAAACGTGGCAGACCGCACAGGCGGCATAGAGGCCCTTGCCCGCCTCCGCGTTGCCCGGCTTGCTCACCTCCGGCAGCAGGCGGGTAATCAGTGCGTCCTTCGCTTCCACCGCACCGCGCAGGCGCTTGATCATGGGAGCGGATTTCTCACGGACGCCGGGATCCGCATGGTCGGCGAGGCGGGAGAGCACCTGGGTGCCCGCGACGGCGACCGTGATGTCACCCTTGTCCAAAGCTTGGGCCAAGAGGATTGCCGAGGCGGGACGACCGAGCACGGCTTCAATCACGCGGGCCTTGTCCGTGGTGGCCAGAGCGGGAAGCACTTCAATCATCAGAGCGGCAGCATCGGCGGAGCCATTGCTGACCACGGCCTCCAAGACCGGTCCGCGCAGGGCGGCATCACCGCTGGACACCGCGGCGGCGAGCGCCTTTTCCAGCTTCTCATCGAAGGCGGGCAGGATACCGAGCGGGCCGAGCACCTCGGGATCGTTCGGGGCTGCCGCGAGCAACTTGTCCGTCAGGGGCGGCAGCTTCTGCTTGGCCTCGGCTTCGTTCCAGCGCGCCGCCGCGAGAGGCAGGGCTGATGCAGCGATCTGCGGGGTAGGACTTGCCGCCAGCTTCGCGAGCACTTCATCGAGTTTCGCATCGGCAGGCAGTTCGCGGTTCCGCAAGGAGCGCAGCGAGGCAGTCGCGATCGCGGTGCCCTTCGCTCCGGATTGACCGATCGCCTCAAGCATCGAGGCCAAGGTCTTGCCATCCTTGCCGAAGGCATCGAAGAGGAGCGCGGCCAGCGGCGCTTGCTTCTCCGGGGCCGGCGCGGCGAGCGCGGTGGCCAGCACCTCGGCCGGGCGGTTCTTCGCAAGGCGTCCGATCGCGGCACGAGTCCAAATGTCTTCGGCCTTCGCTTGCAGGCCAACCAGAACGTCCGCCGACAGCACGGCATCTTCCGGCAATCCCGCCAGCCATTGCAGGCGGACGCGGGAATCGTTCTCGGCAGGCAGATGCTTCGCCACGGTGGCAACCACATCGGCGTTCACGAGCTTCGGATAGGCGCCGATCACACGACCGATGGTGACGCGCACGGCGGTATCCGGATCTTCCAGCGCGGCGGTGATTTCCTGTGGGCTCAGCACACCGGCGGCGGCGCGGATCCAGAGCGAGTGGAGCTTGGTCACGCCTTTGGCACCCGCCAGCTTGGTGGCAGCGGCCTTGAGGTCGCCCTCTTCGATCATGCGCTGGGCGCGGAAGCGGATCTCGCGATTCGGATGGGAGAGGGCGGCGAGACAGCCTTCGAGATTGGTGAGATCGGCCTTCGGCAGCGGCTTTGAATCCTTGTGATGATAGCGGTGGATACGACCGAAGAAGTGGTCGCGGTCCGGACGCGCAGCCTGATGATTCCAGAGATGGATCGGGCCGCGGGGATCGTTGTGCAGGATCGCCTGGTTGTAGCAGTCGATCACGTAGAGCTGGCCATCCGGACCCACGCGGGTGTCGATGGGGCGGCTCCAGAAGTCGCGGGTGGCGGAGAACTCTTCCTCACGCGTCTTGGCGGCGGAGAAGGTCGGACCGTCCACGCTCAAGGCCTCATGGTGAATGATGTGAACTGTGGGCTCGGCCGTGAAGTAGCCGCGCGTCCACTGATCGGGCCAAGCTCCGCCCTCATAGACCGCGCAACCGCAGGCCGCGGTGAAGGAACCGATCACGTCGTTCGGCTGGTTCTCCACGATTTCCTCCCAGCTCATGAGCGGCTTCACCGGGCGGAGGTGCACCATCACCTGCCAGGACGGATCGCGGGCCATGCCGCCCGCCGCCATCAACTTGTCGGAGACGGGCACGTGCATCACCAAGTCGCCGGAAGTCGGCTGGGTGAAGAACATCTCGCCTTCGGAAGTCATGTCCACGCCCCAGCAATTGCCGCTCTTCGCGCTGTACATCTCGATCGCCGAGCCATCCGGACGGAAGCGGATGACCCCAGAACCGATCGCTCCGAAGTCTTTCTTGCCGTCGCCTGAAGTGACCTTGTTCGAGCTGGAGTAGCCGTGCGTGGCATAGATCCAGCCATCCAGGCCCCAGCGCAGATTGTTCAGGACCGCGTGGGTGTCGAAGGTTCCCAAGCCGGTATAGAGGATCTCACGACGATCGCTTTTCCCGTCATTATTCGTATCGCGGATCAGGTAGATATGCGGCGGCTGGGCCACGACCACGCCATCCTTGTAGAAGCAGAAGCTGGTCGCGAGATCGAGGTCCTCGGCGAAGACCTGCTTGCGATCCATCACGCCGTCCCCATCGCTATCTTCGAGGATCGAGATCCGGTCGCGACCGGGGCGATCGGTCGCCGCCGGTTTGTCGAGCGGGGTGTCCCGCTGCCAGACGGTGTGCATCGACTCCGGGCCGCCACCGCGCTTGCCCTCGGGATACTCCAGGCTTTCGACCACCCACATGCGCCCGCGATGATCCCAATCAATGTTCAGCGGCTTTGAGATCAGGGGCTCGGCAGCGACCAGATCCACCTTGAACTCCGGATGAATCTGCAGGGTATCCACAGCCTTCTGCGGTGCCAGCGGGCCGCCGGGAGGATAGACCAGCGCGGCGAGGTCATCCTTCTCCGACCATTCGTCCACCTTGTCATTCTGCGAAGCCCATGCCACCGAGCGACGTAGCATCGTGCGGATCGCCGGATGCTTCCATGTCGCCTCGTTCTTACCCGGCACGAAGAAGACGATGCGACCTTTGCCTTTGGTCTGCGACCACACCATCGGCGAGACACCGTAGACGTAGGGCTGAGGATCGGTGCCCTTCAGGTGCTTTCTGTTAGGCGTCCATGTCGTAGCCAGCACCTTCGCGTCCTGCGGCGTGCGCAGGCCGTAGATCATCTCGTCGTCGATATCAAAATTCGAGATCCCGCTGCTTACCGCATCCTCCCGCCCGGGAGGGGTGAAGAACAGCGGCACCACGCCGGACCAGCGGCTCACTTCACCCTCCACCCATCCGGATGCCGGGATTGCATCATGAACCAGCACGAGGCCGCCGCCTTTCTCGACGTAAGCTTCGAGCCGCTGGCGATCTGCCGCGCTCCAAGGTGCTCCGCCCGTGAGCAACACCACCTTCGCCTTCGCCAGCTCCGCATCGCCCGGCAGGGCCGCACTCGCGGTCGTGCCGGAGATCAAGGGTTCCTTCGACTGCTGGAATAGTTCCGGAGGCGCGGCCAAGGCAGAGCCGCTCAGAACGGCAAGCATCGCCAATGATTCGAGCGAGCGACGGATAGATCGGGGTTTCATGATACAGGTGAGAGCCGCTGACATTGGCTCCCTAGACGTGGGTTTGAAGGACTTCCTCGCGCGGACAGCAGAAGGAATACGGACATGTGGATTCACCGCCGGTGCTCCGAAGGGCGCCAGCCGATCCACTTCTTGAAGGTATTGGAAAACGTGTGCGGGTTCGTGTAGCCGATCTCGCGGGTGATCGATTCGACCTTCTCATCGGTCGTGGCTAACAGATGCCGCGCGTGCTGCATGCGCAGGAAGGTCACATGCTGCATCGGGCTACGGCCGAGCTCGCTCCGGCAGAGGCGGCGGAGGTGCTCCTTGCACACGCAGGCACGGCTCGCGAGTTCCTCCAAGGTCCACTGATGATCGAGAGACTTCTGCACCGACTCCCAAAGCTTCCACAGACGCGAGTCCGCCTGATGCGGCTGGGCGAAGCGCAAGACATACGATTGGATCAGCTCGGTCCACAGGTGCTGCACCGCTGGCGTCGCGCTGCCCTTCATCTCCGCATGCAGACCTTGGATCGCGTGTAGCAGAGGCATCGGGTCATAGGTTCCCAGCACCGGCGAAGCCGCTGAGACCACCGGATTGGATTCGCGCGATTCCCGGTAGCGCACCCAGCAGATCCGCCATGGCTCGCTCCCTGTCGCCTTCATCGCATTCGTCACGAAAGGCGGCAGCAGGCAGGCATTCCCCGCCGAGACTTTCTTCCACTGCCCGTCCGCCCGCACCAAGCCGCTGCCTCCGAAGCAGGCCAGCATGAAAGTCCCGGACTGATCGGGACGCGAAATCCCGAAGGGCTCGCGAGCCTCCAGCACCCCCACATGGGCGATGTGATGCTGCGCGAGGAGAGGACAGAGCGGACTCTCGCGGATCCATCCGCGATCATCCTGCTCGTCGCCCCGCACCACGTGGCTGCGGGTCACATCGGGCAGAGTGGCTACAGGCATCCCCTCAAGCTATTCCCATCCCGCCGCCAATCAAGCTCGCGAAATGTGGATTTCAGATATCCTCAGTTGCGCTTCCGGTGCTTGTCGCGCCATCTTGGAAACGTAGAAGTGCAGATCAGATAACCCATGAGCGAGACCAAGAAGCGATTCGTCCAGACCGGCGAGCCCATTTGCGAGACCAATGCCTGGACCCATAACGAGTGGCTCTGCCGTCCGGACCTGGTTCCCGCCGAGAAGCTTTTGATGGTCCGCGCCACCATGCCGCCGGGGCACTGTCACCCCTTCCATCTCCACCCCCACCGTGAGGAAATCATCCACGTTGTCTCGGGCCGCGCCGAGCAATGGGTAGGCGATGAATACCGCATCCTCGGGCCCGGCGAGATCGCGCATCTCCCGGCCGGAGTGGTCCACGCCACCTACAATCCCTTCGACGAGACGCTCGTCTTCCACGCCATCCTCTCCCCGGCCGTCCTTCCTTCTCCGGAAGACCAGGCCGAGGACCCCAAGGACGTTTCCTCGCAAGCTCCGTGGAGCAGCATCCGCGAGGGTATGACGCCCTGCCGGATGCTGTGATCAGAGCTTTTCGATCCGGAACACCACCGGCTTGCTGTTGATGCAGTCGAGAGCCTCGATCTTGTCGAGGGTCTCCTGCAGCAGGCCGAAGCGGCAGGTGTGGAGCAGGAAAACCATATCGAGGAAGGCCGCGTCCGGCTGGTCCGGCTTCACCGGCGAATGGGTGCCGGAAATGCCGATGCCCGCATCCGCCAGGACCCGTGCCACCTCGGCGATCACGCCGGGGCGGTCGGTGACATCGAAGCGCACGTAGTAGGCGGTTTCCGTATCCTCCACCGGGAGCAGCACGCCGCTCTCGCGATAGGGCAGGAAGCCGCGATGACCCGTGGTCTGGCGCAGCGAGCGCGCCGCCTCCACGAGATCGGCCACCACGGACGAGGCGGTCGGATCTTGGCCGGCCCCGCGGCCATAGAAGAGTGATTCGCCCGCAGCATCGCCATGCACTGCCACTGCGTTGAAGACGCCGTGCACGCTGGCCAGGATGTGGCTCTTCGGGATGAAAGAGGGCTGCAAGCGCAGCTCCACTTCGCCGCCCGGGTGCTCGCGCACCACCGCCAGCAGCTTCACCACGTAGCCGAGGCGGGTTGCAAACTCGATGTCGATGGGCCGGACCTGCTCGATCCCGGCCACATGCACCTGCGCCGGGTCGATCGGGAAGCCGTAGGCCAGCGAGGCCAGCAGGATCGCCTTGTGCGCGGCATCCCAGCCATTCACATCGAGCGCCGGGTCCGCCTCGGCGTAGCCCAGCGCCTGTGCCTCGGCTAGGGCGGCGGAGAACTCCAAGCCCGCGGTCGTCATGCGCTCCAGGATGTAGTTCGAGGTGCCGTTGATGATCCCCGTGATCGAATGGATGCGGTTTCCGATGAAGGACTCCTGCACCGTCTTGATGATCGGAATGCCTCCGGCCACCGCCGCTTCAAAATGGATCGGAGCATCGTGCTCCTTGGAGAGAGCGAAAAGCTCCACCCCGCGCTCGGCCAGCAGGGCCTTGTTCCCCGTGACCACCGGCTTCCCGGCTTTCAGGGCCGCAGACACGATCTCATAGGCATCGGTGGTGCCACCGATCAGCTCCACCACGATGTCCACCGCCGGATCGGCGACGAGCTCCTGCCAAGAGGTCGTCAGCTTCTCTGCGGGCAAGTTCACCGGGCGCACTTTGTTCAAGTCGCGCACCAGCACCTTGGCCACTTCCAGATTCACCACGCCGCCGGTGCGGTCGCAGATCAGGCCCGCATTGCGTTCAAGGGCCAGGACCACGCCGGAACCCACCGTGCCGAGACCGGCGAGACCGATACCAAGAGAGCTGCAATTCACGGGCGCGACCATCAGGGGACGGCGGCCCGCGGAAAAGCGCAAAGCGGGTCAGGTGTCTTCGGATTTCTCCGCCGCCAGCCAATCTCCGAGCTGATCCCCATAGATCCCCTGCTCCTCCCGGCTCTTGTAGTTCAAATAAGCGGCTTTTGCGACGTCCGGCGGAGTGGCCTCGCTCGCTTTGGCGGCCTTCTTGGCCGTCGCTTTCTTGGCGGCCTTTTTCGCAGCCTTCTTGGCGGGGGCCTCGGAGGCGGCCTTCTTGGCCGCTTTCTTCGCAGCTTTTTTGGCAGGCATGACACCCTAGTCGAGCAGACCCGGTGCCAAGCGGCAAGGCTGTTCCGCAAGCCGGTGATTGTCAGCGCTTGTCCCGGGCGTATAGTCCGCCCGTGGAAAACAGCTACGGATGGCGCGCCGCGCGCGAGACCCCGATGCGCCTTCCCGGCCCCGATAATATGGGCTGGTGGGTGGCAGCGGCGTTCTTCGTCGCCGTGATCCTGCACGTGGCCGCCTTCTTCGCGCTCAGCCACATCAAGATTTCGCAGGGCACGATGCCGGCCCAAGAGATCGTCACCGAGCACATCAATCTGGAGCCGGTCGAGGTGCTGCCGCCCGATCAGGATCTGGTCGTGCCGGAGGATGTGGTAGAACCGCCACCACCCGCAGCCAACCTGCTGGAGGAGATCGACATGCTCGCCAAGCTCCCGGAGAACACCGAGCTGGATATCCAGCCGGATCTGGCCGAGCCGGAGTTCGCGGTGAGGCTGGAGAATCCCGCGATGGAGGGTGATCCGCAGGGCGTGGTTGTGGATCCCGCCGCGGGCATCGATCTGGATACTTCTCTGCCCGAGCTCGGCCGCACGGACGACACCCTGCCGCTGGCCGCGGACTCCCAGGTCATCGTGGATCCCGGCGCCAGTGTGGCCGATGACTCGAATCTCGACCGTTTCGCCGAAGACCTGCTCAAAAAGGGCGCCGGAGGTTTGGTCCAGCAGGGCAGCCTCGATGGCGTGGTGACCCTCGACGACATGGCCGGGCTCTCGCCGGACGTGCTGGTGGGCAAGAAAACGATGCTGCCCAGCGACCTCCTTTTCGAATACGACAGCGCCGAACTCCGTGAAAGCGCCCGCGTCGGCATGATGAAGCTCGCGCTGATCATCGACCGGAACCCGAATCTCTATTGCTGGATCGAGGGCTATTCCGACCTCTACGGCTCGGAGGCCTACAACCTCGATCTCTCCCGCCGCCGTGCGAATGCAGTGCGGGAGTATCTGGTGAACACCCTTCGCCTCGAAGGGGCTAAGATCGTGCCGCGCGGCTACGGGATGGGCAAACCCCTAGTCACGACCGGCACGGTGGAAGAACAAGCGCCGAACCGCCGCGTGGAGATCCGCATGCGCCGCACGACGCCCCCGGCCCAAACCACCGCTCAAGCCCCGACCAAGCCTCAGACGGCTCCGCCCCCGGCTATTCCACCGAACCCGGTGCTGGTGAAGCCGATGCGTGCCCTGCCGGTGGACGAAGAGCCCCCGGCCAGCACTCCCGAGCCGACTCCGAAGGCCCGCATGGTGGATGAAGCGCCAACTCCTGCCCCTGCCCCTGCCCCTGCCCCGCCGCGCGCGCAGCCGGTGGAAGAAGATCCCCCGAAGGCAGAACCCGTTGAGGAAGAACCCCCGAAGGCCTCCGAGCTGGAACCGCTCCGCGCCGAACCGGTGGAGGAAGAGTAGGCACCCGGCCTTGACCCTGCCCGTGCCGCAGCTATCCCCGGGGGGTGCAGCCGCTTGATTCCCCTGCCCGCCCTGGAGCGATCCTTTCCTTCGATTTCGACGGAACGCTCTACCACCCGGCGGAGAATCCTCCAGTCAGTCCGCGCCTTTTCCAGAATCTGGAACGCCTGCGCCGCGAGCATGGCGCGCTCTGGGGAATCAATACCGGGCGCTCGATCGGCCACGTCGCAGAGGGCTTGGTCGACGGTCGTTTTCCTTTCGCTCCGGACTGGGTGGTGGCCCGCGAGCGCGAGGTCTGGTTACCGAACGAGAAAGGCCGTTGGGTTTCCCACGAGCCCTACAACAAGCAGTGCGAGGCCAATCTCGCCCGCTTCTTCGCCGAGGTGCAGGACGTGCTCGATGCCATCCGCAACGAGGTGGAAGAGCACACCGGTGCCACCTGGATCGAACAGCCGGGTGATCCGGCCGGCCTCGTCGCCCGCACCGAGGAGGAGATGGCGTGGATCATGGAACGTGTCCAAGCGCTGACCGCGAACACTCCGCACTTGGGCTGGCAGCGGAACTCCATCTGGCTCCGCTTCGGCCACAAGGACTACCAGAAAGGCAGTAGCTTGGCAGAGGTGGCGCGTCACTTCGGCGTCGCCACGGACCGCGTCTTCGCGATCGGCGACAGCCACAACGATTTCGAGATGCTCAGCCCGGATGTGGCGGCGATGTTCGCCTGCCCCGCGAATGCCGTGCCCGACATCCGAGCCCACGTCAGCCAAGGCGGAGGGCACGTCTGCCTGCTGACCCATAGCGAAGGCTGTGCGGAGGCACTCGAACACTTCTTCGGCACCGGTGCCTGATCCCCAAGCCCATGCCGAAAGTTTACCAACGCCTCGTCGCGGACTTCACCATCCCGCCGACGACGCTGACGCCCGAGTTTGCCGCCATGTTGCGCGAGACCATGGCGCAGTTCGGTTTTCATCCCGGTCAGTTTGACTTCGACAGCGACAACCGCGGCACGTTGAACCTTGCCAAGGCGCTATGGGCCCGCAGCAGGGTTTTCTCGGTCGACACCGAGTATCTCGACGGGCGTTTCGACGACTTCGCGAAGCTCATCCGGTCCCACGACTTACTCACGTTGAACTTCGGCAGGGACTTCAACGGCTACGGCTGGAACGAGGATGACGAATGCTCCATCTTTGAACAAACTTGGGGGATGATACTCGGCTTCGACAAGGAGACCGCGATCTGCGACGAGATCTCGCTCTGGACCGATGCGGAGGCGCTCTACCCACCTTCCGACGGCAACCCGGACAACTTCGACTACAGCTTGGTCCAGCTTGCGGAGAACCTCGCGATCGTCCTTCATAACCGGTTGCTTGCGACCGAGACGCACGGCTGGGTGGATTACAAGTACGGCACCGAGAAAACCACTCTCTTCTTCATTTCGGCAAAGAAGAACCTCAGGGTCGCCGAATGCGATCCGAACTGGATCCGTCCGATCAGGGATCTTTCGAGCGAACTGAGCCCAAGCTGATCCTCAGCCGACCGATTGGTGGATTGCATAGCGGATCGCCAACAGGCGGATGCTGACGATGATCCCCGTCGTGACGCCCAGCACCACGCCCTCGTGTAGACCGAGCCGATCCAAACCGAACAGGGCCAAACCGCCGATGATGCAGGCGGTGGCGTAGATCTCCTTCCGCAGCACCAGCGGAATCTGGTTCCGCAATACGTCGCGAAGCAAGCCGCCGAAAGTCGCGCTGATCACGCCGAGAGCGAGACAGGACCACCATGGCAAGCCGTGCGACTGCGCGATCCGGATGCCCGCCACGGTGAACAGGCCGATACCGATCGCATCGAAGAAGGACACGATCCGGTGGAACTTCGCCCACCACTTCGCCCCCACCAACGCGAGTGCAGCTCCCGCCATCGCGAGAATGAAGGTCAGAGGATCCTTCAGGAACAACGGCGGCACATCCCCGATCAAAACGCTCCGGATCATCCCGCCGCCAGCCCCGGTCAGGAAGGCCAGCACGAACATGCCGAACCAATCCATCGCCTTTTCCCGGGCGGCGATGGCTCCCGAGACGCAGAACACAAAGGTCCCCACATTCTCCCAGATCTGGATCAGCACGCGCTCACGCTAACAGAGCATAACCGCACGAGGCAACATCACCCGGTGCTCGACGGATCGCCAAAGACGTAGCCGCGGGCCAACGCGGTGTAATCGCTTGTCTGGGCCCATTCCCAAGCGCTCCCCTTCCCCAGTTCCTCCGCCAGAATCCGGGCCACCGTCGGAGCCGCCGCGATCGAGGCCCTCGCATCGAGCAGGAGACTCCGGCTTCGCCGCGCCAGTACGTCCTCCACGCTCCGGGCCATTTCCTTTCGTGCGTGCCAGCGCACCTCGCCCACCGTGAGCTCCAGCGCCGGATGGACCTTGCTGGTTTCGCCCATTCCGCGAATCGCAATGGCATCGCTCCCATACACCTGGAGATGAGCTTCCGGGATTTCCTCATTCGTGGCGCCGTGGATCCGCAGATCCTCGGTACGGCAGGGCCGCTTCTCCAAGGCAGCCACCTCCTCCACCCGGTTGATCACATCCTCCGCCATTTTGCGGTACGTCGTCCACTTGCCACCGGTAATGGTGATCAAGCCACTCTCGGATGTCAGAATCGTATGATCGCGGGACAAGCTTGCCGTGTTCGATCCGCTCCCCGCTTTCACCAGCGGCCTCAAGCCCGCGAAGACGCTCAACACATCTTCCGGCCCCGGATCGCGCGTCAGATAGCGCGCCGCGTGAATCATGATGAAAGCGATCTCTTCCGGCAGGGCACGAGGTTCGAGCGACCGCCCGGACAAGGGTGTATCGGTGGTGCCGACGACCACGCGGTCATGCCATGGCACGGCGAAAAGCACGCGGCCATCCGCAGTCTTCGGGATCATGATCGCGGCATCACCCGGCAGGAACTCCTTCGGCAGCACCAAATGCACGCCTTGGCTCACGGCCACGATCTTCTCCGCGTTCTCTTCATCCCGGCGCCGCAGGTCATCGACAAAAATACCCGTCGCATTGATCACGCTGCGCGCGCGGATCGTGAAGGCACGCCCGCTCTCCATGTCCTTGGCCTCGATGCCACGGACCTTTCCTTCCTCCTTCACGAGGCCGGTGCACTTCACCCCGTTTGCCAGCTTGGCGCCATGCTCCGACGCCGTCATCGCGAGATGGATCGCCAAGCGTGCATCGTCGAACTGTCCGTCGTGGTAGACTACTCCTCCCGTCAGCCCCTCCGGCTCGATAGTGGGGATCTGCTCCAAGGTTTCCTCCTTCGAAAGCCCCCGGCTGGCGCCGAATCCCAGCTTCCCTGCCAGCCCATCGTAGACCTTCATCCCGATCCCGTAGAAGGGACCCTCCCACCAGTGATAGGTGGGAATCACGAAGGCCAGATCATGCACCAGATGCGGTGCATTCCGCGCCATCCGCCCGCGCTCGTGGAGGGCATCCATGACCAGCGGGATATTCCCCTGCTTTAGGTAGCGCACTCCGCCATGCACGAGCTTGGTAGAACGCGATGACGTTCCCTTCGCGAAGTCCGCCTGCTCGACCAAGGCTACACGATGTCCGCGCGATGCGGCATCCACCGCCGCACCCAAGCCCGTGGCGCCGCCGCCCACGATGCAGATGTCGAACACTTCCGACTCCAGCGCGGCGAGATGCTCAGAGCGTATCATCGGCCCATCCTTTCGAGCGTTCCACCGCGCGGTTCCAGCCGTCCATCATGCGGCTCATGTCTTCCCCGGGGCGTGAGGGATGGAATTCCTTGCCCGCTTCCTGATGCTTCAGCAGTTCCTCGCGGCTTGTCCAAAAACCAACCGCGAGACCGGCCAACCACGCCGCTCCCGTGGCGGTGGTCTCGACCTCCTTGGGCCGCATGACCTCCACGCCGAGGAGATCTGCCTGGAACTGCATCAGCAGGTCGCTGCGCGCGGCACCGCCATCCACCAGCAAGCGCTTCAGCGGAATGCCACTATCCTTCACCATGCAGCCCGCCAACTCCGCGCTCTGGAATGCGATCGATTCGAGCGCGGCGCGGCAAAAATGCGCCCGCTTCGTTCCGCGCGTCATTCCGAAGACCGCGCCCCTCGCGTAGGGATCCCAATGCGGGGCACCGAGGCCGGTGAAGGCCGGCACGAAGTAAAGCCCGCCGCTATCCGCCACCGTGGCGGCCACCTGCTCGCACTCCTCCGCCGTGCGGATCAACTGCAAGTCATCACGCAACCACTTCACCACCGCTCCGCCCATGAAGACCGAGCCTTCCAAGGCATACTCCGTCTTCCCGCCAATCCGCCAAGCCACTGTTGTAAGTAGATTGTTGGTGGAGGCCACGGCTTCCCAGCCGGTGTTCATCAGCATGAAGCAACCGGTTCCGTAAGTGTTCTTCGCCATTCCCGGCGAAAAGCAACCTTGGCCGAAAAGCGCCGCCTGCTGATCGCCTGCGATCCCCGCGATGGGGATGCCTTCCTGCGACTCGCCGAAAATCCCGCTGCTGTCCTTCACCTCCGGCAACATCGAGCGGGGGATGCCGAGGATTCCCAGCAGCTCATCGTCCCAATCGCCACGATGGATATCGTAGATCAGGGTGCGGGAGGCATTCGTCGCATCGGTCGCATGCACGGTCCGTCCGGTGAGCCGCCACAGCAGCCAGCTATCCACCGTGCCGAACATCAGCTTGCCCGCGTCAGCCTTGGCCCGCGCACCCTCCACGTTCTCCAGGATCCAGCGGATTTTGGTCCCGGAGAAGTAGGGATCTAGCCGCAGCCCGGTGCGCTCCGCGAAAAGCTGATCCAACCCCTCGGCCCGCAAGCGCGCGCACTCGCCTGCCGTCCGCCGGTCCTGCCAGACAATGGCATTATAAACCGGTTTGCCGCTGTCCCGGTCCCAGACGAGCGTGGTTTCCCGCTGGTTCGCGATCCCGATGGCCGCGATGTCCTGCGGTTCCAAGTCGGCTTTCCCCATCGCATCCACTGCCGTGGACCACTGGCTCGCCCAAATCGCCAGCGGATCGTGCTCCACCTGACCCGGCTGCGGGAAGATCTGCGGATACTCCTTCTGGCTCACAGCGACCTGCCGCCCCTCATGATCGAATACGATCGCACGGGAGGAGGTCGTGCCCTGATCGAGCGCGAGAATATGGGTTCGAGGCATGGGGCTTCACTCTCTTCCTAACACGGGAATCTCAGGACGCGAAGCATCTTCCTTGCATGATGGCAATTCCGGGCGCTTTTTGGTGACAACATGGCCGTACTCAAGCGCGTCTTCTCCCTCGCCCTGCACTATCCCGGCCGGGCCGCCACCTCGCTGGTCATGGCGGTCATCTGCACCGTGCTCGTACTGGTGCTCCCCACCGTGACTCAGGTGCTGGTGGACGAGGTGATGGACAAGGGTCGCCGCGAGTTGCTCTTCCAGACTGCTTCCCTCGGCATCGGGGCCATCCTGCTGCGCCAGACGCTCTTCATGCTCCGCACCTACGGGAACAACGCGCTGGAGCAGCGCCTGATCCACGACCTCCGCAAGAAACTCTACGACAAACTCCAGCGTCTCCCGATCAAGTGGTTCGATACGAACTCCTCCGGCGAGATCATGTCCCGCGTAGCGAGCGACGTCCCCTCCACCGACCGGGTAATCGTTGAAACGATCGACCAAGCCATCCCTGCCGTCCTTCAGTTCCTGATCATGGCGGGCTGGATGTTCTACAATAGCTGGGAGCTCGCACTCGTCACGCTGGCCCCGCTGCCGATCATCGGGCTGATCACCACCATCTACTCAAAGCGGGCCGAACCCCGCTGGCGAGAATCCTCCGAAGCGTCCGCCGCACTCAACGCCCTGCTGCACGACAACCTCGCGGGCATCCGCCAGATCAAGGCCTACACCGTGGAGCCGGAAGCGCTCGATCGCTTCGATGCCGCCAGCCGTCATGTCGGAGAAAAGCACATGCGCGTGATGAAGGGCCAAGCCCTCGTCTGGCCCGGCGTCTCCCTGCTCGCAGAGTCCGGCATCATCCTCATGCTCGCCTGCGGTGCCTGGTGGGTTCTGGAGGGCAAGATGGAGAAAGGCACACCCATGGCCTTCCTGGTTGCCTGGGGCTTTCTCTTCGATCCCATCTCGCGGATCAACAATCTCACCCAGCTCTACGTGAGCGGCAAGGTCGCTGCGAAGCGCGTCTTCGATATCCTCGACCTGCCGGATGAAACAAATCTCACCGAGGGCGAGCGCCCCGCCGAGTTCAAGGGCAAGGTGGTGTTCGAGAACGCGGGCTTCTCCTACGATCCCGATTCACCTGCGGTCCAAGGCGTGTCACTGATTGCGGAGCCCGGCATGACCGTCGCCCTCGTGGGACCCACCGGTGCGGGCAAGTCCACGGTGCTCAATCTTCTCACCCGCTTCTACGAAACCGACCAAGGCCGCATCCTCCTCGACGACCATCCGATCGAAACCCTCTCGAAGGAATGGCTGCGCGACCACACCGGCTACGTGACCCAGGAGAGCTTCCTCTTCAATACCACCCTGCGCGAGAATCTGCGACTCGCAAAACCGGACGCCACCGATGACGAGATCTGGGCCGCGCTCGATAACGCGAATGCCGCACCCTTTGTACGAGATCTACCGGAGAAGCTCGACACCGTGGCCGGCGAGCGCGGCGTGCGCTTCTCCGGTGGAGAGAAGCAGCGTCTCTCGATCGCCCGTGCCCTTCTGAAGAACCCTCCGCTCCTCCTGTTAGACGAAGCGACTTCCGCTCTCGACAACGAAACCGAACGTCTCGTGCAGCAAGCGCTCGAGAATCTCCGCGCCGATCGCACCTCCTTTGTCATCGCGCACCGTCTCTCGACGGTCCGCAAAGCCGACCTGATTTGCGTGCTACAGGACGGAAAACTCGTGGAGTGCGGAAAACACGAAGACCTTCTCGCAAGAGGCGGCTTGTATTCCCGGCTATGCGAAGCTTCCATTCGCGAATAATCCCCTGCACGCTTCCCGCCCGCCACATGGAAACTGTCCTGCAACTGCCCGAATCCGAAGATCCCTGCACCATCAAAGAAGTCGTCGAAGCGCTTCGAAAGGAGAAGCTTTTCCCCCGCCACGAGTCGAAGAACTGGGGCGATTGGATCCACTTCGAAGGATACCGCACCGTGATCAGCATCGAGTCGATGCGCGGTCTCACCAGCTCCGCCACCGTCGAGCATGCTGAAGACGACGGCGACGAACTGACTCCGGCGATCTTCCGCGCTTTCGGCCGCCTGAATTGGATCGGCATCGGCGAGGATGGAGAGTTTCCCTTGGATTAGATTCAGCTTTCTCCGGGTCACCCGGACCGCGAGCGATCTGCTCGCCACGTAGTCCGCACACATAGCGTGTGCGGACGAATTATTTCAGGGGCTGCCGTTTCTGTGGAACACGCGTTCCACCGAGCCCTCCTCAAACCCACTCAATTTTGATGCAAGTTTTCTCTTGCCGATCGTCGGCCCCCGTGTAGAAACCGCGCACGCGTTTCGCGACGCGGGCGTAGCTCAGTGGTAGAGCGCCACCTTGCCAAGGTGGATGTCGTGAGTTCGAATCTCATCGCCCGCTCCATTCTCTCTCAACGACTTGGCCAGCTTCTGCTGGCCATTTTCGTTTTCCGGCTGCGCCCGAATTTCGCCCGAATGCGCCCGAATTTGGCTAGCAAACCTGCCCGTTTCCGCGCCATTTGCCTTCATGGCCCGCACTCCGAAGCTCATTCCCCGCTACGACCACAAGCGCGGCAAGTGGGTGCTCAACGTCCCCGCCGGCCTCTCGGCGGACGGGAAGCGCCAGCGGATCTATTTTTAGCGGGGAGGCGAGGAGGAAGCCAAGGAGCACGCCCGGCGGCTGAAAGAGGCCAAAGACAACTTCAAAGACCGGGCCAAGGGCATCCGTGCCGAGTTCATGGAAGCGGCCGTGAAGTGGAACGAGTCTGCCATCGAGTTCGGCTTTCACGGCTTGGATCACTTTTGCACGGTGAAGTTCGCCGAAATGGAGAAAGCCAGCCAGTCGCCGAAGCTGGTGCTGCTGCTGGACGCATTTGAAAGCGACCACCGACCTAATTGGTCGAGTCAGTATTATGGCAAGCGGTGGAAGCCTTTCCGCAAGCGTCTGCACGAAATCGAGGAGAACTTGATCTCCGGCATGGACGAGGCTTTTTGGCGAATGGCTGGCAGGCTGGCGCAAAACCGCGAAGCCGGGCCCCGAGACCTACAACCAGCAGCTCGGCGGCATCCGGTCGCTCTTCGAACTAGCCGCGGCCAAGAAGGCCCATCCGCGGAATCCCCTTGACGATCTCCCCGGCATCAACGACGGAAAGCGCAAGAAACCGGTCTCAGCTCCCGCCGACGTCCGGAAGCTCCTGCTGACTGCTTGGGAGTACGATCAAGAGATGGTCCCGTACTTCGCGATCTGCTACTTCGCCGGCCTGCGTCCGGATTCGGAGGCACGTGCTCTCCGCTTCGAGCACATCGACTGGAAGGAAGGCCACATCAAGGTTGACGTCACCAAAACCAACGACGGCCCCAATCGCTACGTGGAGATCGAGAAGCCGCTCCGCGCCTGGCTACGATCGTGGATGAGGCGCAAGGGGCCGATCGTGCCCGACAATTTCGCCAAACGCCGGCGGCGGCTCATCTACGGCTACTACACCACACCCGGTGCCACGCTCGCCGATGAAGCGAAGTGGAAGCAACTCGTTCCTTGGGGCCACGACATCACCCGGCACAGCTACGACTCTTACTGGGAGGCGGCCAACCGCGGCAAGGCCGGGTCACGCGAGAGGATCATGTCGAACATGGGACACCGGGACTTCAAGACACAAGAATGCACGGAGCCGGGCGGAGGGTAAGGAGTTCTGGGAGATACTTCCCCCGACAAGTGCCTTAAAGGTCATCTCCATCGCCTGAATCCCGCTCGCCGATCCAGACGAACGGGAATGCTGGCCGCCAGCCGGCAAGCCACCAACTTAGCAACCCCCATTCACCCTTACCCGCGTCGCCATCCCGCTTTCCTCGTAGTGCTCAGGCTTCATCGCAAGTGCGCCCTTGCTGTCCTCGTCGATGGGCGGCAGCACTGTCACCGAAATGTGGAGTCTCCGCCCGTCCGATAGTCCTTCGAGGAGCGAGACGTCCTCCATACCAATGGCGAGCAAAAAGGACTGAGAGGCAGCGACGATCAGATTGCGACATTCTTCCGGAATAGCCATAGTATGAGGTGTAGCGGCGCGGGAGAATGCCGTTGCAGCTACAAACCGAATCGGGCGGAGTGACAAGTGTCCTTGACGCGTTTGCGTAGATCACCGCAGAGCCTTTTCGACGAAGTCCGGCGGAAACTGGGGATCGCTCCGTATCAAGCCTTCCCGCCGCGGGTCCGCTTCAATCGCAGCTTTGGCAAGTAATCTCGCCTGCCGCTGATTACCCGCGATGTTATAGATCGCCGCCAACTGGTGCAGAATCACCCCCGCCGCCGCTTTGATTTCCCTGCCGGCACAGCAGAGCATGAGCGCGAGGGTTTCCGCCATCCGATAGTGGCGGGCTTGGAAGGCGCAGAACATTCTCACGCGCAGAGCTCGCGGATGGCTCACAACGTCGCCAGACAATGCCGTGAGAGACTCCCAGGCCTCTGCATGCATTCCAAGTTCGAGGTAACCCTCCGCTTCGGCGAAAATGTCCACACATGACCTATGGGGTCCCGTCTTCGCGGGCACAATCATTGAAAGGGCGCGCTTTCGCGGTGTTCCCATATGGTGCTCGTCGTTGCTAATATCCCTTTTATCCAAGCACTTCCGCCAGATAGTCCGCCACGATCCGCGCAATCTCCGCCGGCGTTGCATCATCAAGCATCTGGTAATCCAACTCGCCCTGCGCACCCGCTCCCTCCCGGCTACAGACCAAGTGGGCGGCCAAGCCCGTGATCACCGAGAACACCAGGCGCGGGGCCTCCGGCTTCTCCAGCAGCTTGAGCGAGATTTGCCACTCTCCTCGCGGGTTGGCATCCGTGTTCACCGTCGCCTTCACGCCCGCAGCCTCCAGTCCTCGCCATGCTTCCAGTAGGGTTCGGTGCACCACGCCGTGCAGCACCTCGTGCTTGGAGCGTATGGCCTCGCCCAGACTTTCCCTCTGCGCCGCCTTCCCAGCCTCGCGCTCGCTGGCACGGAGCTGGGCGGAGGCAATGACCTCACTGAATCCGTTGTTTTTCATCGTTTTCGCTCGGAAAGATTGCTCCGCCCTTTTGTTCCGTCCTCTTATGCGGCCACCGGGTGAAGAGACTCCGGCCCCGTCCCGGGATCAAACCGCTCCGGCAGGATTTCAAGGCTGCGGATCTTCCAGTAGTAGAAGTTTGCCCAGCCCCTAAGGCCATCTGCTGGCCCTTCCCTCACGCAGGCTTTCACGATCAGGGATCCTCCCGTGGAGCGTCCCAGCTCCACCGGCTTCACGGTGTAGCTCTGCCCTTCGTAGCTGAACCGGATCACGCGGCATTCGCGGATCGCGTCCCGCACGGCGGACAAGGGTGCACGTTTTTGCTTTTTCATGGCAAAGTGGGGATGGATAGGGAGGCCACCCCGGCCCGCCAGGGGGCCCCCCTGTGTTTTCCTCAGTCGGTTTTTACCTGGATCACGCGAGGCTTGGATACCTCGCTCTTGCCCACGTGCACCTCCAGCACACCGTTGCGATAGCGCGCCTCCACCTTGTCCGGGTCCACGTTCTCCGTCAGTTGGAAGACCCGCTTGAAGC